>NZ_JAXBLV010000024.1:0-165491 GCF_034097035.1 Gemmata algarum
CCCCGCTTTTCTATTTCTCGGACGCAACTCCCCTCGCCTCCGGCCGAACGGAGACACGCCATGTCTGTTTCTCGCGTACTTCTAGCCTTTCGCTTGATCACGCTCTGCTCGGCAGGGCCGGGTTAAAGTGCGACGAGGCCTTCGCTGATCGTCGGATGCGTCAGAACCATATCGCGGAGGTTCGTACAGGACGGCCTCGGGGTCATTGCGGTTTGCATGAGGGCCATCACCTCGCCGGCCCCACACCGAACGTCGTGAAGCCGAGAATGCGACTACCGTCGGTCGCGACCAGCGCTTTGAGGGACCCGCGTTCTTCGGAACGTGTTCGGCTGCGCGGCACGGCCGTCATAGGAATCTTTGCGAGTCGGTCGTCGAACCCGCGTTCCTTCGCCGCGTGCCCGTTCAGAGCGATCCGAGCCAGTTCGGGATCGGTGCACATGCACGACGGCACCTGCCGCCCGGTTGTGGTGCGATTGCCGCCGGGGATGTTGTCGCGGACGATGCGGAAGTCATCGAACGCGATGTGCGTGAACTGCGGGCGACCCGCGCAGCCGCTCGCCCACGCACCTTCGGCCTTGGATTGGAGGCGCTCGTTCACCGTCACGAAGTCGCGCGCGTCGCGTTCGATGCCTGCGGTTTCGAGGCCGAAGCCGTCCGTGTTCGGCGTGCGCCCGGCCGCGACCAGCAAATGCGAGCCTTCGATCTCGACCGCCGAACCGACCTGCCTCCCCCGCAGACGCACCGACTCGCCCGAGGTGCCCGATCGAGGACCGTGCCGGTCAAAACACCATTGCCCTCACCCGCGAGCAGCTGCGCTATCGCTTCGGACACGTCCGGGCCTTCGCGGTGAACGAGCGATTGGTTCCGCTCGACGACCGTGACGCGAGTCCCGAACCGCGGAACGCCTGCACCAGTTCCAACCCGATGTACCCGCCACCGAGCTCTCACTCGTGGCCGCGTGAAGTACAGAAAGGTGCTGCCAGTCGCGCCACACCCGATGGCGCGTCGCCGGGGCGAGTGGTTCCAGTGCAAGCGAAGGCTCCAGAAGCGGTCTCTGTGATCCGATGGAACTGACTCTAAATGAAACTCCTTGCAAAAACGCAAAAGCTGACCGATACTCCTTTTGTCAGGGAATCCCGACATAAGCCTGCATCATACCTTGACTTGCCGGCAGTAAGATAATGTCGCAAAAGTTAACTGTTAAGTGATAGTGATTATGATTAAATATTATTTTACTGTATAATTAATGTAAGAAAAAAGTTTTTGTTAATTTAATTTTGCGATATGGCGTGCGTGTTCCGCTCTGCAGGGCCTATCGGGGCAACCGCCGATTTTGTCGCTATCGTTTTGTTTCTTGTGTTTGGGCAAAAAAATACTAATGTTTCAGTCGTTTGCGGTTGAAACCCGTTTTGATTTGAGGCGAGGTCGCGTATGAAATCGCCCCTGTGTGAGCCAAATTCGATACTGGTTCGGCTGAGGGAGGAGACGCGTGCCGAGCACAGCGCCGCGGCGCGCGCGATCGACCTTCTCAATGCAACACTAGATATCGTCTATTATCGGAAAGTTCTAGATATTTTTTACGGATACTATCGTTCGCTCGAAAATGTGATCTGCGAGTTCGGCGACTGGTCAGAACCTAGTCTGTCACCGCACGACAGGACCAAATCGCACCTACTCGCGGAAGATATCAGCGCGCTCGGGGGCGCAAGTGCCGAACTGCCTCTGTGTGCCGACGTACCACACATCGCGCACACGGCAGACGGGCTGGGGTGCCTGTATGTGCTTGAGGGGGCAACCCTCGGCGGTCAAATCATTTGCCGGCACGCACGCGACGTACTCAGGCTGACCCCTGCGACCGGGTGCCGGTTCTTCCACGGGTACGGCGAGCGGACCGGCGATATGTGGCGCGCGTTCGGCACCACTCTGACTGGGTACGCGCGGGATGGAGCGACCCAGGACCGAGTCGTTGCTGCTGCGCGCGACACGTTCGTCACGTTGCGGCAGTGGTGCGAGCGAGGAGGCATAGTGTGAGTCCGTACCACTCGCCCGAATCGTTACCGTGGGCCGGCCAGCCGTACAGCATCAAGCGGCACGGGGTGACCGTCCAGAACTGCGACAGCGAGCCGGTCCAGACCCCCGGGTGCATCCAAGGTCACGGCGCGCTTCTGGCGCTGCGCCCGACGGACCTCACGGTCCTCCAGGCGAGTGAGAACACGGATCGGATCCTCGGGCGCTCGGCGGGGAATCTGATCGGGCTTCCGGTGAGCGACCTAATCGGCGCACCGGCCGAAGCCGCGGTCCGAGCGACACTGGCGAACGAATCGACCGAGCGTAGCCCTCACTTCGTGTTTACGCACCCCGCGCCGGCGGGGGCGCTCGACGCCACCGTGCACACCGCCGGTGGGGTGGCCGTGATCGAGTTCGAGGCCACCGGCCGCTCCGCGGGGGCGGAACCGGACTACGTCGCCGCGATCAAAAAAGCGCTGACCTTGTTCCAATCGGCTCCGACGCTGAAAGCGTTCGGCGATCTGGTGGCCGAGGAGGTGCGCCGGCTCACCAAGTTCGATCGGGTGATGGTGTACCGATTCCATTCCGACGGCAACGGCGAGGTACTGGCCGAGAGCCGCCGGGCCGACCTGACCGCTTGGCTCGGGCTCCACTTCCCGGCGAGCGACTTCCCACGGCCCGCCCGCGAGGTGTTCCGCAAGTTGTGGGTGCGCCCGATCTCGGACGTTTCCGAGCCGCTCGCCGAGATGGTACCGTTGACGAACCCGCACGGCGGCGGGCCTTTAGACATGACCGCGTGCGCGCTCCGCGGCGTGTCCTTGATGCACACCGAGTACCTGCGCAATATGGGGGTGACGGCGACCCTGACGATGCCGATCCGGAGCGGCCCGGACGTGTGGGGCTTGATCGCCTGCCACCACTACACCGGGCCGCACCATGTGTCGGCCCGGTGCCGGGACGCGTGCGCGTTCTTGGCCCAAGTGGTCTCCCTCCAGCACACCGCCGTCGGCGAGTGGGAGTACCTGGGGTACCGACTGGCTATCGATCGAGCGCACGAGCATTTGATAGCATGCGCTGTTGCGGTCGAGAGCTTGTCGCCCCTCACCGAGGGCTCCCCGAACCTGCTCGACGGGATCAGCTCGGACGGGGCGGCGGTGTTCCACCAGGGGCGCTGGTGGCGTGTTGGGGACACCCCGACGGAGCGCGAGCTCGACGAGCTCGACGACTGGCTGTCCGGGCGTGAGGAGCTCGAGTCCCTCACCCACCCGCTATTCGCCACGGACTGCCTGCCCCACGAGTACCCGCCGGCGGCGGGGTTCTCCCGGGTCGCCAGCGGCGTGCTGGTGGTGCCGCTGTCGCGGGCCGGGCTGCGGAACCGGATGTACTGGTTCCGGTCCGAGCGGGTGCGCACCGTCGAGTGGGCCGGGAATCCGTACGAAAAGCCGACGGTGGTCGGCCCGCACGGCCCGCGGCTCACGCCGCGGGCCAGTTTCGAGCTCTTCAAGGAGTCGGTCCGGGGGCGGTCCGCGCCGTGGCTCGCGGCCGAGATGGCCGCCGCGGCCCAGTTCCGGCTCATGGTGATGGAGCTCCTGGCCAGCGGGGCCGCGCGCCTGGCCGAGGAGAACGCGGAACTCAACCGCTCGATCCGCGAGCGCGAACGTGCCGAGAACCGGCTCCGGACCCAGTACGCTGTCGGCTGCGCGTTGGACTCGTCGGCGAGCCTGGCCGAGGCCGCGCAAAAGTTGCTCCGCCCGATCTGCGAGTTCAACGGGTGGGACCTCGGGGTGTTCTGGGAGCCGACCCGCGGCGGTCACGAGTTGACTTGCCTGGGCGTCTGGCACCGGGCCGGGCCGGACCTAGCCGCTCTCGCCCAGGAGGTGAGGGCGACCCTCCCGGCGCGCGGGCGCGGGCTCCCCGGGGTGGTGTGGGCCACCGGCCGGGCGTACTGGTCCCGGCCGGCGTCGGAAGACACGCCGCACGTGCGCGGGAAGCTGGCGGTCCCGTTCCGGCTCGGGGTCGAGGTGCTCGGGCTGGTGGAGCTCATGCGTCGCGCCGAGTGCGAGCCCGACCCCGAGATGGTGCGCCTGCTTGACACGGTCGGAGGGCAGGTCGCCCTGTTCGTCCAGCGGAAACGCGCCGAGGAACAGTTGATCGCCTCGCACCGCGAGAACAACCGGCTGCTCGACGCGATCTCCTCGATCCTGATCTCGGTCGACTTGGCCGGCCGGGTGACCCGGTGGAACGACACCGCGGCCGCGGTGTTCGGGGCGACCGCCGGCCAGGTGGTCGGCCGGGCCCTCGAGGCGTGCCCGTTCCGGTGGGCCCGCGACGGGGACCGCGAGCGGTTCCTCCAAGGGTGCCGCGGCTCGACCGAGCACAAGCTCGAAGACCTGCTGCTCGCCGCCAACGGGCGGGAGCGGGTGCTGTCGCTGACCGCCTACCCGATCACCGAGCGCAACGAGCACTGCGGGTGCCTCGTGCTGGGTCAGGACGTGACCGAGCGGAAGATGCTCGAGGAGGAGCTGCGGCGGGCGCACAAGCTCGAGTCGGTGGGCCAACTCGCGGCCGGGATCGCGCACGAGATCAACACCCCGATTCAGTACATCGGCGACAACACCGGGTTCATCGGCGACGCGCTCCGCGACCTGAGCCGGGTGATCGTCGCGTACCGGAGCGCCGGCGACGACCCGGGGGCGCGGGCGCTCGCCGACGCCGCCGCCGCGGACGCCGACCTGGACTACCTGCTGACCGAGGCACCGCGTGCCCTGGGGCAGACCCTGGAAGGGATCCGGCACGTGGCCCGGATCGTTAAGGCGATGAAGGAGTTCGCTCACCCCGGGGCGGTCGAGAAGGTGCCCCTGGACCTGAACCGGGCGCTCGAGACGGTCATCACCGTGGCCCGCAACGAGTGGAAGTACGTGGCCGAAGTGGAGACCCGCCTGGCCCCCGATTTGCCCCCAGTCCACGGGCTCCCCGGGGAGCTGAATCAGGTGTTTTTGAACCTCCTGGTGAACGCCGCGCACGCGGTCAAGGATGCGCACGGGGGGAGCGGTCGGAAGGGGCTCGTCACCGTCAGCACGCGGGCCGTGGGCAACGTGGTCGAGGTGCGCATCTCCGACACCGGGTGCGGGATCCCCGAGGGCATCCGGAACCGGGTCTTCGACCCGTTCTTCACCACCAAGCCGGTGGGACAGGGCACCGGGCAGGGGCTGAGCATCGCACACGCGGTGGTGGTGAAGCAGCACGGCGGGGCGGTCACGTTCGAGACCGAGGCGGGCAAGGGCACCACGTTCATCGTGCAGCTCCCGCGGGACGGCACCCGCCTGACTTCGGCCGAGCTGCTCGGCACGCGCGACGGGGGCCGCTCGCCCAGCGCATCGGGGGGGGGCACATGAGCTTGCAGGTTCTGTTCGTGGACGACGAGCCGAACGTGTTGGACGGGCTGCGGCGCACGCTCCGCGAGTTCCGCCGCGAGTGGGACATGCGGTTCGCCACCGGCGGCCCGGCCGCGCTGGCGGCCCTGGATCAGGCGCCGGCGGACGTGGTGGTGTCCGACATGCGGATGCCCGGCATGAACGGCGACGAACTGCTCGCCGAGGTCCGCGCCCGGCACCCGCAGACGGTCCGGATCGTGCTCAGCGGGGAGTGCACACGGGAGGCCATGGTTCGGGTCACCTCGCTCGCGCACCGGGTGCTCACCAAGCCGTGCGACCCGGTCGAGCTGCGGGTCGCCATCCAGCAGGCGTTCGCCCTCCGCGGGCTGCTACTGAGCCCCCGGCTGAGCGCCCTGGCCGGCCGGCTCCAGAGCGTGCCGAGCCGGCCCGACCTGTACGCCCGGATCCGTGCGGTGCTGGAGCAGCCGAACTACTCGCTCTCCGAACTGGCCGACATCTGTGCCCGGGACGCGGGGGTGTCCGCGAAGCTGATCCAGCTCGCCAACTCGGCCCTGTTCGGGAGCACCCGGCCCACCCACTGCGCGTTCGAGGCGGTGTCCCGGATCGGGGCCGAGATGGTCCGCGCGCTGATCCTCGCGGAGGGGGTACTGACCGCGTTCGACGCGCGCTCGATCCACCCGTTCAGCGTGAGCGACGTGTGGCCGCACAGCGAGTCGGTGGCGCTGCTCGCGGCCCGGATCGTGAACCGCGAGGCGCCCCGCGCGGCGTGGGGCGGGCTAGCCCCCGCGGCCGGCACGCTCCACGACATCGGGCGCCTGATCCTGGCCTGCGTCGAGCCGGCGGCGTACGTGGAGGTGCTCCGCCGGGTCCAGGCCGGGGCCATGCTGGTGTCGGCCGAGGCCGACGCGTTCGGGGCCACCCACGCGACCGTCGGGGCGTACCTGCTCGGGCTCTGGGGGGTGCCGTCGTCGATTGTCGAGGCGGTCGCCTGGCACCACAACCCGGGGGGGAGGCCGGCGGACCGGTTCGGGCTGGTCACCGCGGTACACGCCGCCGCGTCGCTGCTGTACCCGGATGATGGTGGCGGGCCGGACCTCGCGTACCTGAACCGGCTGGAGCTCGGCGACCGGCTCCCGGCGTGGGCGACCCTCTCCGCGGACTTGGGGGGGGGGCTGTGAGCGAAAAGATTCTGTTCGTGGACGACGAGCCGAACGTGCTGGCCGGTTTCACGCGCCAGTTGCGCAAGGCGTACTCGGTCGAGACCGCGGGCGGCGGGGCCGAGGGGCTCGACGTGCTCGCGGCGCGCGGCCCGTTCGCGGTCGTGGTGTCCGACATGCGGATGCCGAACATGGACGGGGCGCAGTTCCTCGCGCGGGTGCGGGAGCGCCACCCCGACACGGTGCGCGTGCTGCTCACCGGCTACGCCGACCTCCATAGCGCGATCGAGGCGGTGAACCGCGGAGGTATCTTCAGGTTTCTCACGAAGCCATGCCCGACCGACGCGCTCACCGGCGCCTTGGACAGCGCGACGGCCCAATACCGCCTGGTTACCGCGGAGCGGGAGCTGCTCGAGCGCACCCTGCGCGGGAGCGTGCAGGTGCTCGGCGAGGTGCTAGCGCTGGCGAATCCACTTGCGTTTGGGCGTGCCGTGCGGGTCCAGGGTCTTGTGCGCCGGCTCGCTGGCGAGATGCCCGAGGCCGGGAGCTGGCAGGTGGACGTGGCCGCGGTCCTGTCTCAGCTTGGGTGCGTCGCGGTGCCCGAAGCCGTGCTGAGCGCCGCCAGCCGGGGCGCATCACTCCCGCCGGAGGCTCAGAGCCAACTTGACGCGGTTCCAGAAACGACCCGACATCTTTTAAGGCACATCCCACGCTTGGACGTAGTCCAGGAGATCATCGCATACCTCGACAAAGAGTTCGATGCCCCGCCTGGGCCGACGTTGGAGAAGTGCGGGCCGGCGATCCCGTTCGGCGCGCGGATACTCACGGCTGCGTTTCAGCTCGACACGCTTCTGGGGCGGGGGCTGCCTGAGCGCGAAGCGATAGGCCATCTAGGCGCCGCGCCTGGGCGGTACGACCCCGAGGTGCTGTCTGCATTCCGAACTGTACTGTGTCGGACTGTGTGCCCGGAGGTGCGCGAGGTGCATGTGGGCGAGTTGATCGTGGGTGATGTTTTGGCCGAGGACCTGCACAGCAACGCGGGCGTCCTTCTGCTCAGCCGCGGGAATCCGATCACGGAGCCGCTCCGACACCGGCTCGCAGCGTCAGTGGCGTGCGGACACATCGCGAGCCGGCTCCGCGTGTTTACGTCCCTCAGCAGGCCCTGTTGATTCTCGAAAACGTTTTTGGAACAGGCCTCAAGAGCACAACTCGCCACTTAACCAGCCCTGCTGGGCAAGCAGGTGTGGGGCGCGAATCTTTCGGCACGCGAGCTGGCGGAGCGGCCCCGGGCCGTGCCGGTGTGGGCGAGGTGCTCGTCAGGTCGGCTGACCAGCGCCTGGAACGGGCGCCCGATAGCCCCGGCGCACATCATGACCAACTTGCTTCCCTACTTGGGCCGCCGACCGGGTAAAACTCTCATCAAAAAGGGGCCATTCACCCTGTAACGAAACGGCGCAAGTCAATCTCATATTCCCGCAATCCACGCGCCGGAACAGTTAACACATCTCTCACGTCACCGGATGTTCGACAGGAACCACCGCCCCACGGCCGCAAACGCCATCCGGCACCGCGATTGCTCCTATTGCTTATTCCGCACCACGGGGCACCGCCTTCACACACGGGAGAATCATCATGGCAGCCGCAACAGTTAATTACCCAACCGGCCGTGTCCAGACCCGTGGGGCCGAGAAGCAGTCCGAGGGCCGTGTAGCCCGCGGGATTGAGCATTATGCCGCGCAAGCGCCCTCCGACTGGTTTCTCTGGGCGGCCGGCGCGTCGGTCGTCGGGGCGCTCACGCTCCGCTGCCTCAGGCGCAAGGAGGGGGCGCAGTTCGTGAGCCAGTGGGTGGCCCCGTTCATGCTCCTCGGGGGCTACAACAAGATCGTTAAAGTCGCGGGCTCTGACCGCGTGCACTCCTCCTGACCGCCTCCCGGTCCGGTGCCGCTGTACCGGGCTTTTTACTTCTACCCACCCTGCAATGTCAGACACTCCCGATTACGACGCCTACCAGTCATCGTTTCATGAAGCGTTCCGCGCCGAACTGTACGGCATCGTGGACGCGCTCCCCGCCGGGGGGCGCGCGCTCGACGTGCCCTGCGGCAACGGGTTCTACTCGCGCCGGCTCGTGGAGCACTTCCGCGGGCGGTTGACGGCCGTTGATTCCAACGACGAGTACCTCCAGAGTACCCGAAACGCTGTCGGCGTCGGGGCCGAGGTGCTCAAGGCGGACGCTTACCAGCTCCCATTCGGGCGAGCCACGTTCGACTTGATATGGTGCGCGCAAAGCCTCATCAGTTTGGACCCCGAGCGTGCCGTCCGGGAGATGTTCCGGGTGGTCAAGCCCGGCGGGGTGGTGGCGATTCTGGAAGTGGACGAGTTCCATCGTGTGCTGCTGCCCTGGCCCGTCGAACTGGAAGCGGCGCTCCCGCTGGCGGTCCGCGCGGCGACCGAGCAGGAGTACGGCGACGCGGTGAAGATGTCCCCGGCCCGGCGGCTCCGCGGAGTGCTCAAAGAGGCCGGGTTCAAGTCGGTCCGGCGGGTCACGTACCCGTTCGACCGGACGGCAACTTTCGACTCGTCCACGGCCGCTTTTCTTACCCATCACTTCGGGTACCTGAGATCCTTCGTGCGCTCACACCTGCCACGCGATTTGCAAAAAGTGTTCGATCGGGTGACCAGCCCTGACAGCGATGATTCGCTGTACCGGGAGGATGTTGAGTTGGTTTGCCTGAATGCGGTCTATTTGGCCCGTCCGTCCGAGACAGCCTCACCGGTCGCGACGTAGAGTTCGGCCCCCGGCCGTGAATCGGATCGTCACCGCCGGAGCACCGGCCGCAAGGGCAACGTGGAGAAGCCCCGCGCTCAGCCGCGGTCGATCGAGCCGCCGGATCTCGGTCCGGCCCCTTGCAGCCGGTTCCGCCCCCGCCGATACCATTCCCCTTATATCGCGTTCCGTTGTAACGAAGCCTGCATGATCGGTCCGTAACGTTCGGTGCCGCCCGGCGCCGTCGGGAGATGTCGATGGGAAAAGTCCTGGTGCTGTACCACTCGGCCAGCGGGAACACGGCGGCAATGGCCCGCTTGGTTGCGGACGGGGCGGCCCTGATCCCCGGGACGGAGGTCCGGCTGCGCGAGGTGGACGCCGCCGCTCCGGAAGATGTGTACTGGTGCGACGGACTGGCCGTCGGCAGTCCGACCAACATGGGCGTGCTGTCGTGGAAGATGAAGCGGTTCTGGGACGAGACCATGTTCGACCACTGGGGCAAGGTCGACGGCAAGGTGGCGTGCGCGTTCTCGTCCAGCGGCGGGTGGGGCGGCGGGGCCGAGATCGCGTGCCAGTCGCTCCAGATGGTGCTGATGAACTTCGGCTTCCTCGTGTTCGGCGTTACCGACTACGCGGGGAAGATCACCACCTGCCACTACGGGGCGGTGGCCGCCCGCGAGCCGCGGGACGAAGAGGTGAAGAGCGGCTGCGTGCTGCTGGGGCGGCGGCTGGCCGAGTGGGTTGCGGTGGTGGCCGACGGGCGCAAAGAGCAGCACCCGCTCGCCAAGCCGGAATCACGGACGCTGCCGGGGTGAGCCCGGCAGCGTCGCGGGTCACTTCGTCGGTTGGAACAGCCGCGGGGCGAACTCGTGGAAGGCGTACCGCCACGTCTGCCACTCGTGCCCCAGGCCCTTCTTGTCGCCGAACGCCACGTTCTTGGCCCCGGCCGTCCGGAGGCCCTCGTACAGCGCCTCGGCGTTCTTGTGGATGCCCTCGTCCAGGCCGACGTCTCCCGAGTGGAGGTACAGCAGGGCGACCTTCTTGTCGAACGCGGCGGGGTCGGCGAACACGCCGCCGAACGATGTCTTGAGGTCCACCTTACCGACCCCACTGAACGCGCCGACTGCGGAGAACGTGTCGAGGTGCGTCAGGCCGGTCCGTAAGGCCTGCCCGGCGCCCATCGACAGCCCCGCGATGGCCCGCGACTCGCGCTCGGTTTTGGTGCGGTACGTCGCGTCGATCATCGGGACCAGGTCCTTCGTCACCACGTCGTCGAACACCCCGGGGTCGCCCTTGCCGGGGCCGGCCGGCTGGGGCGCGCCCGCCGCGCGGGTGGCGTACCCCTTTTCCATGACCACGATCATCGGCACGGCCTTCTTCTCGGCGATCAGGTTGTCCAGGATGAAGTTCATGTGCCCCTGCCTGACCCAGCCCGTTTCGTCCTCGCCGCCCCCGTGCTGGAGGTACAGCACCGGGTACCGCGTCTTCGCGTCGGCGTCGTAGCCGGGCGGGGTGTACACCAGGATGTGCCGCGTCTGGCCGGTGACCTTGGACGTGTACCAGCGCGAGCGGACCTCGCCGTGCGGCACGTCCTTGGCGTGGTAGAAGTCGACGCCCGCCTCCGGGATCTCGATCCCGCTCGTCGGCCGGCCGGTGCCGAAGAAGGTGTCGCTGCCGGGGTCGTTCACCCGCACGCCGTCCACGACGAGCGCGTAGTAGTGGAACCCGGGGACGACCGGGGGCGAGGTCAGCGCCCAGACCCCGTCGGCGCCGCGGGTCATGTCCCACGGCCCGCCGCTGCCCAGCCCGTAGCCGGTGAACACCTGGACCTTCTTGGCGTCCGGCGCCCTCAACTGGAACGTCACCCGCCCGTCGGCGTGGACCCGCGGGTAGGCGGCGTTGCCGGTGTTGGTGGCGGCGGGCCGCCCCTCGCCCGGCGCCTTCTTCTCGGGCTGCGGCTCCTTCTTCTCCTGCCCGCGGAACACCAGTTGCGCGAAGCGATACAGGTCGCTCTTCCACACCTTGAAGTCGTGCGCGCCGCCGGGGATCACGTGGTAGACGTGCGGCACCTTGTTCTCGTCGAGCATCTTGTGGACGCCCTCGCTCACCCGCAAGAGCCCGTCCTTGTCGCCGCACGCCACGTACAGCAGCTTCAGCTTCTTGGCCGCGTCGGCGGGGTCCTTGAGGAGGTCGCCCGGCTTCTTCGTGTTCGGCGCCGAGGAGAACCCGCCGACCCACGCGAACGTGTCCAGGTTGCCCAGCCCGAAGTTCAGCGACTGCCCGCCGCCCATCGACAGCCCGGCCAGCGCGCGGCCCTCCCGGTCCTTCTTCACCGGGTACGTCCTCTCGACGAACGGGATCACGTCCTTGAGCAGGTCGCCCTCGAAGGCCTCGAACGCCTTGGCGTGGGCGAACACGTTCCCCTCCGCCCGGTCGTTCGGCTGGGCCCGGCCGTTGGGCATGACGACGATCATGGGCGTCGCCTTTTTGTCCGCGTACAGGTTGTCGAGGATGACTTCCGGCGCGCCGCCCCGCTTCCACTCCGTCTCGTCGCCGCCGATGCCGTGCAGCAGGTACAGCACCGGGTACGAGCCGTCCTTTTTGTACCCGGGCGGGGTGTACACCAGCATCTTCCGCTTGTTGCCCACGGTCTTCGAGTCGTACTCGACCGTTTCCACCTTGCCCCGCTCGATCCCGTCCCGCTTCTTGTCGTACCCCTCCGGCGGCGCCAGGAGCTTCTCCGCGGCTGCGTCCCGCTTGCCATCGGGCGGCTGCGCCAGTGCCGGCACGGCCGCGCACGCCACTGCGGCCCACGCCGCGAGTGCCCAGATCCGTTCGTTCATTGTTGGTCCTCGGGAGAGTGAGAGATCGGGGGGCCGGGTGCCGCTTCGGGGGTCAGCCCCCGGGCGGCGCGGGTCAAGAATGCGACGAGTGTGCTCGCCTCTTCGGGCCGCAGCCCGCCGAGCATCTGCGCCCGGATCGACTCGCCCGCGGCCCAGAGCTGCCGGAGCACACTCTTCCCCTCCGCCGTGAGGGCCACCGTCCGCGCGCGAGCGTCGGTCGGGTGCGCGTCCCGTCCGACCAGCCCGCGCTGTTCCAGCAGCACGAGCATGGCCCGCACGGTGCTCGGGTCGGACGACATGCGGCGCGCCAGCTCCCGCTGGGTGAGGGCGTCCCCCCGGTCGAGCGCGGCCAGCAGGACGAACTGGTCGGCGGTGACGCCGAGTGCCGCAAACGCCGCCTCCGACCGACGGTGGAGGGCCAAGTACGCCGCGCGGAGAGCGATGGCGAGTTCGTGTCCGTCGGTCATGGTGACGACGAGGTTGAGAAACCGAATCCCGGGCGAACTCGGAGACCATTCCCCGTTTCTAAAGATTGAAACAGGGGAGAAGTCCGACTTCGTGCGTTTACGCACGATTGTGGGGATGTTAATTGGCTGCCAGAGGTCGCCGCCAATGAGAAAAAAGTGAGAGCGCGCCCCCGACGACTGCTGAACGGTCGCGTGCTGATGCTTCGGGTGCTTGCGCTGGTAGCTCCGGCTACAAATTTTCGCGCAGAAGATGGGACGCCCGGCTGCGGCTGCCTCCGCATTTCACTTCACCCCCGCGGGTAGGGCACCGTGAGCACACGGTTGCCGCCGGGGTTCAGCAGCACCACGGCGGCCCCGTCCGGCCACGTCACGGTCACGCGCTCCGCGGCGGTCGCGTCCCCCAACCCGAAGTGGGCGACCGGTTCCATCTGACACAAGTAGCCGCTCCCGCCGCAGATCCCCTTCACCCGCACGCGGCCGGCGTACTCCGCACGCACGACCGCCCCGCGGGCCGGCGCCCCGAACCGCGTTAACGGCCGCACCCGCAGCCAGTTCGGGTGCGCCGCCCGGGCTTTGAACACGCCCAGCGGCTGTGCGGCCTTTTCGCCGCGTGAAACGAGCAGTTCCAGCACCCCGTCCCCGTCGATGTCGGCAACGGCCGCCCCGGTGCCGTACCCGTCGGGGTCCAGGGCGGCGCCGGCGTCGAGCATCGTGACGCCGGGCGCCGGTCCGGATTCGGGTTGTGCCCACCCGCTCGCCACCCGGAACACGCGGTTCGGCTCGCACAGGTGGTTCATGAAGATCTCGTCGTTGCCGTCGTTGTCGAAATCGGCCGCGACCACCGTGCGCACCGCCGACGGGAACGCGAACCCGGGGGTGGCGAAGTCCTTCCAGTGGTCGCCGGCTCGCGCCATCAGGCGGTGCGGGCCGTCCCAGTTGCCCCAGGCGAGGCCGAACTCGCCGCCAGCGTCGAACGCGGTGAGCCCGCGGGCGTGCTCTTCGCAGTCGCGCAAGCGGAGCGGCGCCGCGAGCTCCTCGAACGTGCCGCCGCCCAGGTTGCGGAAGGCGAAGTTGGGGCCGCGCTCGTTCGCACAGAAGAGATCGACGTGGGGGCCGAAGAGGGGCAACGCTAGCGCCCCGCGCCCGCCCCCGATGCGCGCCAGCCCCAGCGCCGGCGCGAGATCGACCAGTGTGCCGGCGGGGTTCAGCTCGTACAGGCGCATCGGCCGCCCGTGGCTCGCCACGAAGAACCCGTACCGGCCCACCCCGCGCCGGTCCAGCACCGCGACGCTCCGGCCCGACGACAGGTTCCGCGTCGCCCGGTTCGCGGGCCAATCGAACAGGTCCTCCCAGGTGCCGTCCGGGCCGCGCTTGAACAGCCGGTCGGCGACCGCCTTGGCTCCGGAGAACGAATCGCAGTTGAGGACGTACAGCTCCTCCCGCCCGTCGCCGTCGAGGTCGCCGGCCGCCACCCCCACGGCCGGCCCGTCCGGGTCGGCCAGCTCGGCCGGAGCGGCGTCGCGCAGCGCCCCTCCGGACCACGAGAGCAACCGGTTCGGCCCCGCGAACCCCGCGACGACGAAGGAGAGCCGTCCGCGGTCGAGGTCCGCCACGGCCGCGCCGTAGTGGAACCCCGGCGGATTGTCGGCGATCAGGTGGGACACGTCCTCGAACATCGGAACCCGCGCGACGGAGTACGCAACACTTGTAACCGTAACTCATGAACTGCAAAGCGCAAGTGGGAAACGGGTTCTGGGGCGAACTGCGCCTCTCCGTTGGACTGCCGTCGCCCGTCGCCGGGCCGTTGCGGGTCGCTAAAACGTGAGAACCTCTCCCGGCCCTCCGCGACAGCTCGCGGTTCGGTACACTTCTCAGCACGCACCAGTCGGGAGAACGTTTCAATGACCCGGACCCTCGCCTTGCTGGCCGCACTCGCGGCGCCGGCGGCTGCCCGCGCGCAGGCGCTACAAACGGTCGCGGAGAAGACCGATTACAAGGCCACCTCGCGCGGCGCGGACGTGGTGGCCTTCTGCGAAGCGGTCGCGGCGCGCGGCCCGGTCGCCCGGCTCGGCTACTTCGGCGCCTCGCACGAGGGCCGCAAGCTGCCGTACCTCGTGCTGTCCGACACGCGGGTCGCGACCCCCGAGGACGCGAAGAAGTCGGGCAAGCTGGTCGCGCTGGCGTTCGCCAACATTCACGCCGGCGAGGTGGACGGCAAAGAGGCGCTACTCGCCCTCGCCCGCGACCTCACGGACCGCACCGACCACCCGCTGCTGAAGAACCTGGTGCTCGTGCTCGTCCCGAACCTGAACGCCGACGGGAACGAGAAGATCGACCCCAAGAACCGCCTGGGCGACAACGGCCCCATTGAGGGCGCGGGTACCCGGGCCAACGCACAAAAGCTCGACCTCAACCGGGACTTCGTGAAGCTGGAGTCGCCCGAGATCCGGGCGCTCATCAAGCTGGTGAACGAGTGGAACCCGGCGGTGGTGATCGACTGCCACACCACCAACGGCAGCAAGCACCGGTTCAAACTCACCTACGACGGCCCGCGCTACCCCTCGTCGTCCGACCTCGCGAAGTGGGCCGATGGCACCCTGTTCCCGGAAGTGACGAAGAAGGTGAAGGACGCGACCGGGTTCGACATCGCGCCCTACGGCAACTTCAGTCCCGACCGCACCCGCTGGGAGACGTACCCGGCCACGCCGCGGTACAGCATCCAGTACTTCGCGCTGTGCGGGCGGCTCGGCATCCTGAGCGAGTCCTACAGTTACGCCACGTTCAAGGAGCGCATCGACGCGACGCGGGCGTTCGTGACCGCGTGCCTGGAGGTGGTGGCCGAGAACCGCAAGGGCGTGGCGAAACTCGTCGCGCTCGAAAAGCCCGCCCGGGTCGCCGTGCGGACGAAGACCGAAGCGTTCCCGGAAAAGTTGCAGGTTCTGGGCTTCGAGGAAATCGAGAAGGACGGTAAGCGCGTGGCGACGGCCGCGCACAAAGCGTACCACCTCGACTACGCCGGCCGCGTGGAGCCGACCGAGTTTACGGACCTGCCGTTCGCGTACCTCGTGCCCGCGGACTGCGCCGCGGCGGTCGAGACGCTCCAGCGGCACGGCATTCAGGTCGAAGAGCTGCGCGAGGACGTGGACCTGGACGCGGAGCGGATGCTGGTCACGAGCGTCGAGAAGACGGGCCAACCGCAGTCCGCGACCGTGGCCAGTGTGAGCGGTCGGTGGGACCGCGAGACGCACCGGGTTCCGGCGGGCACGATCGTCGTGAAGACGGGGCAACCGCTCGGCGCGCTGGCCGGGTACCTGCTCGACCCGCGCTCCGAGGACGGCCTGACCACCTGGGGGCAACTGCCGGTCGGCGGCGCCCAGACGCACTTCCCGGTGCTGCGCCTCCCCGCCGCCGTTCCGCTCGCCCTGGGCGCCGCGCCGAAGCTGCCGGAGGCGCGCCGCACGAACCAGCCGATCACCGACGCCCAACTGACGGGGCGCGGCGGGATGTCCGCGTTCGGGTTCTCCGGCACGCCGCTCACCACCGGGGCGTGGATCGACGGTGAACACTTCTTACAGGTCAAGGACGGGGTGCTTCTGAAGGTGAAGGCGCGGACGGGCAAGGGTGAGCCGTTCACCGACCCGGCGAAGATCAAGAGTTCGCTCGACGCGGTCAAAGGGCTCGACAACGCCACCCGCGACCGGCTCGCGAAGGGCACCTCGTTCCGCACCAGCCCGGACCGGGCCGCGTTCCTGTTCGACATCGGGCCGGACATCGGGATCGGGTACTTTGACGGCAACCCGGGGGCGCGGCTCACCAAGAGCGACGGCGCGAAGGAGCACGTGACGTTCTCTCCGGACGGGAAGCGGGTGGCGTTCGTTCGCGGGGCGAACCTCTTCGCGGTGAGCGTGGAGAAGCCGCTCGAAGAGCACAAACTCACCGCCGACGGCGGCGGCGAGGTGTTCAACGCCAAAGGCGACTGGGTGTATGAGGAGGAGATCTTCAACCGCAACGGGAAGGCCTACTGGTGGTCGCCGGACGGTAAACAGCTCGCGTTCCTGCGGTTCGACGACGCCCCGGTGAAGAAGTTCAACCTCGTGGACCTGCAACCGGTCGGCGGGCGGCTGGAGAGCTATGCGTACCCGAAGCCCGGCGACCCGAACCCGCTGGTGAAGGTCGGTGTGGTGAGTGCCGACGGCGGGAAGCCGACCTTCCTCGACCTGGGCACCTACAAGCCCGAAGAGACGCTGATCTCCCGCGTGGGCTGGGGCGGCAAGTCGGGCACGGTGTTCGCCTACGTTCAGAACCGCACGCAGACGTGGCTCGACTTCGTGGTGTGGGAGTCGCCGACCGCGAAGCCCAAAACGCTCTTCCGCGAGACGACGCAAGCGTGGGTGGACGACGCGGGCGAGCCGCGCTGGCTGCCGGACGGCACCTTCCTGTTCCTCAGCGAGCGGACCGGCTGGAAGCACGTGTATCACTACTCCGCCGAGGGTAAACTGCTCGCGGCGGTCACCCAGGGCGACTGGGAGGTGAAGGACGTTCTGCGCGTGGACCCGAAGGAGAAAACGGTCTACTTCAGCGCGGCGCTCACCAGCCCCACCGGCACCGACCTGTGCCGCGTGACGTTCGGCTCCGACACCGAGTTGCTCACGGAGAAGGGCAAAACGCACCGCGTCGCGCTCGCACCGGAGGGGGCGCTCTTCGTGGACCGGTTCAGCGACCCGATGACGCCGACCCAGTCGAACCTGTGCGAGGTGGGGAAGGGCGTGGTGCGCAAACTCGACACCAACCCGGTGCGCGAGCGCGGCGAGTTCAAGTTCGGCAAGTACGAGCGGGTGAAGATCGCGCTGAAGGACGGGTTCGTGCTGGAAGGCGCGATCACCTACCCGCCGGACTTCGACCCGAAGAAGAAGTACCCGGTCTGGCTGTTCACCTACGCCGGCCCGCACAGCCCCACGCTGCGCGACGAGTTCGGCGGCGGGCGCGTCATGGAGCAGTCCCTCGGCACCTCCGGCATCATCACCTTCCGGGTGGACCCGCGGAGCGCGAGCGGGAAGGGGGCGAAGTCGGCGTGGGCGTGCTACAAGCAGCTCGGGGTGCAGGAGCTCAAAGACCTGGAAGAGGCGGTGGCGTGGCTCGCGGAGAAGCCGTACATCGACGCCAAGCGGGTCGGCATCAGCGGGCACAGCTACGGCGGGTTCATGGCCGCGTACGCGCTGACGCACTCCAAAACGTTTAGTGCCGGGACCGCGTCGGGGCCGGTGACGGACTGGAAGCTGTACGACTCCATCTACACCGAGCGCTACATGCTCACCCCGAAGGAGAACCCGGAGGGGTACGCGAAGTCGAGTTGTGTGGCCGCGGCGAAGAACCTCGCCGGGAAGCTCCTCATCGTTCACGGGATGATGGACGACAACGTCCATATGCAGAACAGCGTGCAACTCGTGGACGCGCTTCAGCGGGCCGGGAAGGACTTCGAGCTGATGCTGTACCCACAAGCCCGTCACGGGATCGGCGGCGGGCACTACTCGCGGCTGCAACTCGACTTCATCCGCCGCACGATGAAGGAGAAGTAATGCCGGTGGTTTAGGTCGTATGGACATCAGGTAGGTGGGTGGTTCGGGTAGTCGGCGGGCCACGTGTTAAACCATGCGGGCCGCCGGCGCTCCCGCGCCAAGCGATCTCGGACAGGTGCTTGGTTCGGTCCGTTGGCTGAAGGCGGGCACTTCGCGCGTGGCCGCCACATCCGCGCAAGTCGTTGGGGCGAAACGCCGCTGCGACTGAACCGCGAATAAGTGAAGACAGAGGGCCGCCGGCGCACATGCACCCGGTAAGGAAACCGTGCGCAGGGAGGATGCCAAGAGGGTGAGCCGAACCGTCTTGTTGGGCCGGGCGGCCGTGGGGGCGGATTGCGAGGCTGACACCGACCGCGAGTTACTCCGCCGGTTTGCGCGCGACGGCGACCAAACGGCGTTCGAGGCGCTCGTGAGGCGGCACGCCGGCATGGCGCTGGGCGTGTGCCGGACGGGATCAACAGGATTGAACAGGATCGAAGAGACAATTATCAATCGTGCTTGCTGCGATTGTTTGCCGTCCTGTCTGATCCTGTCAAACCCTGCTTCATAGCGTACACAGCCTGGCAGGCGTTTCTACACACGAAGCTCACCGAGCCGCCCTGCGATAAGAGGCACGCCGCGCCGTCCCGCCTCCCCGTGGTCGACTTGACACTCTCTGACGCAGGGAGGTAAAAGCCGTCGGGACCACTCCCTTCACGGTCCGAGCGCGTCTGCGCCCCTCTGTCGCTTCACCCAGGAAACCGATGCTCAGGACGCCCGCACTCGTGTTTGCCGTGTCAGCGCTCTGCGTGGCCGCGACGGCGCGTGCCGACGAGGCCGAGGACAAGGCCGCGAAGTACTTCGAAAAGATCGGTGCAAAGGTCGAACGCACCAGGACCGCGCCAAGTCAGGTCGTCGGTGTCGATTTAAGTTTTCGGAGGGTAACGGACGCGGATCTGAAAGGGCTGGCCGAGATCAAGACGCTCCGCCACGTCGGCATCAGCTCGTCGAAGGTGACAAGTGTCGGGATCAAGGAACTGGGGAAGCTCAAGAACCTCAGCAGCCTTTCCCTGCGTGTCCCGAAGTTAACGGGGGCGGATCTGAAAGAGTTGGGGGGCCTCAAGGACCTGGACATGCTGATGCTGTCCGGCGTGGATCTGACCAAGGAAGGGGTGAGGGAGCTGGCCGCGCTCAAGAACCTCACCACTCTCCTGCTACACGACGTGGACATAACGGACGCCGGGCTGAAGGAACTTGCAGCATTCAAGAGCCTTAACACCCTCGATTTGAGTAACACGAATGTGACGGACGCCGGGCTCAAAGAGCTGACAGGGATCAATAATCTTACCAAGATCGTTTTGGACTACACGGACGTGACGGACGCCGGGCTGAAGCAGCTCGCAAAACTCAAGAATCTCACCGCCATCTGGCTGCGCGGGACGAAGGTAACGGACGAGGGGGTGGCGAAGCTCCATGAGGCCCTGCCAATGTGCAATATCGACACGTGACAGCGGGTAGGACGACCCAGTCGTTTCAAGCTCAAGGCGAGAACAGGTGCGCGGTTGGTGAGTGCCTCCCTGGGGCCGCAGACGTTTCGTCCGTTGCTCTGGGGGTGAGAACGCTTAGCGGGCAGCCGCCACGCGACCCCCGGCGCCAACCGGCGGACGGGACGTCCGCGGTCCCAGGGAAGCAACCGTTCGATTTCCGCCGCCAGCTTGAAGCTACTGAAGTCCGATTGAAGAGTGCGGCCCGCGCTACGAAAACACACACACGCCGTCGCGCCAGTCGGCTGCGATCACCTTCCCGTCTGTGATCGGGTTCGCGAGCAGCCATCAATCCGGAACGCCCGCTACCTCACCACCGGCGCGGGTTGCGAGTGCCGGGAGCACGTTGTTGGCCGAGTACGAGAGGAACCGCACGCTGCCGTCCGCGAACGCGAAGTTCGCGCCCCCGTCGTGGAGCGACCAGAACTGGAGCACCGCACAATCGGGCTGCGCGTTCAGGTTCGGTTGCTGATATCGAAATGGCCCAGGTCCGCAGGCAAACTCGGGAAACCCCTTTTTAAACGGGTTCAAATCCGACACCCCGACCACGGAATCCAGCGCCCCGAACCCACCGACCCCCCACCCGACGTACAGCCAGCCGTGCAGCATGTTCGTGGGCGGCGGTCGCTCACCGAACGCAAGGGTATTCGAAGTCCCGTCCGCGATCCCGACCAGCGTCACCCCGCCCTCGGAGACCATCACTCCATCCCGTTGCTTGGCGCTTCCCCCCGCGCACCCCAGGTACGAGTTCAGCGCGAGCCGCTGGGTCATCTGCACGGCATACGGCCTGGCCAGGGAGTACCGGAACGTCACGTCCCACGGGACGGTGACGCGCGGATCGGCCGGGCACATGAACGGCTTCAGCGGTAGCGCCGCCCCGCGGTGCGCGGACGGCTGGAAGGGATCGGACGATCGGCCGAAGTCCTCGTCCGCCATCCGCTTGTTCGCGTCCAGTTCGAGGTACGAGGCGATCAGCAGGGGCCACTGGAGGTACGGAGCGGCGACGCCCGCTCCCTTCGAGCGGAACGCGGGCGGCAACTGGCCCGTCGTCGATTCATAGTTGTGAGCCGCGATCACTACCTGGCGCAAGTTCGATTGGCAGGAGGTGCGGGCTGCCGCCGCCCGCACCTTCTGGACGGCGGGCAGCAGCAACCCCAGGAGCAGGGCGCAAATGCTCACGACCACGAGCAGTTCCAACAGCCCGAACCCCGGGCGACGAGGGCATCGCATGATTATCCCTTCCGCCGTCGATAAATGGCCGCGAGGCCGAGGGCGGTCACGGACATGCCGCCGGACACAAGGCCCACGATCAGTGGCGTGCTACTTTGGACCGGGTACGCGGCCACGGGCGCGATCGGTTCCGGCTCCACGACCCCATTCTGAGCCGCACTGGCGGCTTGTGCTTGTGCAAACGCGCTCAGTGAAGGATCGGCGCGGCCACCCTTCCAAATCGGCCACTTGCCCGGTGTCAGGTCCGGGTAGCCGATCGGCTGGTTCTCGTTGAGATCCAGCCCAGCTAATGTAAAGATCGTGGGATCAATTTTGGTGTCAAAATCTGCATGCTGGACGGTGATAATTTCTTCGTAAGTGAGCGCGCCGTCCGTGTGCTCCGTATGCTTGATCTTTTCGGGGTACATGTTGCCCCCGGCAGTCTTCTGCCAACTCACCTCGGTAACGTGTTTCATCGCGCCTTTTTTTGATGCGTCCCCGGTGAACGTGTGGAGCACGGGACCGCTCTGCGTGCGAGCGTCGAACCAGATGCTACCCTCGTTCTTGTTTTTCTCAATCGTTGTCACCAAGTACGGCGTGCCGTTACGCTTCTGCTCGGACGTTTTCAGCAACGGGTCTGCCACCAACTGGCGGTAAGATTGCGCGATCGGGATCTTGGAGTAAACTGCCAGTCTCGCATTGCAAAAGCCGAGAAGTCGCCAGTCCATATCGTTTACAAAATAGTCCGTCGGCTGTGTCTTCGGGTCATGGAACTCAACCTGGTGCGTCACCTTGGGCGCACCAGGTAGCACAGTCGTAACGAGCAGGTAGTTCTGGCGCTCGCAGTTCCGACAGGTGACGTGCCGTCCGCGGGTGCTCGATTCATCACCGGCCGGGTCGGCTTCCCGGTCGAATACGTCCACCCGCAACTTGTCGCCGGAGCGCCAAATCGCTGCCGTGTAGGCCCACTTGCGGCGCGAACCCTCCGGCGCGGATGGCATCCGGGACTCGAAGCGGAAGCGGAGGGCGTAATCGCTCTTCATTTCCAGCTTCTGAGCGAGCATTTTTTCGATGTCGCCCAAGTCCTGTTGATGCAAAACCACCGTCAGGATTGGCAGCGCAAGCGTCGCTAACATTAACGCCTCTCCTCAAAAAAAAATGTGCTCGATTAATTTTATTAGATCCTGTTTCCGATAACGGAACTGCTTGTCGCCACTGGGCTTGTGGCGGCCTCGTTTATACGCCGTAAAGCCCTTGTTCAGGATGACTTAAGCGTAATTTCGTTATCGTGAACGGGATCTCTTCTTTACTATGGAACCACAGCTATACCAATGGCCACGCAGTCTGGAGCGTACATGTCAACTTTGAGCATCTTGGATAATATGGTAGGGTCGCCGCTACAGGTTACTCCTTCAGTGAGATCTGGTTTGATGAACCGAGTGGGTAGGCAAGCTCTCGTTATCGCGCATTGTGCGAGGTAACTCCCTTGTTCAGTACATAGCGACCGGTAGCTGTTGCCGCCGGAAGGAGAGGGCATGACGAAAGTGCCGGCCGGATAGCAGTCAAAATAAGCAATATTATAAGCAACTACATTGAGGCAGTTACCGCTTGCATCGGGAGTGTTGTCGCACGATGTGGCTTGTTTGACGGTCGGATACAGCGTGGAGATGGGGCACTGAACTTTGGTGCTCATCGACCCGTCGCAAACGGGGATCGGGGTAGGTGGGGCCGTTCCCGAGCCGGCTCGTAGTGTCATCCGCCCCGAAACACTTAATACCAGAACCGCAGCGAATAACGCCACCGCAAAACAGCTCTTGCGCATCAAAGATACCTCTTCGTTGTAACACGTACGAAATTACTCGACGCCTTTATTTTCGAACTCGCACGCCCACGCGAATGAACTCCTCGCCGATCACGGTTGTGTAGATGGAGCACTCCGTATTCAGCACCGATTCGTTCATCTGGTCGTTTAATTCCAACGTCACAACCGGCAATCGGCTGCCGTCAACCGTGATTCCTGGGTGCCTTGATTCGGCGCGGAGTACCTTTTTCAGCGCCTCTGGGTCTTCGGACCGCACGGTCACGGTGGCCCGCGGGTTGTCCTTTGTCAGAACCACATCGGAGGGGTCAACGTCGAGCAGCCCGGCGGGCGAAAAGAACACCTTAGCCACGATCGGACCACAGATCTCCCCTTCGCCGTTCAGAAATGTTACCCCGATGCTCTCCACACGTGGTCCGCGCAACCCGCTCGCGCGGACCGAAAACTTCACTTCCGTTCGGCCCCCTGCCGGAATCTCGCGTTTGCCGAGTTCCGCGGACGTGCATCCGCAGCTTTTCACGAGCTGATCAAGGGTTATGGTCCGATCGCTTTCGTTAATCACAAAGAATGAACCGGATGGGGTGTCGTGTAGTCCGATCCGACCATAGTTAATGATCTGTTCTGAAATGTACACCTGCCCGCGTCGGTCCGCCTGTGTGCGCGGGTTGATGGCAACGGGTGCCGGCTCTTCGACGGACTGGGGCGCAGGGCTTGCGGACGTTCGAGCCAGCGCCCAGTACCCCAGTGACCCGAGGGAAACGATCGCGCCCGTGAGCGCGGCGGCGATAAGTGACTTCACTCTCGCTGAAACGCCCTCTTACAAGGGCGCAACCCTGAGGGTTGAAGGCGGAGCCTTCGTGATGAACTGGCTTTTGCTAGACTAAAGTTTGAGTACTTTACTTGGTTCCGTTGGGGAAAGCAATGCAGCTGTTCAGAAAAACAAGCCCGGGGCTTGGCTCTCACATTCTGGGCGTGGTTTGCCACGTGCCACGATCCATTACGGGGCTTTACCCTCTCCGGGGTGAAACGAATGCTCCGGGCTGAGCGGACATATTTGTCAGAACCATCGCGGTGCTTACGAAAACACACACACGCCGTCGCGCCAGTCGGCTGCGATCGCTTTCCCGTCTGTGATCGGGTTCGCGAGCAGCCACCGGGCGAGCGGGGCGACTATCTCGCGCTCGATCGCGCGCTGGAGCGGTCGTGCCCCGTACCGCGGATCAAATCCCACCTCGGCAAGGCGCTCCACCAGTCGCTCCGACCACCGCACCGCGGTTCCGCTGCGCACCAGCCCCTCGCGGGCGGCAATGGACTCCAGTTCGCGCCGGGTGATGGCCCGCACGGACGCCGGGAGCAGCGACCGGAACGTCACCACGGCGTCCATCCGGTTGAAGAACTCCGGGCGGAAGAACTTCATTGCGGCGTCCTGGTACCGCACCCCCGAATCCGCACCGAACCCCACCGCGCGCGACTGCCCGGCCCCGAGGTTCGAGGTCATGATGATGATCGTGCTGCGGAAGTTGGTGACGCGGCCGTACTGGTCCGTCAGCCGGCCTTCATCGAACACGCCCATGAGCGTGTCGAACACGTCCGCAGCCGCCTTCTCGATCTCGTCCAGCAGCAGCACGCTGAACGGCTGCTGGCGCACCCGCTTCACCAGCTCGCCGGGCTCGCCGCGGGGCGGCCCGAGCAGCCGGTACACCGCGTCGAACCCGCCGTACTCGCTCATGTCCAGCCGGATCAACCGCCGATCCCGTGCGGAATGCGGAGTTCTGGGTTCGGAATGCGGAGAGGCGGTACCGCTGCTTCGTTGGTTTTCCTGCTGCAATTCCGCATTCCGAATTCCGCGTTCCGAATTACTTCCCCCGTGTCCGAAGAAGTAGTCGGCGAGCGCCTGAGCCATGTGCGTTTTGCCGACCCCCGTCGGGCCGCAGAACAGCATCACCGCGGGCGGCCGGTTCGGGTCGTTCAGCCCCGCCTTCACGGTCATCACGACGTTGGTGGCGGCCTCGCACGCCTCGGGCTGGTCGATGACGCGCGCCCGGAACCAGTTCCGCACGTCGTCGCGCTGGAGCGTGATCTCGTCGCGCAGGAACAGCTCCGGCAGCCCGGTCTGCCGGCGGAACCGGTCCACCACCGCGGTCGGGGTGACCGGCTTCTTGCCCTCCCGGACGTGTTCGTCCACGAGCTGCCGCGCGAACCCGGACGCCGGTCCCGGGAACGCGGCGTAGGGCATGAACCGCCGGAACAGTCGGACGATGCGCTCGCCGGTCCCGCGCTCGACCTCTACCCCGGGGCCGCTCGCGGACGCGTCGAGCTGCCGGTCGATGACCGACAGCGCCGTGGCACGGTCGAACGGTTCGACGCGGACGATCTGGAACAGGTCGGGAAGGCCCGGCATGAGCCGCCGGCACGCGTCCAGTTCGGCGGGCGTGACTTCGGCGATCATCCGCAGCTCGCCGCGGGCGAGGTACGGGACCAGGAACGCCGCGATGCTGTCGGTGGGGCCGAGTCCGCCCGTTCGCACGAGTTCCAGCAGCCGTTCCGCGCACAGTACGCCGTTGATTTCGCCGAGTTCCCCGATCACCGCCTCGACGCGCTCCTCCCACTGCCCGAGGTACCGCATCCCGGCGATGATCCGCCCCGCAGAGGTGAGCCAGAACTTTCGCTTCTGCTCCCGCGGCTCGTCGGCGTCGAGGCGTGCGCGGGTGGCCTCCGCGAGCGCCTTCTTTTCGGCCTCCCGGACCGCATCGACCATGAGGGTCGTTTTGCCCACCCCGGCGTCGCCCACGAGCAGCACGTTGGCCTTCTCGTGGTGCAGCTTCCGGACGAGCGCGGCGAGGTCGGCTTCGCGGCCCCAGGCGCGGGCGTAGCCCTTGCGCACCGCGCGGTCGCCGACCGGTTCGGCCACCTTCGCCAGCGTGGGCGGCGGGGGGACCGTGAGCGGCCCGCCCGGCGGTTCCTTCGGAACGGGAACGACCAGTTCGAGCAGCTCGGCCTCGACCGGCGGCAGGTACGCGCCCACTTCTTCCGGCGTTAGCCCTTCGAGCTTCTGTGAGACGTACCGCTCGACGAGCTTCTCGAGTTCGGTCCCGTTGGGGTAGTCGAACCGGAGCCCGAGCAGCGGCAGGTCCGCGGCGAACTGACCGCTCTTGCGGGTGCCGACGACGCACGGCACCCGCACCGGCACCTCGGCGTCCGTGGGGTAGAGCCGGTTCTTCCCCTTGTACTCGGGCCGCACGCTGACGGTGAACCAGCGCAGCTCGGGCTCGCCGAAGTCCGGCGCCTCGACATCCTGGTCCTTGCGGTGGAGCCAGCGCAGGTACTCCTTGAGGTCGTCGCGGGCGTCGTTGGCGGTCTTGCCGAACCCGGTGGTGCCGAGGTCCAGCGCGATCGCGGAGTGCCCGCCGGCGGCGTCGCGACAGAGCAGGGCGTGGTAGCGTGCGGTGGGCATGGCGATAAGGCAAAAGTGTGAAGGCAAAAGGCAAAACGAAAGGCGGGCTGCCTCACGAGTTGCTTCTTTTTGCCTTTTAACTTGCTCCTTTTTACTTGGTTGCCCGCGGCAGCGCGGCGAGGGCGAACGTTCGGAACACGTCGGCGAACTCGGCCCGCGACGGCAGCGGCGAGATGAGCCCGGTCCGCAGGTCCGCGACCGGTTGGCCGTCGGCGTACACGCGCAGGATCGGGCCGAACGCGAACGGGTCCGGCACCGCGCTGGGCCACTCGTCGAGCACGTCCACGCGCACCGGCACCGGCCCGCCGTGCTTCGGCAGGAACAGGTGCGTTCCGGCCTCGACCTGTGCCAGCGCGCGAGCGTGCAAGCCTTTCAGCCGCAGACCGAACGTTCCGCGCTGTTCCGGCGCGACTGGAACGTTCTCCAGTTCCAGCCCCAGGCCTTCCGCCCAGGTGCGCAGGTACCAGCCGTGCAGCGCGAACGCTCCGGGGCACGGCTCGCCCTCCGGGAACCCGCGGACCAGCAGGTACACCGGCCTCTCATCGACCGGCGCCGACACCATCAGGTTCAGCAGCGCGAGCCGGTTCTCCAGGTCGAACACGTCCTGGTCGTCGGGCAGCGGCTCGGCCGTCTCGAACAGCTCGCGCAGGGCACTCTCCATGTCTTCGGCCGAGGCCAGCGACCGCAGCGGCTGGGTGAGGTCGTGGTCCCGGCGGACGAGCTGGGGCTTCAGCGACCGGTACCGCGCGCGGCGCCCGGTCGATTCCGGGTGGGCCGCTTCGAGGTACGAGTTGCGCCGGGCTTCGAGCCGGGCCTCGTAGGCGTCGAGTGTGCCGGCGATGGCGTCCGCAAGCTCCTTCAGCGCGAAGTATCGCTCGTGGTCGCGCGTGACCCGCCCGGCGGTCAGAACGGTCCCGGGGCGGATGGCGTCGAGCACTTCGTCCACCTTGTCGAGCGCGTCCCATGCGGCCGAAATGCGGTCCCGGAGCGGCCGGGCGGCGCGCTCGTCGAGCGGGAGCTTGGCCGCCCATTCCGGTGCTTGCACATTAACGGCCAGTGTGCCGGCCGCGGCGCGCACTGTTACGATGGTGAGGTCGTTCACCGCGAGCGCCGCGAGCCGCGCGGCCGCGGGCTGCGTCAGTTCCCGCTCCACCGCGCGTTTCATGGCGCGGGCGCCGAGTGCGGGATCGTAGCCCGCCTGGATGACGCGGTCCAGCGCGTCGGGGGCGACGTTCAGCACACACTTCCGCTGGCTAAAGCCCTCGCGGGCGAGCACCTCACCCACCAGCCGCCGGGCGATCCGCGCCATCTCCTCGCGCGACAGCTTGCGGAACGGGATCACCCGGTCCAGGCGGTTGAAGAACTCGGGCCGGAAGAACTTCTCCGCCGCCCGCGTGTACGCGAACGACCGGTCCGCCTCGGTCACGAACCCGAGGTTCCCTTCGGCGTCGCGCACGCCCAGGTTCGAGGTCATGAGGACGAGCGCGGAGGTGAAGTCCGCGGTGCGGCCGAGCGAGTCCGTCAGCCGCCCCTCGCCCAGCAGTTGCAGGAGCAGGTCGAACACCTCGGGATCGGCCTTCTCGATCTCGTCCAGCAGCACCACCGCGAACGGCTGGCGGCGGATCGCGCTCGTGAGCAGCCCCTCGGGCTGCTGGAACGTGCCGACCAGTCGCGCCGCGGCGCCGGGCTGGTTGTACTCGTTCAGGTCGAAGCGCAGCAGCCGATCGGAATCGCCGAACAGCGTGCGGGCGATGGCCTTGGCGCACTCCGTCTTGCCGACGCCCGTGGGGCCGAGGAACAGGAACGCCGCGAGCGGCCGGTCCGGGTCGTTCAGCCGCGCCTTGGCGACGCTCACCACGTCGGCGAGGGCGTCCACCGCGTCGGGCTGGCCGATCACCTGTTCCTGGAGCTTGTCCCGGACGGCGTCGCGGTCCAGCCGCTGCTTCGGGTCGAGGAACGCGAGCGACAGCCCGCTCCGGGCGGCGAAGTCGTTCAGCACGTCGTCGCGGGTGATCTCGGGGCGCGGCGGGAACTCGTACCCGTCGGCCGGGCGCGTCGCGGTGCCCCCCACCTCCGCCGCGAGTTCGTCGGGGTTCGTGGTGGCGCGCACCGCCAGGCGCGTCAGCACCGCGGCGGCCTTGCCCGGGAACGCCGCGGTGCGGTCGTAGCGGCGCTGCTGGTCGATGACCGCGGGCAGCACGTCGAGCCCGAACACGCAGGCGTGCTTGCCTTCGAGCCGGCGCTGCTGGTCCACCAGGACGCGGAGCGTGTCGGCGTCGGTCGGCTGGCGCACCGGGATGATGTGGAACAGGTCGCTGAACCCGCGGTCCCGCTCCTGGAGCACGCGCAGGCTTTCGGGGGTGATCTCGGCGAGCACCCGCACGTCGCGCCGCTCGAGGTACGGCTTCAGGACCACCGCGGCGCTGAGCGACGACTGGCTCGTGACGCCCGCGAGGAACAGGCCGAGCAGGTCGTCGAAGTAGAGCACGTGGTCGCGCTTCTTGGCGTGCTTCAGGATCGCGAGCAGCCGGCCCTCCCACTGGCCCACGTATGACATGCCCGAGATGAGCCGCTGCGGCGACACCAGCCACGTGTTGAACCACTGCCGCTGGTTCGCCTTGCGCTCCGCGACGCGGCGGTACACGCACTCGTGGACGATGGCGGATTTGCCGACCAAACGGGGGCCGCACAGCAGCACCGGGCGCCGGTCGCTCAGCTCCAGGAGCCGGTGGAGTTCGTTCACCTCGCGGTCGCGCAGGACGGCGCGGTCGAGTTCGTCGGGGTACAGCCAGTCGAGGCACCGGCCGACGCGGCGCAGCTCGGTGGCGCCGTCCCCCGTTTCCCCGCCGCCGAGCGACAGGAAGTTGGCGGGCGGCTTCTTTGGCACCACCGCGGGCACGCTGGCGCTCAGGTCCAGCACCTGGACCCACGCCTTGCCCGACAGCGAGCCGAGTTCGGGGCGCACCTCCTCGTCAACGTCGGCGTCGCGCTCGACCCCGCGCCAGTGCTCCGTGTAAACCGCCTGTGCGCGGTCCTCCAGGGGCTCGCCGCGGGGCACCTCGAACCACAACTCGGGCACCGCGGGCGTGAACGCGAGCCGGCGGCCGAGGTGGTCGAACGCCAGCACGAGGTACTTGGTGCGCGCGACCCGGCGACGCAACTCGACATCGACGGTGGTGCGGTGCGCGGTGACGGCCGGGCAGAACGCCCAGGCCGCGAGTTCGTCGTGCCGCTCCTTGCGGCCGAGCGCTTCGAGGTGCTCGACCAGCTCCCGGGTGAGCTTCGTGAGCAGCCGGTTGAGGTTCCCGTCGGTGCGCTCGGGGCCGCCGAAGAACAGCGGGCGCGCGGTGTACCCGTTCTTGTGCTGGAAGACGTAAATCGGGACGCGGAAGTTCATGGCGAAAAAGGCCCATTCCCGATGCGAAAGACAACCCACCCCAACCCCTCCCGGCAGGGAGGGGCTTCAAACCACCACGCACCGATTTCGTGCCCGGGCGCGCGGGCGCGCTTTACTGCCCTTTCTCCAGGGAAAGGTTCTGCCCCGGCGCGCGCGACTTGCTACGGGACCAAAGCTTCCGGCGCCACCCCTCCCTGCAGGGAGGGGCCGGGGGTGGGTTGCTTTCCCCCCTATTCCGAGATCATCTTGAGCAGCGTGGACCGCACGTTCGCCGCCAGCGCCGGCGCCAGCCACCGGTCGAAGCTGCCGTACACGTTCGACCACACGCGCTCGACCACCGCGTCGTGCATCTCGTTGGTGCCGAAGTCGTACTGCCGGCGCACCGGCTCGTCGCTGAACCAGCCGCGCCGCACGACCGTCTCCGGCGGCAGGTACTCGCGCGCGGGGACGCTGCTCGTCCGCACCATTACGTCCGGGCTATCGCCGCTTTTGTCGTCGGGCCGTTTGATCTCGTGCCGCCCGGTTTCGCCCCAGAACCGCAGGTGCGCGCCCACGCCACTGATTTCCAGAACGAGGCCGATGGTGCCGGCGGTTGTGCCGGGGGCGTGTTCTGCCGGCGCCACCGCGACCCGCTTGAACAACAGCTTCTCCGGGTCCCTGAAAAAGTAGTTGTCGCTCACCCACACCGTTTTCGCCGCGTTCGGGTCCGCTGCACGGCCGAGTGGGGCGCGCTCGGGCGGCGTCGCGGGCGGGTCGTTCGGGGCCGGCAACGCGTAGCGGAACACGCGCACCGTCATCCCGTGTTCGTGCGCGATCGCGCGGTAGGCGGCGGCCACCTCCGCGAGGTGCCCGCGGTGCTCGGAGAACAGCGCGAGCGTGACGCGGTCCCCTTCTGGCGCGCTCAGGGCGTACAACCGAAGGAGCAACTTGTCCCAGTCGCGGTTCGCTTCGTCGAGCCGCTCCTGAATCTCCCGGGCGGGCGGTTCCGCCGTCTCGTGGAACGCGATCACTGTAGCGTCCTCGAGCGCGAACGCGGCGTCTCGCTGGCGCGCGACCTCGTCGGCCAGTTCCCGGAGCCGGCCGAGCTTCGCCAGCGCCTCGGCCTCCGCGGCGGTGATCTTCTTCTTGGCGGCCTGCCTCTTGAGGATGCGGACCTCTTGCTGCGCGAGCTGGTACACCTCGTTGTTCAGCTCGCGCACCGCGGACGACGCGGCCAGCACCTGGTGCCACCGGCGCATCACCTGCGCCCCGGCCGCGAGCTTCCCGCTCGGCCCGGACGGCTCACGCGCCGATTTCGCCCGCGCCCCCTGAAGGGCGCGCACGGCGACGGTCGGCGCGCCGCCGGCCACGCCCACCTCAACGGCCAGCGGCACGTCGCCGGCGTGCCGGTTCATCTGCCGGGCGAGCGGCGCGAGCAGCTCGCGCTCCATCGCCCGCTTCAGCGGGCGCGCGCCGTACCGCGGGTCGTAACCGACCGCCGCCAGGTGGTCCAGTAGCGCCGGGTCCGTCGCGAGCGACAGGTCACGGAACCGCACCCCGTCGCGGCTTTGCACTTTGTGCCACTCGCGGTCCGTGATGCCGCGGATCACCTCCGGCCCGAGCGGCGCGAAGGGCACGATCCGGTCGAGCCGGTTGAACATCTCGGGCCGCAGGAACTGCTCCACCGCCCGCGCGAAGTGCTCCTGCGATTCGGTTTTCCCCACGGCCCCCGTGAGGAACCCGGACGAGCCGCGGCGGAACGAGTCCGCGCCCAGGTTCGAGGTGAGGATGACGACGGTGTTGCGGAAGTCCGCGAGCCGGCCGCCGGCGTCCGTGAGGCGGGCCTCGCCGAGCGCCTGGAGCAAGAGGTCGAAGAACGAGTGGTCCGCCTTTTCCACCTCGTCGAGGAGCAGCACCGCGAACGGCTGCTCGCGCACCTTCGCGGTGAGCAGCCCCTCGCCCCCGAACGCGCCGCCGACGAGCCGGCGCACCGACACCGGGTCGGCGTACTCGCTCATGTCGAACCGCGTGAGCCGGTCCTTCGAGCCGAACAGGAACTCCGCCACCGCCTTCGCCATCTCGGTCTTGCCGACGCCCGTCGGGCCGATGAACAGCAGCGACGCGATGGGCCGGTTGGGGCGCGTCAGCCCCGCCTTCACGGTGGCGAGCAGGTCCGTCACCAGGCTCACGGCGTCGGGCTGGCCGATCACGCGCCGGGCGAACCAGTCGTGCGTGGCCGCCAGATCGAGCGGCACCGACGGGTCCAGGACGGCGCGCGGCAGCCCGGTTTCGCGCGTGAAGGTGTCGTACACCTCGGTTTCGGTGATCGGCGCGCCCTTGGCGCCGTCGCGGATCAGGTTTTCGAGGAACCGGAGCGGCCGGCCCGGGTACGCGGAGTACGTCGCGTACCGGCGGTGGAGGCGGTCCGTTGCGGCGAGCGCGGCCGGCTCGGTCACGCGGCGAGCGTTGTCGCGCGCGAAGCTCGCGAGGATCGCGCGCCCCTTGGCGGTGCCGGGCTCCTCGACCGTGATGTGCCGGAACGCGTCGAGCAACTGCGGGTCGAGCTTCTCAATGAGCGGCAGTTGCTCCGGGGTGCATTCCGCGATGCACAGCAGCTCGCCGCGGCCGATCGCCGGGCGCAGGAACGTGGCGAGTCCGGACGAGTTGTGCTCGCTCTTCCCCACCTCGAGCAGTTCCACCAGGGGGCCGAAGTGGATCACGGCCTTGCGCTTCGTCGCGTCCTTGATGAGGTCCTGACACCGCTCCTGCCACATGCCGAACCCGGTCTGGCCGGCGACGACGCGCGCGCCGCTGGTCTGGAAGACTGGGGCACGCGCCGACGCGCGCCAGCGGCGTGCGAGTTCGCGCACCGCGGCCGTCTTGCCGACCCCGCTCGGGCCGATCAGCAGAACGCTTTGCGTCGGGTTGCCCGTCAGCGCGCGGGTGAGTTCCGAGACCGTCTCGTCGGCCTCGTAGGTCTTTTCGTCGTCGCGCCCAAGAAGCGTGGCGATCTGTTGCAGGAGCGTGAGCTTTCCGTCCTGCTGATCGGTTTCGGCGCGGATCGCGCGGTCTTTGAGCGTCGGGATGCGAACAGCGAGCGCATGGGACTCCACGGCGAACCCGAGCGTGGTCTGAACGCCGGCGACCGACTTCAGGTTCACCGACAGGTTCAACCGCCGCAACGCCGCCAGTGTGTCCTTCTGAAGCAACCGCACCAGGTCGTCGGCCGGGTCCGCGATGACCTCGATCCCGAGTTCCAGAACACGGGCCAGGGTGTAGCCCTTGAATTGGGGCGCGCTGTGGCTCGCCGGGGCCGCGTCCGGGTCGGAGGGGCTATCCGAGACGCTTTGGTCCCACACCGCGGCGTGGAACGTGAGCACCAGCGGGTCGCGCCAGGCTTCGTTCGTGCGCGGCGGGGACAGTTCCAGCGTGAACGTGAGCTCTCGTGCCGCCCGGGAGCGGCGCCGCCGGAGCAGCGTTTCGGGATCGAGTTTGGGAATCAGTTCAGTGAGGTTTCGCCGCGCGGCCGTACCCGCAAGGGCGCGGTTCGCCCCGAGGCGAGCGAGTTCGGGGAAGAACAGCGGTTCCGCCAGCACCGCCCCGGGGCCGAGCTTGCGCAGGGCCAGGGAAACGGGGAACTCGATCTCAACCGCCATGAACGCTCCCGGAACAGGATCGCACAGTGTGACGCATCGGGACAGAGGGGGCAAGTGGGTGCCCGGTTCGGTGCGCCGGATCGGAACAAACGCGCGCCGAATTTGTTCCAATTCGTGTATGTGGTACGGGCCGAGCGGCTACTGAATGGGTAGGAGGGGGCCATGTCGCACCGCACCGCCCGTTTCGTCGCAGCACTCGTTCCCGAGCGCGAATTGCCGACCGATGCGGAACTGCTCGCTCGGTTCGCCGCCGGGCGCGACGCCGGCGCGTTCGAACTGTTGGTCTGGCGCCACGCCGGGCTTGTGCTTCGCGTGTGCCGCGCGGCCCTCCGCGACCGGCACGCCGCGGAGGACGCCGCTCAAGCCGTGTTTCTGGCCCTGGCCCGTCAGGCCGGCTCGGTCGGTCGGTCCGGGACCGCTGCCGGCTGGCTGTTTCGGGTGTCGCGTCGGGTGTCTGCCCGGGCGGCGCGGCGCCGAGTCGCGGTTCCTGTGCCAGCTTCCGATCTCGACGCGCTCCCCGCGCCTGACGCTCCTGAGCCGGACCGTGACGCCGAACGCGCGGTTCAGGAGGAGGTCGCGCGGCTGCCGGAATCGCATCGGGCGCCGGTGCTTCTGTGCTTCTTTGAAGGGCTGACCCACGCCGAAGCGGCCCGGCGGCTCGGTGTTCCCGTCGGCACCGTGGCGGGGCGGATCGCGCGGGCCAAAGAGGTTCTGGCCGTCCGGCTGACGCGGCGCGGCCTCTCGCTCGCCGTTCTCCCTTCAGCCGGTGTTCTGATCGTTCCGGCGTTCGTGTCGGCCACCGCCCACATCGCAGTCACCTTTGCGGCGGAAGGCCGCGTCGGTGTGCCCGGCCCCGTTCTCGAACTCGTCAATCAGGAGTTGCGCGTGATGGCCCTCAAGAGAGTGCTCGGCGGCGCTGCCGCGCTCGTGCTGGTCGTGGCTGGTGCGTGCCTGAGCTTCGGGATGAGCGGACCGCCCGAACCACCCGCCGCGACTACCCCGGCCCCGCACGTGGCGGCCGAAAAGCCGCCTGCTCCGAAGGTGCCGGCTCCGGTGATCGGCAAGGCGTTCGCTATCGCCCCGATCACCACCGACCTCCAGCGTCAGCTCATTCGCGGCGCCGGGGCCGACTCCGCGGTGCTTCTGATTGTGGACTCGCAAACGCTGCTAAAGGACGATAAGACACTCGATGTCGGCGCCCTTCAGATCGCCGAGATGCGGAAGGGCCTACGAGCATTCCGGCGAGCGAAAGGCCAATCTGTCGCCCACAGCGCGGTTCACTACCCGTTCGGTCGCGATATATCAGGTGACAGCGCGGACGCGCTCGATTTCGTGCTTGCCGGTGCGGCCCGGGCCGAAGAGTTCGCTCCGGTTACGCCGCTCGGGTATCACACTACACACAATCGGGCGTTCGATTTTGCCAAGTACATCGATCCGCTGAACGATGTGAAGGAAGCAGACGCGCCCGAGGTTGGCGTGGGAGATGAGCGGGTAGTTGCCTATCCGGTGCGCACGCCGCTCAGTAAAGTGCTGACCGATTCAGTCGGCGGGGTGTTCATCGTCAAAACGCCCATCATGTGTCACGGAGACGCGTGGCAGGCGGAGGGCTTGGAGGCATCGGTCCGGGCGGCACTCGCGAAGCTGAAATTGGCCAAGGGCAGCCGGGTCAATTTCTCGCTGAACGTGCGAGGCCGGAACGCCAAGGCGTTCGGACAATTGCGGCTCGACTGTGCGGCTTGGGCGAAAGACGCTGGGCTGGAGTTGTGGCAGACCAGCTACTGAGTGACCGTCCGGCTGGTTGCATTTGTCTTTGTGGCACAGACATTCCTGTCTGTGTGGATGCGACGTGTAAAGCCGCACAGACAGGAATGTCTGTGCCACAAGAACCAAAGCCAAATGGAGTTCGGCCCGCCTCAGGTGTATCGACCGGTCCACCGGTCCAATCCGTAACGACCGCTCGTTCGTCGTAACCGTGTGGCGCGTTTCACCTCACGGGAGTCGTCTCCGATGAACAAGCTCCTGCTGGCCGCTGCGGTCGCGGCGCTGGTCGGCGTGTGGGCGGTGCCCGCACCGGCCGCGGACGAGAAGAAGCCGCTCAAGCACCTCGAAGGGCAGATCTTCGACCAGATCCTGGCCAAGTACCAGGACCTGACGTTCGATCAACTCAAGGGCCGGGCGGTCAAACCGCGCGCGTATTCGGGGATCGATTTCGACCCGACCAAGACTGCGCACTTCGACACGGTGAAAACCAAACTCGGCCTGACCGACGACGAACTCGCTCTCTTCCAGAAAACCGGCTTCGTGTCGGTCGATCAGAACCGCCGGCACTCGTTCGCGTCCGCGTACTTCCAGATCTACTCGGCCGACCTGCCGGTGCTGGTCACCACGGATTCCGTTCTGCACGCTCTGCACAAGTCCTACGACGACATCCTGATGGAGATGGAACGCACCGTTTTCGTGCCGACGGTTCGCCAGATTCTGGCCGACACGCACGCGAAGCTCAGCGCGCCATACGCGGGCGGCGCGGCTCCCGAGGGCGTGGGGGACGTGGACCTGTACCTGACCGTCGCGCGGAACCTGCTCGAAGGCGCCGGGGCGCCGGCCGACGAGGTCGATTACGCCAAAAAACCGACGTGGGATGGCAAGCTGAAAGTCCGCTCGAACCACGGTCAGGACGAGGCCGTTCAGGCGCTGCTGGGCGAGGTGCGGGAACTCAAGCTCAAAGACCCCTACTCGGGCTCGGCGCCGACGAAGATTTACGGCGGCGAGCGGTATCCGGACTTCTCGCAGTTCCGGCCGCGCGGGCACTACACGAAGGCCCAGGAGCTGAAGAACTACTTCCGCTGCATGATGTGGCTCGGGCGGGTCGATTGCGGCTGGAACGTGCTCCCCACGGACGACACGCCGGGCGTCAAAGCGAACAGTGACCGCGAGCTGACCGCCGCCATCCTGTTCTGCGAGGCGCTGAAAGAGTCGGGGAGCCTGAAGGCGCTCAAGTCACTCGACGACATCATCGGGTTCATGGTCGGGCGCAGCGACAACCTCACCGTGTTCGCGCTGCTCGACGTTTGCGCGAAGCTGGAAACCGCTTCAGCGAAGGGAGCAGTGAAGGACCTCGACAAGGTGAAGGCGGAGCTGAAGAGCGGTAAGCTCGCGGCGCAGATGATTCGGTCGCAACTCGTGATTTCGGACATCGGTAGTACGATCAAGGTCCCGCCGCCGGCGGTGTTCCAGGTGTTCGGTCAGCGGTTCATCCTCGACTCGTTCGTGCTGTCGCAGGTCGTGTTCGACAGCATCCTTTTCAAAAATCAGAAGATGCGGCGGATGATGCCGACCGGGCTCGATGCCCTGGCCGCGCTCGGTAGCGACGAGGCCGTGCTGCTGCTCGAACCCGAACTGAAGCGGTGGAACTACTCGGCGAACCTGCTCGCGTGCCGCGACTTCGTGAACCTGCACCCGGAGATGTACTGGAAGAGCAACCTGTACGTTTTGTGGCTCGATTGCCTCCGCGCGCTGAACGCCGACATGACCGGGCACAAGCGGTTCCCGCAGGCGATGCGGTCGAAGGGGTGGGCCATGAAGCAACTCAACACCCAGCTCGGTTCCTGGGCGGAACTGCGCCACGACACGATCCTGTACGCGAAGCAGTCGTACACCGCGCGGCCCTCGTGCGAGTACCCGGCCGGGTACGTCGAGCCGTATCCCGAGTTCTACGCGAAGGTGAAGTTCTTCGCGGACGAGGCCGGCAAGCTGTTCACCGCGGCCGAGTTCCCCGGCGAGAACGCCGAAGCGAAGAAGCACTACGTTACGTTCTTCCAGCAGTTCAGCGCGACGGTGGGGCAACTGGAAACGCTCGCGAAGAAAGAACTGGCGGGCGAGGCGTTCACCGACGCCGAGAAGGCGTTCATCAAGAAAACGGTGGACGCCCGCGGCGGTGGGAGCGGCCCGCCGCGGTACGACGGCTGGTACCCGAACCTGTTCTTCAACCGCGGCGAGTGTGCGGAATGGGCGCCGGTGGTGGCCGACGTTCACACCGATCCCGAGTCGCAGAGCTGCCTGGAAGTGGCCGTGGGCGACACCATGTTCGGGGTGATCGCGGTCGATAACGACACGGACCGCATGACCTACGTCGGCCCGCTGTACTCGTACTACGAGTTCCGGCAGCCGGCCGAGAAGCGGCTCACCGACCCCGAGTGGCACCAGATGATCGCTCAGGGCAAGGTGCCCGCACGCCCGGAGTGGACCCGGGAGTTCGTGGCGCCTACCCGTAAGGCCAGGACGGGCCGGTGAGCGTCGCCGGCTACCGCAGGAAGAGGCGGTAGACGGGGTTCTCGGTTTCGTCGACCCACGGGTACCCCAGCGTGTCGGCGAACGCGCGGAACGCGGTCGCGTCGGGCACCTGGACGCCGACCAGGATGCGGCCGTAATCCGCCCCCTGGTTGCGGTAGTGGAACAGGCTGATGTTCCAGTCCGTGTGCATGCTCGTCAGGAACTTGACGAGGGCGCCGGGCCGCTCCGGGAACTGGAACCGGTACAGCCGCTCGCCGCTGGCCAGCGGGCTGGGGCCGCCGACCATGTGCCGGATGTGGTCCTTGGCCAGGTCGTCGTCCAGCAGGTCGAGGGCGGCGAAGCCGCTCTCGGTGAACGCCCGGCCGGTGGCCGCCGCTTCTCCCCGGTCCGTCACCGCCAGGCCGACGAACACGTGCGCCACCCGCTCGTCGGAGATGCGGTAGTTGAACTCGGTCACGTTCCGCCGCCCGATCACCTCACACAGCCGTCGGAAGCTCCCCCGCTCTTCCGGGATGGTGACCGCGAACAGCGCCTCCCGCCCCTCGCCCGCTTCGGCCCGCTCGGCCACGAACCGCAGGCGGTCGAAGTTCATGTTCGCCCCGCAGGTGACCGCCACCAGTGAGCCGGCGTGCGGGCCGCGGTCGGCCGCGTACTGCTTGACGGCGGCCACACCCATCGCCCCTGCCGGTTCGAGCACGGTGCGGGTGTCCTCGAACACGTCCTTGATCGCCGCACACACCGCGTCGGTGTCGACCTCGATGAACCCGTCGGCCAGTTCGCGGGCCAGCCGGAACGTCTCCTCGCCCACCTGCTTGACGGCCGTGCCGTCGGAGAACAGCCCCACGTCATGGAGCCGCACCCGCTCCCCCGAGCGGACGGAGCGGGCCATCGCGTCGGAGTCGGTCATCTGCACCCCGATCACCTTGATCTCGGGGCGCACCGCCTTGACGTAGGCCGCCACCCCGGCGAGCAGCCCGCCGCCGCCGACCGCGACGAAGATCGCGTGGATCGGGTCCTGGTGCTGGCGGAGGATTTCCATCCCGACGGTGCCCTGGCCGGCGATCACGTCCGGGTCGTCGAAGGGGTGGACAAAGGTGAGCCCGTTGGCGGCGCCCAGTTCGGCCGCGTGCTGGTAGGCGTCGGAGTAGCTGTCGCCGTGCAGCACGACCTCGGCCCCGAGCGCGCGGACGGCGTCGGATTTCAGCCGCGGGGTGGTGACCGGCATGACCACCACGGCCCGGCAGCCGAGCCGGCGGGCGCTCAGTGCGACGCCCTGGGCGTGGTTCCCGGCGGACGCGCAGACGACCCCGCGGGCCAACTGGTCGGCGGGCAGCCGAACCATCTTGTTGTACGCCCCGCGCAGCTTGAAGCTGAACACCGGCTGTGTGTCTTCCCGCTTGAGCCAGACGGGGGAGCCGAGCCGGGCCGAGAGCTTCTCCGCGCGCTCCAAAGGGGTCTCGACCGCGACATCGTACACGCGCGCGGTCAGAATCCGCTGCAAGTATTCCCAGAGGCGAACGTCCATCCCAGCTCTTCCGAAAGAGGCCCCGTCATCGCGGCGAGCGCCGCGTTCTGACCTAATAGGAAGGGCCGCGCTACGAACCACCCGCAAAGTCACTCGGCGGCAAAATAACGGGCCGGAGAGCCAGCACATAGCACGTTCGGCCCGTTCGCGCGGGGCGAACTGGCCGAGTCGTTGTTCACACGGGCGAGACGGCTTCAAACGTGGGCGCGAGGTATTCGGTCTCGGCTACCGCTGCGGCCCGCACGGAAGAGAACCGTGCTTCGGTGCCCGTTTTGGATTTGCCTTTGTGGCACAGACATTCCTGTCTGTGCGGCCTTCTCGCGCCGCACAGACAGGAATGTCTGTGCCACAAGAAACAGACACAACCAGCCGGACCGTGAATGAGGAGAACTGCGCTTCGGTGCCGGTGGCTACTTCTTCTTCTTGAGCGTGTCTACCTTCTTGTCGGCGTCTTCGAGTTCCAGCCCGTCTTCGCCCTTGAAGGTGACGGTCAGGTCCTGCTCGATCTTCTGCTCGTTCAGCGACAGCTTCAGGGCGATTTTTTTGCCCGTGAGCTTGTAGGTGCCGTCGAGCTTCAGGTCCTTGCCCTCGTTGTTGATCGTCACCAACAGCTTCCCGTCCTTGGCGAACTCGATCACCGTTCCGACGGGCGTGTCACTGGCGGATTTCGTCACCTCCCACTTGCCGAGCAGCTTGGGGGTGTCGTCGGCTTTCGCCGGGGCGGTCCCGGCGAGTCCGAGGGCCGCGAATGCGAACACGGCGGCCAGAAGGGTCTTCATTGTGGTCGTTCCTTGAGCACTGCGTTTGGCCCGCCCGGGCGCCGGATGCGGCCCGGGCGCGTTATGCTACGCGGCGGGTCAATGGCGCGTCATGATGAACGTGCGTGGTTACGCGGCCCGCGCCCGGCCGAGCATGAACTGAACCGCGTTCGCGATATCCGCGACCTCGGCCAGCGCGCCGGGGCCGGTGTCCCCGCAGGCGAGCTGCTTCGTCACCGGGGCCACCACCCGGAGCGTCGGGCTGCGGTCGTTGATCTGCTGGATCAGCGCGTCGTCGGCGAGGTGTGCCGGGATGTGGCCGGCGCCGGCATCGGCCGCGATGGCGCGCAGGTGCCGCCGCGTGAACGGGTGCTGCCACATGAGGGTGTTCATCGCCGGGGCCATGACCACCGGGCGGGCGAGGTCCCACGCGCGCCACACGCACGTCAGGCAGTTGTCGCACAGCCCGACCGCCAGCTTCGCCAAGGTGTTGGCGTCCAGCGGCGCGAGGGCGAAGACGTCCGCCCACTTCCGCAGCTCGATGTGTTGCACCGCGTCGCCGCGCTGGTAGAGCCGCCCTTCGTCGCGCCCCGGCCACTCGTCCTCGTCCAGGGACAGCACGCCCGCGGCGCGGAACGGGGCGGGGTCGAAGAAGTACGTTGCGGCGCTCGTGGCCACGATCTTGACCGCGTGCCCGGCGCCGGTGAGGGCGTCGTAAAGGGCGGGCACGCGCACCGCCGCCACGCTGCCGGTCGCCCCGAGGAGTACGTTCGCCATGTTGCTACGTCCGCTTCTGGTAAAGGTCTTCCAGGGCCAGCACCAGCCGGTCCGGCAGCTCGCGCCGCGTGACCCGCTCGTACCGGTCGCCGACCGGCCCCAGGTACGCCCAGTGCGCCTCCCCCTCGACCGTGTTGGCGACGATCACGTCGGCCGCGGACTGCTGCCGCGACGCTTCCGCGGCGTCCACGAGCTGCTGCTCGCTCAGCCCGGCCTCGGTCTCGCACTTGACCAGCAGCCCGGCGAAGCCCCACGGGTGCCGGATGCGGTCCGCCAGCTTGGGGGCGCGCAGGAGGCGGACCCACAGCTCCGGCTCCGCGCTGTTAATTTTATCGGCCGCCTGTTTCGCGAGGGTCGGCGCGCCGGTGCGGGCCTCCCACTGCCCGGTCCGGGCGTTGAAGAACGTCCCGGACGCCGGCGTGAACGCGCCCCCCGAAAGGTAGTCGCCGACCGACGCGGCATGACATACCACGTCGAAGGCGGTGACGCGAAGTTGGTTCTGCAAAATCGAGGTCAGTTCGTCGTAGGTGTGGTAGGGCAACACGGAGAACCGCTCGCCCGGGTCGCGCGGGTTGATCCCGTGCTCGAGGAGGGCGTCGGGCCGCGAGGTGACGAGCGTGACCGTGTGCCCGCGGCCCCACGCGGTGCGGGCGACCACGGTGCCGGCCCGCCCGGGGTGCGAGTTGGTGACGCAGCGGACCCGGTCGACGGGCGCGTGCGTGCTGCCGGCGGTGACGAGGAAGTTCATGGCGGGCGGCGCCGTGGGTGGGGGCGACACCGTTAGGTTAGCGGATTCGCCGCGCGAGCGCTAAGCGGCCCGGCGCACTTCGGCCGCGCCCTCCAGCCACCGCACCGTTTCGCGAACGCCGTCTTCCAGCGCGGTCGAGGGGGCGTCCCACCCGGCGCCCCGCAACTTCGACATGTCGGCCTGCGTGAAGTTCTGGTACTTGCCCGCGAGGTCGGCCGGCATGTCGATGAAGCCGATCCGCGGCGCCAGCCCCAGCGCGACGAACACCGCGTGGGCGAGGTCGTAGAAGGTCCGCGCCGCGCCGCTGCCGGAGTTGTACACCCCGCCGGGCGCCGCGTGCCGCCACAGCCACAGCATGTGGTTCACGCAGTCGCCCACGAACACGAAGTCGCGGCGCTGGCCGCCGTCGGTGAACGCCGGGTCGGTGGAGCGGAACAGCTTCATCTCGCCGGTCGCCTTCACCTGCTTGTGCGTCTGGAACACGACGCTGGCCATCCGGCCCTTGTGCGGCTCGCGCGGCCCGTACACGTTGAAGAACTTCAGCCCGGCCCACTGCGGGGGGGCCGCGCGCCCGGCGGCCACCTCCGCGAGCGCCCAGATGTCGAAGTCGTTCTTGCTCTTGCCGTAGAGGTTGAGCGGGCGGAGTTCGTGCGGCGGGGTGCGGTCGTTGAACCCGAGCGCGCCGTCGCCGTAGGTCGCGGCGCTCGAGGCGTAGAAGAACGGCCTCCGCCGTTCCGCGCACCAATTCCAGAGGTGCCGGGTGTACTCGACGTTGTTGCGGGACAGGTAGTCCCAGCTCGTCTCCGTTGTGGAGCTGCACGCGCCGAGGTGGAACACCGCGTCCGGCGCGACGCGCCCTGCGCTCAGGTCGTCCAGAAAGTGGTCGTGCCGGCTGAACCGGAACCGCGACAGCCCGGCCAGATTTGCGGCCTTCGCGGGCGTCAGCTCGTGATCGACGAGCAGGAGCGCGTGCCCTTCGGCCGCGAGCGCGTGCGCGAGGTTCGAGCCGATGAACCCGGCCGCGCCGGTGACGGCGATCATGGTGCCCCTCCGTGGTGCTTGAAAGAACCGGAGAGCGGCCACAAAAACGCACAAGACGCACAAAAAGAAACTAAGAGTAACTAACCCGTCTTTGGTTTCTTTTTGTGCGTCTTGTGCGTTTTTGCGGCCATTCTTGTATTCGGACTCACTTCGGCGCGCCGGCGCGTGCCCGGGTGCGCATCTTGGGTGCCTCCACCGTCCCCAGGTGGTCGGCCAGGGCCTGTTCCGGCACGTCCATCACCTCACGCAGCTTCGGCAGCAGCGGCCCGGGGGTCGGGTCGGCGCGTAGGGCCTGGAGGTAGTCGTGGAGCACCTTCTTGGGTCCGGGGCCGGACCGCAGCATCAGATGGACCCACGCCCATGCCTCCCGGTACTCGGGCTTCTGCATCTCGGCCACGTCCTTCAGCTTTTCCAGCCGCGCGAGGTCCGGCTGGAACGGTCCGCGCCGCAGTGTATCCAGGTGCTGGGTGTTCACGCCATCCTGATTCGGCGGCAGCTCGAAGTACCCGGCCAGACCCTCGTCGAGCCACAACGGCACGTCCTTCAGCACGCTCCGCAGGAGGGCGTGTGTCAGCTCGTGCCGCAGGTCGGTGCTGAGGTGGTCGCCGAGCCAAGTGAAGATCTTCAGCTCGTCGGCCCCGCCGGCCCGGGGCTCGGCGATGAAGTACGCGCGCCGCGGCGGCAGGTTCCGGTACTTGGCCCGCATGTACCGCTCGTACCGCTCCTGCGTGTCGAACAGGAACACCTGCACGATGCCGCTGCTCGGGGGCAGCCGCAGCTCCCCGAAGACCTGATCGGGTAGCGCTTCGAGTTCCGCGAACAGCGGGTCGGTCTTGTCGATCTCGAAGTCGTGGTACAGGACGTAGTAGCCGGCGCGGGTGTGCTTCTTGCCCGGCGGCGCGGTGGGCGCGGGTGCGGGCGGCGGCGCGGGCGGGACCGGAGCGACTTCGGCGTTCCGCGTGCTGTTGGTGCCCGGGTCGGTGCGCATCGTTTCGCACCCCGCGAGCACCCCGATCAGGGTCGCGAGAGTTGCGAAAGCAGAGAGGCGCAGCGGCGAACTCGGCATACACATCGCCCTGCGTGGCGTGAGACCGACGCGCCGGGTGGCGCGACCTGACAGTATTCGGCCGCGGGGCGGCCGGCACTTCACATTTCGCGGGTAATATCGATTATCCGATCGGGCGCCCGCGGCGCGCGTTCTTGGCCACCTTCGCTCGCGTCGCGCGGCAGATCGCGCCCCACCAGGTTTTCCAGCCCCGGCCGCCGGCCCCGGCGCCGAGGTACGCGCGCAGGAACCGCAGGCACTCGGTGCGCGTGACGTGCCGCACGGCCAGGAAGCTCGCGTTCAGTCGCGCGAGTTCTTTGGCGCACCGGGCGAAGGGCACCGCCCCCGTGCCGGCCCGCACGCCCACGAGGTCGATCAGAACGGGCGTCGCGGTCGCCGGGTCGCGGGCGGCCCCGGCGAGCATGATGTTGGGCGCCTTGAGGTCGCGGTGCGAGACGCCCCGGTCGTGCATCGCACGCACCACGCGGGCCAGTTTGTCCATCCACGCGCGGAGGACGGGCGCCTCGCGACACGCTTTCACCGCTTCCGGTAGTCCGACGGCATCGGGAACCTTCGCCGTGAGCAGATAGCCCTCGGCGGGAAGAAACCCGGCGCGGTACCGGTGAAACACCGCCAGCGGGCGCGGGGTCGGCAGGTGCCGCTCGCACAGCCCGTGCCCCAGCAGCCACGACCGCCGCACGCCTGACGCGCGGAACAGGTTTTTGAGCGCGCCGAACGTGTCCCGCGTGTTGACCCGCTTCAGAATGACGGCCCGTGTCCCGTCGGGCGTCGGAAGCTCGAGTTCCGCGACGGTCGAGCCGGCGCACTCTTTGAGCAACCGGGCGCCCGGCCGGGTGAACGCGGCGTCGGGGTCGGCGAGCAGCGTGCGGAGGAACTCGTCGGGCAGGTCGCGCACCGCGAGGCCGCGAACGTGACCCGCTCGCACCTTGCGGACGGTCCGGTGGGTGCCCTTGTACCGAGCGGTGCGGGCCACCCAGAACCGCCGGTTCGAGGCGAGCGTGGCCCGCTCCAAGTGTTTCGGGCCTTCGGGGCACACCAGCCCCGCGCGGGCCGTGCGGTAACTGAGCCAGAACCGCAACCGGTCCGCGCGGCTGGCGCGGAGCTGGAACCAGCGGTTGAACAGGACGAGGTTCTCGCGGCTCGCGGCCCAGGGAAGGGGAGGGCCGAACCGGATCGCGTGGACGTCGAGAAGGGCGAAGCGGAAGCCGTTCCGCACTGTTCCTCTCTCGGCGCGAGAACGGTCCTCTCCCTCCCACGCGACGAGCAGGTTCCCGGGGTGCGGGTCCGGGTGGGCGACGCCGTTCTCGTGGAGCTTCGCCAGGAACGTCCCGAGGTCGCGCGCGAGCACCTGCCGCTGGGACGCGGTGAGCGGGTGCGCTTCGAGGAAATCGGGAAGCGGCACCGCGGGGGCCAGATCGCGCGTGACGAGGTAGCTCTGCCCGGGCCACCGGGAGTCGGACGTGCCCCAGGCGAGGGGGGCCGCGGCCCCGATGCCCAGCGCGCGGAGCCGTGCGGCGTTCTCGAACTCCAGTTGCGCTTTCGGGAGCCGGAGCACCTCGCGCGCCCACGCCCGCGGGCCGTTGATCCGGCAGTGCTTCACGTAGATCGTGCCCGACGCCAGATCGACGCGGTAGACCGTCCGGTGCGGGCCGTGCTTCACCACCGCCGCCGAGCCGCCGGCAAGCCATTCGTCGAGCGCGGGGCCGGCCGCCCCGAACAGTGCCACGCCCTCGGGGGACAGGCGCCAGACGCGGCCGTTCGCGCGCACGCTTGAACCCGCCGCCGGGGCGACGAGCGAACCGCACTTGCGCAGAACGTCCGCGAGCATGGTTACTCCTAACCGGCCTTTCGTGTCGATGCGAGCCGTTCGAGCGCCTCGATCCACTGCCACGCCCCGGCCGCGACGCTGTACCGCGCCTGGACCTCGCGCCGGCCCGTTTCGCCCAACTGCTTCCGAAGCGCGGCGGCGCCGGCCAGCGCGCGCACGGCCCCGACCCACTCGTCGGTGGTGCTCGCGCAGAAGCCCGTTTCGTTGTCCCGCACGAAGTCGGCCTGCACGCCGACTGGGTTCGCCACCACCGGGAGCCCGGCGGCCTGGTACTGGAGCACCTTCAGCGCGCACTTGCCGCGGCTCCACGGGTCGTCGGGGACCCAGCCGATGCCGATGTCCGCGGCGGCGATCTCTTCCGCCTCGCGCGGCTCCGACCACACGCACCGCTCGACCGGCAGCGCCGGGAACTCCGTGAACCGGTCGCAGATGAGCTTGAGCCGCACGCCAGGGACGGCGCGCCCGATCGCGCTGAGGGTGGGGGCGAACCGCTCCAGGCCCTTCAGCGTGCTCGACGACCCGACCCACACGAGCCTGACGGCCCCGGTCGCGCGGTGCTCTGCGACCGGGTACCGGTCCACGTTAACGCACGTCGGGATCACGGTGACGCGATCGGCCGGGACGTACTTCTGTGCTTCTTCGGCGAGGAAGCGGTTGCCGGCGACGACGAGGTCACAGGCTTCCACGGTGGCGCGGAACCGGGCGGTCCGCTTGGGGTCGTTGAAGCCCTTCGCGGAGTACGAGTCGCGGAGGTAGACGGCGTCGTCGAAGTCGAACAGGAGCCGCCGGACCCGGTGGCGCAGGAGGGTGATGGTCCAGTGCGGGAGCAGCTTGCGCTGGAGAATGACGGCGTCGTATGAGGTGAGGTCGCGGCCCAGCGCGAGGCGCCCGGCCAGCGAATGTGGCAGCGCGCGGAATTCGAGGGAGTGGCCGACATCGGCCAGCGCGCGCTGGAACGCGGTGAGCCGGTACCGACAGCACACGTGTGACTCGGACTCCACCAGCGCAACCAGCCGCACCGCGACCCTCCTTGGCCGGGGTAAAAAAACTCACCACAAAGGCACCGCGATCGACACAACGGAGCACAGAGAAGACAGAGGCAACGGCAAGAGGGCGTTTTGATTGTTTTCTCTATATCTTTGCTTTCTCTGCGTTTCTTGGTGTTGATCTCGGTGCCTTTGTGGTGAACGCCTTTATCGTTTCCGCCGCGACGCCAGCGCCCGATCGATGTCGCGTTTCGCGTCGGCGGTCTTCATCGACTGCCGCTTGTCGTGGGCCTGCTTGCCCTTCGCCACCGCGATCTCCACCTTCGCCTTGCCGTCCCGGAAGTACATCTGAAGGGGCACGAGTGTGAGGCCCTTGTCGTCCGCTTTGGCCGCGAACTTCGTGATCTCCCGGCGGTGGAGCAGCAACTTCCGCGTGCGCTTCGGCTTGTGGTTCAGACGGTTCCCGTACAGGTACTCCGGGATCTCCGCGCCGATGAGCCACAACTCGTCGCCGTCGATGCGGGCGTAAGCGTCCTCGAGGTTCGCGTGCCCGTCGCGGAGGCTCTTCACCTCGGTGCCGACGAGTACGATGCCGCATTCGAGCCGGTCCGAGATTTCGTACTCGTGGAGCGCGCGCCGGTTCCGGCAAATGTTGACCGTGCCGTCCGCCGCCTCCTTCTTGTCTTTCTTGCCCGACTTCGCCATGATGTCCGTCTCAATGCGGTATCGCCCGGGGCATTCTACCGTTGCGCACCCACAGTTCGTAGGCCGATTTCCGTGACCCGGTTCGTCGTCCTCACCCACGATTGGCCCGAGCCGCACTTCGACCTGCTCGTTGAAGAGGCCGGCCGGCTCCGGGCGTGGCGGTTGTTGTGCGAACCGCAGGCCGGGTGCGACGTTCCGGCCGAGCCGAATTTCCCGCACCGGCTCGTGTATCTCGAATACGAGGGGCCGCTTTCAGGCGGTCGCGGGAGCGTATCGCGATGGGACGTGGGGACTTGCGTCTGGGAGGCGGACGAGCCACACCGCGTCCAGCTCTCGATTCGGGGAACCCGGTTGAGCGGCCGGGCCGTGATCGCTCGGCGCGGGGACACGTGGTTCTTTCGGCTCACGGGAGCTGGGCAACCGGGTTGACCCCGGCCGGCACCGCCGGTGCCGTCTCGAGGAACGACCGCCCCGCGATCGCCAGTTTGCCGTCTTTGACTTCGAGCGTGAGAATCTGGGACGTGGGCCGCGGTTGCTTCGCGAAGAACTTGAACACTCCCACCGGGTTGCTCTTGTTGCGGTACCACGTCACGCTCATGCTCGACTCACGGGCCACGTCGCCGATGCGGTCGAGGATGGACTGTGAGCCGAACGGTATCGCGCCGGCCTTTAGGTCGCACACCTCAACGGCCGCAACGTTCACCTGATCCGCCACCAGCCAGATTTTCGCTTCCAGCCAGATGACCCCGCTCCAGAACCCCTCGCGGTAACGCACGCCGATTTTGAGGCGGTCACCGTCAATAGCGATTCGCGGGGAGTGGAAGCCCTTCGGGAGCAACTCGCACAACCCGTCCTTCGCCCCCATGTTCTCGGCGAAGAAACAGTTCAGCTCCTCCGCGGTGAACGTGTCGCCCCAGGTCTCTTTCGCCCGAATATCGTTCTGAAGGTCGAGGACGCGGGTGAGGAGCTTCGCGGCCTTTTCGTGCGAGTCGTAATCGATCGGGCGGCTCGCGGCGGCGGTGTAGAAGGCCGGGTCGCGCTTTGCGGCGAAAAGGAGGGCGCTGGTCGCCAGGGCCGCGAACGCGGCCAGCATTGCCAGCGCCAGGAACATCGGCCGACGACGCCTCATGACTGATCCCTCCGGGCAGCGGGATACACGGGACGCGGAAACTGGTCAACTCCGACCGTCGGGCGCGGTTGCGCCGCGCCCGGCCGGTTGTGCGGGGGCGTAAAGGAAAATGGGAACTTGGCAAACGCCGATGTCCTGCGTTACGTTGGGGATGTGACAGTCAATTCGTGCTTTAGTATGAAGGGGCCGAGCATGACGCGCTTCCGGTACTGCCGCGAGCTTGGTGCGGGGGTGGTGGCTCTCGGGATGCTCACCCCTCCTGCCGCAGCCCAACCGACTCCGCCACCGGGGCCGCTCGAATCCAAACTCGCCGAGCAGAAAGCGAAAGCGAACGAGCAGAACGCTGAGCGCAACCTTGCCGAAGCGTTCAAGATCGCGGATTCCCAGTTGCGGCTCGGACAGCGGTCAAAGGCCACTGAGACGTTGAAGAAGGCCAAACAAGACATCCCGTCGGTCGGAATCACAGAGGCGACCCGAACCTATCTCACGAACCGGGTCGATGCCAAACTCGACGAGCTTGAAGGCCGGCGTTCGGCGGTAGCGAATCCCGCAACGGGCGTTAAACTCGATCCGAAGAGCCCCGAAGTCATTGCAGCCCAAAAGGCCGCTTTGGAGAAGGCCGCGCTCGAGTACAAGGACGTGGTCGAGGGGCTGAAGTCGATTCAGCGGGCCAACGATTCCAAGGATACGACCGTCGCCAGCGCCGAAATCGCGCGGCTCACGAAACTGTACCCGACCAACCCGTCCGTGCAGGCGCTGGGGTACACCGGGAGCATCGCCACCCGGCTCGAAGAGGCCATCGCGATTCAGGTGCAGATGCGTGCCCGGTGGGTCAAGAGCCAGCAGGATCTGACCCGGTCCGCGATGCCGGCGATCATGGACGTGGAGTACCCCTCGAACTGGAGGGAGATCTCGGCGCGCCGCCTGAAGCCGGTCGAGATGACCGCCAAAGAGAAGAAGATCCTCGAGGCGCTGGACAAGCCGGTCAGCGTGAACTTCCGCGAGCGGCCCTTCGAGGAAGCGCTGCAAGACCTGTCGAACATGCTCGACCAACCGCTGCTGCTCGACAAACAGTCCCTGCAAGACCTGGAAACGGACCTCAAGAAAGGGGCAACCCTCGAAGCCAAGGGGCTCGCGGGCCGCACCGTGCTGCGGTCGATACTCGCGGCTCAGGGGCTCACGTTCGTGGTGAAGGACGAGACGATTCAGATCGTCACCGTCGAACGCGCCCGCAACCTGCTGACCACGCGCGTGTACTACATCGGCGACCTGACCCTGGGTAAGGGGCCGTTCAGCGGTCCGGAGTGGGGGCCGGCGTTGAACGCGGACCAAGCGGCCCTGAACGCGCTGAACATCACCTCCATGATTACGAAGTCGATCGACCCGTTGTCGTGGCGCGATAATGGCAGCGGCCCGGGGACAGTAACGTACCATGCTCCGAGCGCCGCGATCATCGTGCGGGCGTCGGCGGAGGTCCATTTCTCATTGAGTCGCACGTTTGGCCCCGGGCGGTGATCGACCGTGCCCGCAGGGCTGCGGGCCATTAACGCCAGCGGCGGCCCGATGGGTGTTCTCACCCGTCGGGCCGCTAAAGTTTGAGCCGCGCGTCGTCGTTCTGGCCGTTGAGTGTGGTCCGCTCACTCCGTGAGCGGTCGCTGCGGGTATCGGATGAGCATTGCGGGCGGGTGGGGCCTGTCATTGCACGCCACACGTACCCGACACCCGGAGCGACCGCTCACGGAGTGAGCGGACCACACTCACCACGGCACGGGCGCCGTCGCTACCGCGTACCAACTCGAAACGACTTGACTTGGTATGATGCCCCAACGTGTTCGGGGCTCCCGCCCGGTCGCTCCGGCTACGCACACTTGAAACGACTGGTGCTGTTGAGCCAGACGCACATTCCCTGGGAGCGCCCCGTTTTCACCCTGTGGCCTGAACCGACCGGACCCGACATCAGCCGTGACGCGCCTAACGCGACTTCGATTCGTTGATCCGAGTCACCGCCGCGGCTGCGGCGTCTGATAGTACCGTTCCGGGTGCGTCGGCCGCCCACCGCTTGAGCAACTCGACCGCCGCGGGTGTTCCGGCCAGTTCCATCGCCACCACCGCCCGGCGACGGCGCCAGCTTTCGGGTGAGGTCGCCGCCTCGGTCCAACTCCGGATCAGGGCGTCCAGTCGGGTCCGGACCTCGGGCGATTCCGCGCCCGCGCGGGCGGTTCGGGCGAGGGCCAGCGCGGGCGGGCCGAATCGCGTCAGTTCCGCCTCGGCGGCCTCTCGGGTTTTGAAGTCTTCATCGGCCAACTGCCCCACGAGTTTCTGGAACCGCTTGGGGTCGGGCTTTCGGGGCGAGGGGAGCTTCTCGCCGAACACCGCCGGCGCCTTCGGGTCCGCCGCCGCGAGCCACACCGCCCGGAACGCCCCCTCCGGTTCGCCGAGCAAGTCGTCCCACAATTGGGCCGTTGTTCGGGGTGCCCCCGGAGCGGGTGCCGGGCGCACGTCCCAGACGTAACCGGTCAGATCCATAGAAGACGACAGAACGGTGCGGCCGTCCGGTGCAAAATCGACCGAGTACGCCCGGCTGGTGTGCCCCTCGAACCGGCGGAGCAGGGTGCCGGTGGCCACGTCCCAGATCGCCACGGTCCGGTCGCCCGCGGTCGCCAGCCAGATGCCCCCGGGGCCGAACGACGCGCCCCAGGCGACGTGCCCGTGCGTGTGCGCCTGCCACTCCTTCTGAACCGCGCCGGTAGCCGGGTTGCATAGGTAGACGATACCTTGGTGGCCAACCGTCGCCAGAACGCGACCGTCCGGCGAAACGACGATGTCGTCTACCACATCCGGCGAGGGCGCCGATACGCGCGATTTGCCGGTCGCCGCGTTCAGGAGGTGGAGCTGGCGGTCCCAACCTCCTACGGCGAGCGTTTGACCGTCGCCGTGGAACGCCACGGCCCCGTGTTTCGCCTCGGCCCAGAGACGCTTGCCGGTTGTCGTGTCGAACGCGACGGTTCCGAGCGATTGGCACGAACTGATTAACGTGCGCCCGTTCGGCGCAAACTTCAGGCCCGAGAACCAGACCGGTTGCTCCTTTGGGGCCGGGGCGAGTTCGATTTCTCGGGCGAGGCGACCGCTCTCAAGCTCCCAGATTCGGATCTTGGCGTCCCCGTGGGCCGCTGCGACGCTCTTCCCGTCCGGCCCGAACGCCAACCGGCTGGCCGCCGGACCCGTTGACTGAAGGGTTCGGACCAACTGCCCGGTCGCCGCGTCGAGCAGTTCCACACGGCCGCTGTCGTCTGCGGCGGCGATCCATTTTCCGTTGTGTGAGCGGTCTAATCTTAGATGTCCCGAATACCCGCCCGGATCACGGAGCGGTTGACCCGTCGCCAGATCGCAACGACCGATCCGGTGGTCCCAGCTCGTTGAGACCAGTGTTCGTCCCTCGTCGCTGAAGGCAAGGCCGGTTATCCAGCCCGTGTGCTGCCGGATGGGCGTGAGCGGTTTCCCGGCGCCGATATCGAACCGGTCGACGCTACCCCGTTTCGTGCCCACCAGAAGCGTCTTGCGGTCCGGGGTGATAACCAGGACGGTGATCGTGGTGTCTTCTTTATTCTTGCCGGCCACGGTGACGTTGTTGAGCACTTGACCGGTTGCCACGTCCCATACGCGGATATGACCTTTTGAACTGTCCGCTGCGGCCAGCGTCGTGCCCGCAGGGTCGAGCCCGATCGTCTCGGGCGGGGCTGTGTGCTCGAACTGGCGTACTTGTTTACCGTCCGCGTCGTAGGCCGTGATCGTGTTATTCGAGACTTCGTACAGGCGGAGCCCGTTCGGCGACGGCGACGCCACCTCCGCGGCGAACTCCAACGATCGAATTTCTTTTCCCGTGGATGGATCGATCAGGACAGTGCATTTTTGACGCACTGCGACCAGATGGGCCGAGCCGGTCGGGAACCACAGCCGGGTGTAGCCGTAGTCGAAGGCCTGGTTCGGGCCGCGGGGCGCGGGCGGCGGTTTGAAGGTGACGAGCTGTTTGCCGCTGGTCGGGTCGAACCCGGCAATCGAGCCGGTCGCCGCAACCGCTATTGCGCCACCGCCAGGGGCGTGGAGGGCATAGAGCGTCTTGCCGTCGGGTGCAAAGGCGACCAGCGAGCCGTTCGACTGGAACCCGTTTGGCACCCCGGAATCGCCGATCCAGAGGGTTCGGCGGCCGGTCGCGAGGTCGAAAAGGGTTGTGCCGGATTCGGACGTGGTAACAACGGTCTTTCCATCGGGTGACAGGGTGGCGTTGTTGGTGCCCCCGCCGTCCCGGTAGCGTAACGTGCCGATTCGCAGCCGCGCGCCGGCCGGCAGTGCGTCTCCGTGGGCGTCCGCGCTGGCCGTCGGGTTGGCACCCGGTTCGCGGTCTTTCGGTGCCGGGACGCCCGGCGTGGGTGGGTCCGCCGACACGCTGGCCCCAAGGGCCAGTGCGGCAGCCACGACGGCCGCGACCGCACACGCGCCGGCGCCGACCTTCGCGACCGGCCCGCTCGCGATCGGTCCTCGCGCGAGCGCGGCGACGGCGGTACGTGGGGGGCCGGCTACTGCCGCCAGGATTGCTTCGCACATCTGTGAGGCGATCGCGCCGGCCGGGTGCGCGGTTGCGACGGCGAGAATCGCGCCGCTCAGCGCCAGCCCGCGCCGGGTGAGGGCGGCGCGAAGTCGCGCGCGGCCGCGCTCGAGCCGAGTTTTGACGGTCGCAGTTGGGACACCAAGCCGGACCGCGATCTCGTCGCGGGTCAACTCCTCCAGGTGGTACAGCACGAGCGGCTCACGATACCGCGGCGGGAGCCGTTCCAGCTCTTCGTCCAGCGCCAGCAGGAATTCCCGGGCGCTGAGTTGGTCGAGCGCCGGGACCGCCTCCGGGACGGCCGAGCGGCGCTCCCGGCGGGTCCGCCGCTCGGCCGCCCTCCGGGCGTCCCTCGCGACTCGGCGGGCGGTGACGAAGAGCCAGTCCGCGACCGACTCGTGCCACCGCTCGGCCGCCCGCCGGGCCAGAACCAGGAACGTCGCCTGGCAGGCGTCTTCGGCGTCCTGCGCGGTCGGCAGCGCGCGCCGGCAAACCCGGAACACCATGCCCGCGTGCCGGCGGACCAACGCGGCGAAGGCGTCCTGAGTCCCTTCGGTCGCGAACCGGTGGAGGAGTTGCCGGTCCGTGTCGACTGCCCGCGGTATGAGAATGAGCCGGTTCGCAATGTGTGGCATTGCTGCGCCTCCCGCTTTCGGATCTTGCGTCCGTGACACCCTTGTACCCGAGTTATGGCCGCCGCGGAACGAGTGGCCTCACCGGGCCGGAGAAATGACAAAACGGTAATGCGAAGTGGAACTGTAACGGGAGGATCGGAGAGCCGTTAGCTTGGGCCGAAGCCTCCGAGTGGGTGGCGTTCGATTCGCTGCGGTATTGATGCGCGATCTATTTGCTGGTGTCTGCTTTGGTTTTGTCTTTGTGGCACAGACATTCCTGTCTGTGCGGCCTTCTCGCGCCGCACAGACAGGAATGTCTGTGCCACAAGAAGAAAACACCACCCGGACCGTGAACGAGGTTGAAAGAGATGGGCGCCAATTAGAGTGCTTCACGCGCCTGTCGGTCGACACCTGACGAGTCCAAGAGCGGTACTCACCGCGCCCAGACCGATACCACTTTCGAGCGGGCGATTCGAGACTATTGGACCCGGCACTGGGTGCGCAACGCGCCCGCTCGCGCGACCGGCACGGAACTCATACCCGGCTGAACGCCGGCTTTTTCTCTTCCGACTGTTCTTTTTCCTTCACAGCGGTTTCACTGGTCTCTTCTGTCTTCGGCGCCGGTACTTCCGGCTTTCGGAGCCGTTCCACGAACGCGGCCATGCGGTTCAGCCCCTCGCGCAACCGGCCGTCGTCCGTCGCGAAGCTCACGCGAACGTGACCGACTCCGCTCGGCCCGAACGCGACTCCGGGGCCGACCTGCACGCGCTCCTCGCGCAGCAGGCGCTCGGCGAAGGCGCGCCCGTCGAGGTTCAACCCGGTCACCGGGACCCACGTAAAGTAGCCGCCGCTCGGCGCTTCCGGTTCGAGCCCCATCGCCCGGAGCCGGTCGAGCGTGTACTGCCGCTTGGACCGAAACCGCTGCGCGGCTTCCGGTGCCATCGGTTCTGTAAGGAGCTTTGCGGCGGCCTGCTGGCACACGGGCGGTACGTAAGGCGCGCTGAGGTTCGCGGTGAGCTGGCAGGCGCGGACGAGGTGCCGCGGCCCGGCGAGCCAGCCCACCCGCATCCCGGCCTGTCCGAACTCTTGCGACACCGACCCGGCGGTGATCGTGACCCGGTCCGCACCGGGCATGGCGGCGAACGTGCGGGTCCGCTCGCCCCGGAACGCCGCGAACGACTCGTCCAGGTACACGAGGATGCCGTACCCGCCGGCGATCCAGGCGATGTGTTCGAGGTCTTCGTTCGCGAGGCTGGCGCCGGTCGGGTTGTTCGGGTCGCTGAGGACCAGCATCTTGGCGCCGCGCATCGCCCGCTCGAAGTCGCGTGCGATGTACCGGAGCCGGCCGTCCTCGACCCACGTCGGCACCCGGCTCACGTTCGCGTGCCGCGACCGCACGCCCAGGTTGAACAGCGACGAGCACGGGTCGAACAGCACCACCCGGTCGCCGGGGTTCACGAACGCATCAAGCGCCGCGGCCAGTGCGCTTGTTGCGCCGTGGGTGGCGAGAATATCGGTTGCCGGGTTTACGGTCCGCCCGGCCTGTTTGTAGCGGTCCGCGATAGCCTTACTCAGTTCGGGAAGCGTGACGGGAACGCGCCCGGGGGCACAGAGGGCGTCAGTGCGGCCGACGCTGACCGCACCGCGGGCCGCGGGCGCGTCGGGGGTGGGCTGGTTCAGATCGAGAACATCGAAGTTCGGCGCCGCGGGCACGAACGCCGGGTCGAGTAGTTCCTCCACCGGCGCGGCGAGGACACGGTCGGAGTAGTATTTGAGGTACGCGGCGCCGCCGTCGGTGAGGCGCCGGGCGCGCGGGGTGAACCGGGCGAGCCGGGTGCGGACGAGTAGCTTCGTGAGCCAGAAGGGAATCGCCACGCTGTTGCCTCCGTGCAGGGCGCGTTTTGCGGATTGTCGCAGAACGAACTGCGCCGTGTAAAGCCCGACTGAGCGGCGCAACGCTCTGTCATTCGGGTGCCACGGCTTCCAAGAGCTTGCGAACAGTTCCGCTCGCGAGTGTTGTGATCGCCGCAGCTTCGATTTGTCGCACACGCTCTCTTGTTAAATCGTATCGACTTGCGATCGCTTGAAGTGTTTCCGGTGGCAGGCCACCGAGGCCGAATCTTCTCCGCAGGATGTCTGCTTGGCGCTCGGTAATCTCCTGAAAAGCGATACGCAGCCTCGCGCCGCATGACCTGTCGGTCTCGGCGTTGCTGACGGCGTGAACGGGGTCCGGGCTTCGCGGGTCCGGAAGTGACTCTAGGTCTGGCGCATTCGGATCGGAAAAGTAGATAATCTGAGTTAGGCGCCGGTACTCAGTTGGGTGAAGCGATCGACCGTTGCGACAATGAGCCGGAAGACGGATCAAACGGTCTGTAAATGAGCGAGAGCGACCTACTGCTTGGCGAATCCACTGAAAAGCGTAAGTGGCAAGGGCTGTTCCGTGTGCTGGTTCAAACAGTTCAATTGCACGATCTAGCCCAAGTATGGCTTCGCCGAAAAGGTCTTCTTCTGTCATTGATAGGCAACGCTGCGGCCAGTTTCCTTCGCGCACCCAATGCAAACACAACCGCCAGTGGCCGAGAATGATTGCGTTCCGGAGATAGTGGTAGCGGTCCGCTTCCGCGGCCGAGCCGAACTGACGTTCACGTCGAGCCTTGCGCCCGTCGGATACTTCAACAACGGAGCCGAGAGTGGCGATTTCGGCGAGGAAGAGATTGGTCACTTCGGCCGGAAGTTGCGGGTGCCGCGCGAGGTCGCGTAAAAAAAGTTGCTTACATTCCAGCAATGGTTCATCTGGAAGCGGTTCGTCTCGTTCGTCCGGTTCGAGTTCCGTACCGCTCGTCCGCAAACGCTCAGCCAAACCGGGCGGAGCACTCAGCCGTCCACCAAACCAAGTTGTGGGTATAAGGCAAATGTGTGCGGTGGCGCCAAAGACCAGAATTGTAACGGGTTCGAATGGCTTCGCGATCACCGCGGAGCGGACCGCGGGGCGCAACGCCAAATTCGGTCCGACTTGAGCGGAAGGAAGGAGATTGGCGCTGGGCGCTGCCCCAGCTAAGGCGACAGGCATCGGTCCTGTGCGGACGGATACCGGGGTGAAACGGGCGAATAACTGGGCGACAGACCACACGGCTACACCGCCTTTGCGCGAGTTTCGTCCTGATGCACGTCCTGAATCGCGGTGAATACGCGCTGAAACGGTTCAAGAGGCGCGAGGATGGCAGCGAGTGGCGACATGACCGGCATGGCGAGGTCGAGATCCTCCGTGTGTTCGCGCGATGCACAGAGATAATGAGCCGGAGAAGAGGGCAACAGTCGGTGTTCCAGTTCGGGTTTGGGACTAACTAGGACTGTCGGTGCACCCGTGACAGCGCGGATGCCAAGGAGTTGCGAAACTCTCGCGAGTACAAGGTCAGGACGTGGATTCAGGCACTCGATAAGCGGTTTGCCGAACACGTGGCAGAATAAGTGGGCGGTCAGCCGCCTGCCCCAAAGGATCTTTTGGAGGGCGGTCGGTCGTACCGGGCTGGAGCAGCGGAACTCGATCGGATCAGTAAAGCGGTCCGTGACGAGGATTCCTGCTCGGTAATGGTCGGAATCGAATTTACAGATGTCGATGAAGGCGAGGCGATTCACGGTCGTCACATGACACGCATGGTGTGGTTGAGGATGTGGGATAGTGTAACGACCCTGGTCAATGGCCTCAAGCGCCGAGACATCTGGTTAATAGAGCGGTGCCGGCATCGCGCCGCGCAGTCACAGCAAAGAGGCGTACCGACATTGAGTCTCAACGCTTGGAACGCGCACAAATCCGGCGACATGACACGTGAGTTGGGGCGTTTCTGTCTGCAGCAGATTCGCTGATCGTTCCCAGCTTGCGTGACGCTGTAACGGCTGCCAAGGTGTCACGCCGATTCTGCCCGACGGGTGCGGCGACTGGCCATTCGCTACCAATCGACTGGTCGGGAGCTGGCGGTTCGCTGGGGGCGGCTACCACGCGAATCGCGTCCCAAACGCCCAATTTTGAAGCCGAATCACGGGAATTGCGTGCGGTGACATCAGAAGGGTAGGGGCGTTTTCGAGTCCGTTGCGACCGGCGGCAGTTTGAAAACGGTGTTAAGAACTCGCCGCTGTCGCGTGCCCCGCTACCATCGGCTCAGTCGCTCACCCGCTACCACGAGGCCGTCCATGTTCACTGCCACCATTGCGACCCTGTGCATGATGACTCACGCGCCCGACGCAACGCCGAAAGTCGAAATCGTCGCCCACCGCGGCGCGTCCTACGACGCGCCCGAAAACACCGTGGCCGCCCTCCGGCTGGCGTGGGACCAGAAGGCGGACGGGTCCGAGTTCGACATCTACCTGACGAAGGACGGAAAGCTTGCCGTCATTCACGACAAGGACACCAAGCGCACCGCTGGGGTGAGCAAGTCGGTCGCGGACAGCACCTTCGACGAATTGCACGCCCTCGACGTGGGCTCGTGGAAGGGGGCCAAGTTCAAGGGCGAGCCGCTGCCGTCGCTCGGCGACATGCTGGCCGTTGTGCCGGACGGCAAGCGGGTGTTCGTCGAGGTGAAGTGCGGCCCCGAGGCGGTGCCCGAACTGGTTCGCGCGCTGACGGCGTCGAAGCTGCTGCCCGAGCAGACCCCGGTGATCGCGTTCGACGCCGCGGTCGTCGCGGCACTGAAGAAGGCCCGGCCCGAGGTTCCGGCGTACTGGCTCGTCAGCCTAGCGCCGAGGAAGGGGGCGAAAGCGCCGACCGCCGCCGAGGTGATCGCCAAGGCGAAGGAGATCAAGGCGGACGGGGTGGACCTGTCCGCCTCCGCGGCTCTGGACGAGGCGTTCGCGAAGGCGGTGCGTGAGGCGGGGCTGAAGCTGTACGTGTGGACGGTGAACGACGTTGAAGTGGCGAAGCGGATGGTGCGGCTCGGGGTCGATGGGATCACCACCGACCGGCCGGGCTGGCTCCGCGAGCAACTCGCGAAGTGAGCCCGGCCCGCGGTCAAGCAGCGGCGCGACCGCTCAGCGGCTCAGTGTGGCGGTCACCGGGAAGTGGTCCGACGGCGTGCGGCCGGCCTTCTCGGTGCGGTCGATCTCGGCACCGATGACGGTCCAGTCCCGGGACACGCCGATCCAGTCGATCCGGTCGCCCTTGACCGGACCGGCTTTGAAGTCGGTGAACGTGCCTTCGTTCGGCTCGCGCTTCGGGTGCGCGGCGCGGAAGCTGTCCACCACCGGCGACTCATTCTTGTCGCGCGCGGCGAACAGTGCCCGGTACGGCTCGCTGTCCTCGCCGGAGTTGAAGTCGCCGGTCACGACCACCGAGCAACCGGCCCCGAGCGCTCCGATCCGGTCGCGGATCAGCTTGGCCCCTTCGATCCGGGCCTTCTTTCCGATGTGGTCGAAGTGCGTGTTCACGAACAGAACGGGTTTGGCGTCCGGCTTCGCAAGGTCCTTCAGCTTTACCCACGTCGCCATGCGCGGGAGCGAACTGTCCCAGCTCTTGCTGCCCGCCACGTTCGGGGTTTCGCTGAGCCAGAAGTGCCCGCCGTCGGTCTTCTCGAACCGCGCTTTGCGCCAGTACAGAGCCGTCGTCTCGCCCTTCTCCTTGCCGTCTTCCCGGCCGACCCCGAGGCCCTCGTACCCGGTCAGCTTTTGGCTCAGGAAGTCGCGCTGGAAGATGAGGGTTTCCTGGGTGCCGAGCAGGTCCGGGCCGAACGCCTTGACCGTGTCCGCGAGGAACTCCTTCCGCTTGTCCCAGTGGTTCTCGCCGTCCTTGGCGGTCCCGTAGCGGATGTTGAAGCTCATGACCCGCACTTCGCCTTTCGGGGGCTGTGCGTTGACTGCCGGGGCCAGACCGATGGCGGCGAGCAAGAGGTAAAGGAAGCGGGGCATCACTGGTTCCTGGCGGTGAGAGGTTCCCGTCCCTCGTAGCGTATGGGAAGCGGCCGGGGCGCCTCGTGTTCGGCGTGTGCGTGGAGGAGTGAATGGACGCGGACGAACGAGCGCTCCTCGACGCGATCATCGCCGAACCGGACGAAGACACGCCGCGCCTCGTGTACGCCGACTGGCTGGACGAGCACGGCGGGCACGAGCGGGCGGAACTGATCCGCGCACAAATTGGTTTGCTTCGCTCGAAAGATGACGGTGCCGCGATTCAGCAGCGGAACGCTTGGCAGGCTTGCGTTCGCGTTTTGCTCCGGGCGCATTCTGAGCGGTGGCGCAAAGAACTGCCGAAGGTACCGCGAGCCAGGTGGGGACCCTTCGAGCGCGGGATGGTCGAGTCGGTTACTCTGGCCATTAACTCCTGGTATTCGGATGCGGACCAGGTTTTCATGAGCCTGTTCGGGCACGCGCCTTTACGCACGCTTCGCGCCGATTTCTCTGGGTTTTCACCGCCGACGCCGGGAACTTGTGCCGGTCTGCTCGGCTGGAAGGGGCTAAGGCGATTCGCCGAACTGCGATTGGCCGTCCAATTCCATCCGTTCAACTTACGGTCTGGGGAAGATCCGATTAGCGTGTTTCTCGCGCCCCTGTGGACCCATGCCTGGGCCGACCGACCGCAGGTGATCGATCTGCGTGAGTGCGATTTGCGCGATGACGCCGTTCAGCCGCTGATGGCCGGTCCGCTCCATCGCCTCCCCGCGCTTGTGTTCGCCCAGAGGTCGTTCGGTGAGTCGGTGCGGGCGGTGCTGACCGCACGGCTCAAACACGGAGTGCGGTTTGTGTGACCGCTGGTGGTGGCGCGCAACCTTTCCTCCTGCAAGCGTTCAACAACAGTCCCGCTGCCTAAAATGACGCGCATGACCGACACCGTACTTATCGTTGACGACGAGGAATCCGTCCGCCGGACGTTCCGCGAGTGGCTCACCGGCGCCATGCCGGACGCCCGCGTGTTCGCCGTGGCGGACTCGGAGTCGGCGCTCCAGATCGCCAACGAGCAGCCGGTCGATCTCGCCATTCTCGACTGGAACCTCGGGTCGGGCAGCGACGGGCTGCGGCTCCTCGAAGACCTCGTGGAGTTCCGGCCGGATGTGGTCGCGATCCTCGTAACGGGCTTCGCTCACCAAGCGACGCCGCTCGACGCGCTCCGCATGGGCGTGCGCGACTACATCGACAAGAACCAGGACCTGAACCGCGACACGTTCGTCGCAGCCATCCGGCGGCAACTGGACCGCATCCGCCCCGCGAAGCAGCAGCGCGAAATCAACCAGCGCCTGGCGGCGTTCCGCGAGGCGGTCGAGAAGGTGCTGCCGATCGTGCAGACCTCGGCGGCGTTCAACGACCCGGTGCCGCTGCCCGCGGCGGTGAAGTCGCTGCTCCGGTTCGTGGTCCGCGGGACCCGCGCCGCCGACGGCGCGCTGATCGTCCGGCACACCGCCGCCGACGGGACCGAATCGACCGTCGCCTACGGCGCGGAGGGGCAACCGCTGCCCACGCCGACGGTGCCGTTCGCGCGGTCGCTCGCGGCCAGCGTCATCAGCTTTCAAGAGCCGGTCGCGATCAACGATTTCGACCCCCGCGCGCTCGGCCCGCTGGAACTCCTGCCGTTCGAGGCGAACCGCGCCTGCATCCTCGCGGCGCCGCTCCGGGTGGCCCCGGACACGGTCGTCGTGGTAGAACTGTTCGACAAAGCCGCGCCCGGCTTCACCGACGAAGACCGGCGGCTTGTAACGTCGGCGGCCGAGGTCGGTACGGACCTGTTGCGGCAGGCGGTCGCGGAGCGGCAAACGCACAAGCTGCTGTTCGACGCCGTCGGCGCCGCGCTCCAGGCGACGGCGCAACTCGGCGAGGCATCGGCGGCACCGGAGCCCGGACCGCCGCCGTCGGTCCTGGCGCGACTAAAGGAAGGGCTGAGTGCCGACTCGAACGCGATCGCCGACCCTGATACCACGTTGCGCCTGGTCGAAGCGGTTCGTGCCCTGGCCGTGAAGCACGGCCCGAGTGCGGTGAACCACTGCGTGAAGGTGGTCAACGACCTGCACAAACTGCTCGACGAACTCACCGGCCTGTGACGCCACCCGTTCGCAGGCGCGGACGGCGCAGAGGCCCCGTGATGCGCGCCCGCGTGCGGCAGCGCCCGTTGCTTCCCCCCGCACCCGCAGCGGTATTTTTCTGGGACTCAGATGACCGAGACGGCCTCGACGGTGTTCGACGAGATCTTCGCCCGGCTCACGCCGGACAGCATCCTTCGTGACCCCCGCGCGACCGGCGAAGGGATCGCGGTCGCGGTGATCGACTCCGGCGTCGAGCGGTCCGTGCTGGAAACGAAGTTCGCCGGCGCCGGCACGTCCATCAACACGATCGAGGGGGCGGTGTTCCGGCCCAGCGGCCCGCCGCTGCCGTACACCGGCCACCAGTCGTCGCCCCACGGCACCACCGTGGCGGACATCGTGCTCACGATCGCCCCGCGGGTGAAGCTCTACTCCGCCGATGTGTTCGGCCCGACCGGGTCGTGCGAGGTGGAAACGGTGATCGCGGCCCTGCGCCACGCGATCGACGTGTGGAAGGTGAAGGTGGTGAACCTGTCGCTCGGGGTGCCGGAGCACAAGCTCCAGCAGTTGCCCCGGCGGCACCAGTTGCAGCGGGCGATCGAGGAGGCGTACTTCCGCGACGTGCTGGTGTTCGCGGCGGCGCACAACGAGCACCCGCTGACGCGGAGCTACCCCGCCGCGTTCGCCCCGCCGCTCATCTCGGTCGATAAGGGGCTGTTTGACGACCCGCTACGCTTCGCGTACAAGCTGAGCGAACAGGTGGAATTTCAGGCGCACAGCCGGGGCTACCTGGGACCGTTCGCGCGCGAACCGGCCACGAGCTGGGCGACGCCGCACCTGGCCGGGATCGCGGCCCGCGTCCTGTCACTGAAGCCGGACCTGAAGCCGTTCGAGATCAAGACGATCCTGTACTGGCTGTTCCGCAGCGGGGCGCGGTGAGTGCCGGTGCGGCAAGCGCCTAGCGACGATAGGTCTCCGGAAACCGCTGGTAGAACCGCTCCTGTAGGTCCGTGCCTCGTGCGCGCCAGAGGAGGGGCCAGTCGATTCCGTCCACCGCAGCGAGCCTCGGCAGAGCAGGGGCGTTGATCAGATCGGCCAGCCCGTTTACCGTCAACCCGCCGGTGTTGATCTCCAGTTCCAGCCGGCGCAGGTTTGTGAGGCTCGTGGCGGTTGCGAGTGCCTGCACACCGGCATCCGTTGGGCGGGCGACGCTGAGGTCCAGGCGCTCTAATCGGCCGAGCGCGTCGGTGCGGGCCAGTGCCTCCATTCCGGACGTCCCGACTTCGCCCCACAGGCTCAGCCCTGCCAGCCGCCGTACCCACGGCCGCGTCAGCAGTGCCTCGACCATGAAGGGCCGCAACCCTTTTACCTGCACCCAATCAACAGGGGCCGCGGCCGTTACCATTTCCTCGAACGTCAGGACGGTGTGCATGCTCGCAAAGACGACCCCGTTGCGGAACCCGCGATGGTATCCCGCGGTCCACTCGACACCTTCGAGCACCGGAAGGTCCTTCGACCACCGTTTGACGCGTTTCCCGCGCCCGGCTTTCACCTCGCCCTTGCCCGGGTCGCCTTGCTTTCGCAACTCGGCAGCCCGTGCGGCCAGCGGATGGAGCCACTGCTCGGCGGGTGGAAGTTGCGCTAATGCCACCTGCACGCGAATGAACTCGGCGCGCACCGGGTTGCCGTTTTCTTCGAGCCAGTCGGCGTAAACGAGGCGCGGGGTGTCTTCCCACGGTTGTTCGCAGACCGCCCGAAATAGTGCCTGGCCATCGCTGCTCATGTCCGCACCACGCCGAGTAGACTCGGACCGCGTCCCAGCATACCAGAGGCGAAACATGAACCCAACCCGACGCGACGCCCTTGCCACGGCGCTGGCTGTGGCTGCAAACTCCGGCGGCTCGTACCTTCAGCCCGCTCGTGGCGAGGAGCGTAAGCTCACACTCGCGACGTTCGAAACCGATGTTACCATCCCCCTCGGGCACCCGTGCATGGGCGGCGGGATCGCGCCCGCGAAGGAGGTTCTCGACCCGCTGCTCGCCCACGGGTTCGTTCTGCTCGGCGCCGGGAAGCCGGTCGTGTTCGTCACCCTCGACTGGTGTGAGGTCCGGAACGGTGCTTATGAGATGTTCCGCGAAGTGATCGCGAAGGCCGTCGGCACGGAACCGGTGCGCGTGATGCTGTGCGCGGTTCACCAGCACGACGCGCCCGTCGCGGATCTCGAAGCACAACAATTGTTAGAGCGGTACAAGGCGAAAGGCGCGATTTGCGACCTGGCGTTTCTGGAGAAAGCCGTCGGGCGCGTTGCCGGTGCGGCGAAAGCGTGCCTCAAAGAGGCGAAGCCCGTCACACATCTTGGGACCGGAGAGGCGAAGGTCGAGAAGGTCGCGTCCAACCGCCGCTACCTCGATGCGGATGGCAAGGTTCGCTACGACCGCATGTCCGCGACGCGCGATCCGAAGATTCGCGACGCCGACGAGGGCACCGTGGACCCGCTGCTGAAGACGATCAGCTTTTGGAACGGCGATACGCCGCTCTGCGCGCTGTCCGCTTACGCCACACATCCCATGAGCTACTACGGGCGGGGCGGCGTCACCGCGGACTTCGTCGGGATCGCACGCCGTAAGCGGCAGGGCGAGACGAAGGGTGCGTTCCAGATGTACGCGAGTGGGTGCAGCGGGAACGTCACCGCCGGCAAGTACAACGACGGTTCCACCGACAACCGCGGGGCGCTCGCCGCTCGCATTCACGCCGCAATGGCCGCCGTGTGGCGGGCCACCAAAAAGGCTCCGGTGAAGGGGGCGAGCTTTCGGTCGGTGCCGCTGGTGCTGGAGCCGCGCTCGTCCGAAGGATTCTCCGAGGAGGCGCTGCTGAAGAAACTGAAGGACGACCCCAAGCCGTTCGGTCAGTGCCTCGCGGCTCTGGGCCTGAGCTGGAAAAGGCGGTGTGATTCCGGGAAACCGATCGACCTTCCCGTTCTGGATTTCGGCGGCGCTGCGGTCACGCTGCTCCCGGCGGAAAGCTACGTCGAGTACCAACTCGCGGCGCAAGAGGCGCGCCCGAACGGGTTCGTGTTGGTCGCGGGTTACGGCGAGTGCGGCCCGGGGTACATTCCGATTGAGCGGGCGTGGAAGGAAAACGACGGGAACCTCGCCGACTGGTGCTGGGTGAACCCCGGCAGCGAGAAACGCATGCGCGAGGCCATCAGCAAAGCCCTAGAACTGTGAAGGCTCTCACCGCACAGGCGCAAAGACCGATACGAAGGAGTACTGAAGAGGCGACATCGGTCATCACCCGGCCTCGTGCCCGGTGTCTTCAACTCCGGCTCTTGCGTGTTCGTTGTGCTCCTTCGTGTTGACGTTTGCACCTGTGCGATGGCGCCTTTTGCTACGCGACAACCACATGCGGCTTGCGGTCCTCGGGCACGTTAGCGCGGCGGATCAGCGTGTACACCATCCACGGTACGTTGCCGATGCCGAACAGCACGAAATGCAGGTTCGCCGTCACCGGGTTTTCGAGCGACCATCCGAAGTGGATCTCCGGCACCCCGCCGGTCTTTGACAACTCGAGTGCCGCCGCCGCCAGCGCGTGGGGGACCGAACAGCACCGGGTGATGTGGATCACTATCCGTCCGCTCTCGCGGGCGATGCGCACCAGCGGGCGCTGCTGGAAATTGCTCGGGTCCCCGAGTTCCGCGAGGATGAACAGCACCGGCAACGCGCCAGGGATTCGGTGCCGGGTGCGGATCTCGATCTCCTTATCGCGCAGGTCGTGTCGCCCGGGGCGCAGCGGGACGAGGACGGCGAGGTCCGAGGCCGCCAGATGACGCCACTCTCGTTCGCTCGATTCGTCGGCGAAGTCGAACGACTCGAACCGGAACTCGGTGCTCCGCCACGCCCGACTGAGCACGGACACCGCTAGCACCACCAGCACGAACGCGCCGGCGATCACGGCGCCGACGGGCCGGTTCCACGCGACCGATACCGCGCACGCGGTGAACGTCGCGAGCGCGAGCAGGAACAGTGGCGGGACACGAAACACTTTGCCCCAGTTGCGCTCGGCGCGCCGGTGCCACACGTCCACTGTTGCCGCGAGTGCGGCGAACGCGAACAGTGCCAGCACTGCGGTCAGGTACGCGGCCCGGTGCGCGTCCACGTCGGCCCCGTAGTAGGCCGTCACAGCGAACTTCGCGGCTAAAAACAGGTACGCCAGCACGCCGAGCTTCACGGACCAGTTGAACTCCATCCCGAGCCGGTTCAGGTACGGCGGTATCCACGACGCCAGCGTGAGTGCGAAGCTGAGCCCGGCGAGGGCCAAAATGGAGACCGTGGCCAGGTCATAGGCGGTGCCGAACGTCAGCCCGAAGTTCGGGTTCAGTGCGGTCGCCGGGCGGCCGTCGGCGAGCGTGCCGCCGTGGGCGAGGTACGCGAGCGCGCGGTACTTGGCCGCGCCACTCGCCTCCTGGGCGCCCGGCGGGATCAGAACGGTGGTCACGACCGTTGACGTGAGCAGGTACGCCGACATGGAACTCGCCGCGAGCGTCAGAAGAACGCGGGTGTTGCGGATCACGGCCCGCGGGCGGTTCGGGTCGTCGGTCGCTTCCCCGCGCACGAGCGGCATTGCCATGAGCGTCAGCTCGAACCCGCTCAGCCCCAAACACAGCGCCGGGACCAGCGGCACGCACAAGCCCAGCAGCGCGCCCCACGACCCCGCGGGGCGGGCAACGGCGTCGGGCTTCCAGTTCCCGGCCCACACGTCGCGCCACCATTCTTCCAGCAGTTGGGGGCGTTCGATCAGGTACGCGACCCCGCTGCCGACCACAACCAGGGTCAGCGCGAGGTACACCAGAACCGTGAGAGCGGCGAGCCGGACGAAGTTCCGGGTGTAACCCTTGAAGAAGATCAGCCCCGCGACCGTGCTGACCACCAGTAGCACCAGCGACACGGCGGTGGCACGGTTCCACACCCCCTCAGTGCGCCGCTTGGTCGCCTCCGGGAGCCGGTCGCGCAGTTGGTCGCCCTGTCGGGTGGCGTCGTCGAGCGCCTGCTGCCATTGGGGGTGCGGGTTGTGCGTCAGGTGCTCGGCGGCCGACGCGGTTGAGAAGGTGCGCGTGAACATGAGGTCCACGGCGCCGAAGGCGAGGAGCACCAAGAGGAGCAACTTCCCGAACCACCCGGGGACGACCCGTTCAAGTAACGCCGCGGACCCGCCTCCGAGCGGCGAGCGGCCGGCGATATAGCAGTAAACCGGTAAGGCAAAGAAAAATGTGACGAGGGCAATTAACACGGTCACGAGCGGCGCGAGCCGACCGGCGGCTCCGAACGCGACCGACGGCTGGTACGCCAGGGTGCTGAGGTAGTCCAAGCCGATGACGCACAGGACCCAGGGCCACGCCGCTCTGAACGGGGGCGGCGTCGCGGGGCTGCTGAGTTGTGGGGGAGTTCCGTGTTTCGGCTCCCCCGGCCTCGATGGAGGTTCGACGGACGTGTCGGACGGGGACTCGGGCGCGGGCATCTGCGGGCACTCCAAGACGGCCGGACTCGGCCGACTCGGGACATTTTATGTACTGACGGCCGCGACCTCTGATTCGCCGAGGTCGATTCGTGCCGTGCCGCACCGGCGTCCGCTGGAGGCGCGACCGCGACCGTGTGGGCCAGAAGACCGAACCCGCACGCGCGGTCGCGTGTCGTTTGTGCTCAGCCTTGGGGGAGCAGGCGACGGTTCGGGTCCACTTCGATCGGGCCGTAGGCCTGTTCGTGGCGCGCGACCACGACCCGCATGACATCGGCCAACTTTTTGGCTGTCACGAAGTTAATCACCGCCCGGTGGGTCAGGTTCACCGGTTCGGGGCCGGTGGGCGTCACGACCTGCGAGAACATCCCCAGGTCGAGCAGCACTTCGTCCGCGTTGCCGGTCACGCGGAAAAAGTTCACGTACATGACCTCAAGGTCGGTGTCACGGATCGTGACCTGGGTCGGCTGCGCGGGCGCCGGGGGGACGACTTCGGTGGACGGAACATCGGACATCGGAGCGCTCCACAAGGAGTGAATGGGGACTGTCTGGTGGCCGAACGGTCGGCGCGGACAGCGTGGGGGCCAGTTACGGCCAGGACAACAACTAAAATACCGATTAAGAGGACGTGAAAGAAGGTCGGGGTGAGAAGACATCATGAAATTGACGACGGTGCGGTACCGGTTTGCGCCGGCCAAAACTTGTGTTTCGACGGCGCCAGAACGTGTGGGGAGGGCCTTTCGATAGGGCGGCCGCGCGGGCGAACCGTCAGTAGATATTCATTCGATCAGCGCGCGGCGGCTGGGCATCGCTTATAATTGGAACCGGGTTTCCCGCGGAACCGATGTGTCGGCACGTACTGATACGTCGGCGAGCACCACGAGACAGCAGCTATGGCTTCGCCGATCCTGACGGGGCAGTCGCAAACCGTGTTCAGCCGGGCGTGGGATTCCGTCCGGCGCTGGTGGCTCGGGCGCGACTGGCGGGCGTTCCGGCCCGCTGCGCCCGCTGCGATTGTTGCGCTGGGCATCCTGTTCGTCGTGGTCGTGTGCGCCACACAGTCGCCCCGGGAACTCGAGGCCCGTTATCTCGCGCAGGGCAAGGCGGCGCTACAGGCCAAGGACTATCCACGCGCGCTGACGTGTTTCGAGAGGGTGTCGCCGACCGCCAACGACCCGGACGCGCATTACCGGCTGGCGCTCGCCGCCGCCGCCACCGGCGACTACGGCCGTGCGAGCGCGCTGATACACGGTCTCGCTCCCGACGGCCGGCCCGGGTACGCGCCCGCGCACTACTGGCGGGCGCGCCAACTGCTCGCCTCGTCGCCCGAACCGAACTTAGAAAAGATGTCACCCGCGCTCCGGGCGCGAGCCGAATCGCATTTGGTGCGCGCTCTCGACGGCGATCTCGGAGCGGATCGCCCAGCGGCCCTCGGACTGATGGGACAGTTGCACCTCGTTGCCGGGCGGCTTGAAGCTGCCGAACAGTGCCTCGTTTCGGCTGCGTCCGCTACCCCGATGAACCGGTTGTACCTCGCGCAGCTATACCTCAAGAAGACGCCACCCGATCTCGTTCGTGCTCGGAAAGAGGCCGACTTGGCCGTCGGCTACTTCCGCGACCGGACGAAAGACGATCTGAACAACTACCCCGCCCGGCTCTCGTGGGCCGCCGCGACAGCGTTCCTTGAAGACTTTTCAAGCGCGGTCGCCATCCTCGAAGAAGGCTTGAGTGCGACCGGCGCGCCGATTTTTCGTGCTGCGATCGCGAAGACGTATGTTGGATGGTACGACGTGCGCAAAAAGCAGAACGCGCCCGCCAACGAACTCATCGCGTTGCTCGCAAAAGGGATCGGCCATGAGCCCGGCAGCCGCGAGCTGCTGGACCGCATCTTGTATCATTTGCAGGTCGGTGGGGCGGACGCGGACCAAGCGCGTGGGGCGTTGCGCGACCTGCTCGCAAGCGGTACCCAAGCACTGGCGCACGTTCACTTCGCGCTGGCGGTCGACGCCCGAATGCGGAACGATCACGCCGCAGAAAAGATGCACCTCGAGTTGGCACTCGCCGCGGACCCGCAGGCGGCGGTCGTAGCGAACAATTTGGCCTGTGCCCTCATGGAGCCGCCTCACTCCGATCTGCCCCGTGCGCTGGCGACAGTGAACGTCGCGCTAGGGCGTGAGCCGGGTAACCCCGTGTTTCTCGATACTCGCGGCCGCATTTACCTGGGGCTGAAGCGCTGGCAGGATGCGATAACCGACCTTGATGCCGTCCTCACCCGCGCGCCCGGTACAGAAGGGGTCCACGCTGCCCTCGCAACAGCCTACGATGGGCTCGGCCAGACCGATTTGGCAGAGAAATATCGACGGCAGGTTCCTAATAAGTCGGCTCCAAAGCCCTAACCGTTTATTCTGGCCGTGTGTGTATGGGTTGATACTCGGGTCTATTACAAGTTCTGCCTTCACATTGAAGGCGAGGGCTTCTCTCGTTTAAATGGCAAGCCACAGCGGTTTCGTTTTCGTGCCGTATGTGGTCGTTCAGTAAATACTTATGATGAAATTTAATGCGATTTGTGTCACGCGCGGTCGCTACCCGGGATTAGCGGATCGAGTGGATGCTGGAAATTCGTAAACCGTCTCCTGGATGTGGCTTGCAGCAACTACTAACGGTTTTATCTCCGGTGCTTCATAAACGTAGCGGTTCACAGGGGATAATGTCCTGATTTCTAAAGAACTGGCGAGTTGATGATGACTGAAGTTTGGAGACACTCCATGCCACAGCAGCCTTGCTTTTTCAGCGCCTGGTAGCGTGAAAGGTTACATTTGGTTGAGATGTGCGCGTATTTTGAGCAATTCGCGGAACTAATACAGGTGAGATGCCATCTAACCGGGCGTTTCAACTGGGTAAACATACACAGATACCATCTGCCATTTGTTTCATATCTTCGGTGAAGCGTCATCGCTCTTTATTTTCCTTTGTCGAGCTACGCCTATGCTGACTGCGCCGCCTACCGCGACCATTTCTACCGGCCGGGCTCCTGCCTCAAGCTGGGCCGCAGCGGCGGCTGTGGCGGCGGTCGCTGCGGCGGTCGCGCCGTTTCTGGGGTGGCACGTGCGCTGGATGTCGGTTCGCGCGCACTACGAGGCGTTCCCGCTCGTTGTGCTCGGTGCCGCGGTGCTTGCGTGGGTCCGGTTCCGGGGCGCACCGGCCCGCGCGGGAAGCGGGCCGGCGGAGTCGTGGGCCGTGTGGGCCGGGCTGGCGGCCGGTTGGGCCGGGTTGGTTGCGGCCGAAGTGCTGAGCTCTTCGTGGCTGGCATGCGTGTCCGTAATGGTACTGATCCCTGCACTGGCGTACGGGATCGGGGGGCGCGAGGTGCTGCGACGGGTCCTCCCCGCGTGGGGGATGCTGTGGCTGCTCGTCCCGCCCCCAATGGACCTCGACCGGCTCTTGATTCTTCAGCTTCAAGGCCTCACGACCGCCTGGAGCAGTGCGGTTCTGGACGCGCTGGACGTGTTCCACTTGGCCGCCGGGAACGTGATCGAGATCGACGGGCGGTCGTTACTGGTCGAGCAGGCGTGCAGCGGCATCAATTCGTTGTTCTCACTGTTGGCCTGCACGCTGTTTCTCGTTTTGTTGACCCGGCGCGGGTGGGGGCGCGGGGTGTTTCTGATGCTTGCGGCCGTCGGTTGGGTGCTGGCGGCCAACGTGGCCCGTGTGGTGCTGGTCGCTCTGCTCGAGACTCGTTGGGGGGTCACCGCTGCGACCGGTTGGCGGCACGAGGCCATCGGGGTGGTGCTGTTCGTGCTGGCTGTTGGGCTCTTGCTGAGCACCGACAGGTTGCTTGAGTTCCTGACCCGCTCGGGCGCGGTTGGGGGCGACGTGCCGCGCCCGGTGTCGGGCGGGAACCCGGAACAGGGGCCGGCGCGCCCGAGTCGTGTCGGGCGGTTCGCAGCAATTGTTGTGCCCGCGTTCCTTGCGCTTGTTGGCTTGCACTGGGCGGCCCGGGGCGATCAACCGGTCCTCCCGGTGGCATCACCGTTACCACTCGCGACGAACCCTGAGTTGCTTCCGGTAAAAGTGGGGGCGTGGGAGCGGCGCGAGTTCGGGACTGAAACACGCGAGACGCACAGCTTCTTTGGTGAGTACTCGCAAAACTGGCTTTATGCGCTCCCGGAATTGGCAGTCAAGGCGTCCCTGGCCTATCCATTCCCCGGCTGGCACGACTTGACGTGGTGCTACCGCAGCACCGGTTGGCAAATCGACGGTCAGGAAGTAGTGGCTCCAGCCACGGTGCCGGGTGGGTTCGTGCAAGTGCGGATGTCGAAACCGGGTTTCCGTCACGGGTTTCTGGTGTTTTGCGAGTTCGACCGTTCGGGACGCCCGTTCATCGCGCGTCCAGGTGGGGCGCGCGAGCCGTTGTTTCGACACGAGGCCGCACTCGAGCGGTTCCGAAGCCGGCTCGAAGGGCGACCGGCCCCGCCTCTTGATCCAACCGGGGCCGCTTACCAGTTCCAGGTTTTCGTCGAAGGCGCGAGCGTGCTCACGCCTGAAGGCGAGGAGGCGGTACGGCAGTTGTTCGTGTCGCTTCAGTCGGCGGTGCGTGAGCGGTGGGCGGCGGAGCACGCCGTGAAGCCGTAAATCGTTACTGAGGATTGGCAGGCGGGATGTATTAGGCGAATTTCTTGCTTGGGAGCCGTAACCCGACGGCAGTAACTGCTGTTAATGTCATGGGGTTCTCAGCTAACCGTCGGGAGCCGCTTACAATCCCTCGTCGCGCGATGAGTGCCACTCATACACAGCAGGACAATGGAAGCCAATGTCGGTAATCGCGATTATGCTGCTACTGCAAATTGCGTTGATTCCATGAGAAAAATAAATTTTCCACATGCAATTTACTCATATATTGAGTAACTTGAGTCAAGCCCAAAGGCGGCTTGAACCGGACTCCTCCCGGCCCACCGAAACGCCGCAGCCCTGAGCTGTGCTTCTCGTTCGGGTAATTTCGAACGTCCGGTCCGGATCGGGGTTTCGCCGCGTATCGATCCGCTGCGGGCTTTACCTCTCCGCTGATGTGTACCGGGACGATCGTCTACCCCGGTTTGCGCCGCCCGACTCGACGAAGAGGGTGCCCATGGATTCGCCTGTCGGTTTCTTGGCTATGCTTTTTGCCCTGGGGCTCGTATGCTCCGTTACTTTCACAGGTTTGGCCCGCATCGCGGCTCACCGGATCGGGTTGGTGGATAAACCGGATGGCCGACGAAAGATGCACGGGCGTGTGGTGCCCGTGGCGGGCGGTATTGCCGTGTTCACTTCTACGGTGCTCGTGCTGGCTCCAGCGTCGCTGCTGCCAGGGCCAGTGGCGGAAGCGGTCGCCGGACACCTCGACGCGCTCCTGTCACTGTTAATCGCTTCTGCGATGATCTGCTTTGTCGGCGTTGTTGACGACGCACGCGGATTGCGTGGGCGTTACAAGCTTTGTGGTCAAATCGTTGCAGTTATGGTGGTTGTGGCGACCGGGCCGCAAATCACCTCGGTTTCTCTGTTCGGTTGGACCGTTGAACTGGGGTATTTAGCGATCCCTCTGACTGCGTTCTGGCTGCTTGGGGCGATCAACTCGCTCAACTTGTTGGACGGCATGGACGGGCTTCTGGGCACGGTCGGCACGATCATCTGCTTGGCCATTGCGGGGATGGCCGCGATGCACGGGCAGTACGTCGAAGCGTGCGTGGCAGTGACCTTGGCTGGTGCGCTCGTCGGTTTCCTGCGATACAACCTTCCGCCGGCAACCATTTTCTTGGGTGACGCGGGCAGCATGTTGATCGGCTTGGTGATCGGTGTGCTCGCCATTCGCTGCTCACTCAAGGGGCCGACGACCGTAGCTCTCGCGGCACCCGCCGCGCTGTTGGTGCTGCCCATTTTCGATACGCTTGCGGCCGTGGTTCGCCGCAAGCTCACCGGTCGCAGTATCTTCAGTACCGACCGCGGTCACCTGCACCACTGCCTGCTGCGCGGCGGCCTATCCCGCCCCCGGGTGTTGCTGTTGGTCGCCAGCTTGTGTTCGGTGGCGGTGCTCGGGGTGCTTGGCAGTATCGCGTGCCGAAACGAGATGTTGGCGGTCGCATCGGCCCTGACAGTCGTGGCGATCCTGGTCACGACCCGGCTGTTCGGGCACGCCGAGTTCGTGTTGCTCTTGCAATCCGCTCGCGCTCTGTCTCGCTCGGTCTTGGGAGGGGCGCCGCCGTGCGGCAAGCGACTGGAGGTGCGGCTCCAGGGGACTGCTCAATGGGGCGAGCTGTGGACGCGGCTCACCGATTGTGCCGGGCGACTTAACTTGCGCAGCGTGGCGCTCGATGTGAACGCGCCCGCGCACCACGAGGCGTACCACGCGCGCTGGTCTCGTCCGTTGGAGACTCGCGGCGAGGAGCCCGTCTGTTGGTCGGCGGTGCTGCTGCTGACGGCGTGGGGGCAAACGGTTGGGCAGGTAACGGTGAGCGGTCTGCCCGACGGTGAACCGGTGTGGCAAAAGCTGGCCGCGCTCGCGCGCGTGACCGATGCGGCCGAAACGGTTCTCGCGGAAGCCGCGCGGCCGGCTATTGTGGTGCCGGTTGTGGCAGCCGAAACCGTTTCTGCTTGAGCCACACTCCCCTTTTTCTTCGCCCCGCCCGAGCGCGCGCCATGGACGATCTCCTGCAGCAGCCCGATGCGCCTCCTGAAGCCTCTTCCGCCCGGAGTGGGCGGAACATGTTCCAGGTGTTTTGGCAGCACCGCGGGTTGCTGCTTCTGGGCCTTGTGGCTGGTTTGGTGCTCGGCGGGCTGAGCTTCTCCCGGCGGCAGCCGGTGTACCGCGCGTACGCGCAAGTTCTCGTCGTCAAAAAGCAATCGATCGGCTCCCTGATCGGCGATCGGAACGACCCGAACCGAACTCTTGTCGATGATTACATCGGCTCGCACCTGCTGGTGATTCGCAGCCCCCTCTTGATTGAAGAGGCGGTGCGGAAGCGAGACCTGGGTTCCCTTCGGTCGCTCCAGGGCGGGCACGCAGCCGTGATCATTCAGGCCGGGTTGCGGGCCGAGCGTGAGGTGAACAAGGACGCCCCCGTCGGCGCAAGTAGTAACATCATCAACTTGTCGTACAGTGGCAGCGATCCGGGCGATTGTGAGATCGTTATTAACGCGATCATCGAGAGCTATAAAGACTTTCTCGATCGCACGTACAAGACGACTGCTGAGAGCACGTTTGAGTTGGTTCAGGAGGAGGCGCGGAAGCTCACCAAGCAACTGAAAGAAAAGGATGACGCTTATGCCAAATTCCGCCAGGACAAGAACCTGCTGACGACCGCCGACGGGCTGCCGTTCAACGAGACTAAGATCCAGGAGTACGTGCGGCGGGAGGCGGTGAAGCGCGACGACGCGAAGGAGTTGCGCGACCGGCTCGCGTCGGTGCGAAAAGCGATTAGCGAGAACAAGCCGCTCCCGCTCATCTTGGCCTTGGCGGAAAAGAAGTACGACCGCGACGCGCCGGTGGCGAAAGCCAACGTGGCCGGGGCGGCGGCGCTAGAGGCGGCATTGTTCCCCCTTCAACAGCAAGAGTCCGACCTGACACAGTTTTACGGCGAAGATCACCCGGACGTTCAGCGAATCCGCCGAAAAATCGAAGCGACAAAAGTGTTTTACAAGGGCCTCGACGCCATCGTGGCGGAAGTGAAGGGGCCGAACGAGCAGAGCCCGGCGCAGGCGGCGGTCAACGCGCTCGAGATCGAACTGGTGCTCGCCGAAGGCAACCACCAGTACGCCAAATCCGTACTGGAAGAGGAGGTCAAACAGGCGAAGTCGCAGGAAGGGCTGCACGCGACCGACAAGCAATACCGTGAAGACATCAAACGCACCACAGTGTGGCTTGACGGGATCCTGAAGCGGCTTCAAGAGGTCGACACGAGCCGCGGTTCCGGCGGGTTCAACGCGCAGGCGATCGCGCCGCCCGGTCCCGGGCTGAAGGTGTCCCCGGTGTTGTGGCAGTTCATTTTTATCGGGTCGGCACTGGGTCTGGCTCTGGGGGCGGGTGGTGCGTACCTGCTGGACATGGCGGACAAGAGCTTCCGCACGCCGGAAGAGATCCGCCGGCGGCTGGGGCTGGCGCTGATCGGTCACGTGCCGTTCGTCCACAAACCCTCGTCCCCGGTGACCGTAACCGACGCGGCCGGTAACTCCGTCGAGTTGGACTCGGGCCTGGCGACGGTTCACAGCGCCACGTCGCCCGAGGCCGAGGCCTACCGCGGGGTCCGTACCGCACTCTTTTTCAGCACCCACGGCGAGCGGCACAAGGTCATTCAGGTGACCAGTCCTCACATGGGTGATGGCAAAACGACCCTGATCATTAATCTCGCCGTGTCGATCGCGCAGGCGGGGCGCAAGGTGCTGCTCTTGGACGCCGACCTGCGGCGCCCGCGGGTCCACCGCGCGTTCGGGCTAACCAGCCGAGTCGGGCTCGCGGAGGTGTTAACCGGCGCCGCCGAGTTGGACGAGGCGGTGCAAGTGACTGCGATCCCGAACCTATCCGTGCTGCCCTGCGGGCGGCGCCCCGGTAACCCGGCAGAACTGCTCACGTCGCCAGCGTTTGAGGACGTGCTCGACGACCTTCGCGCGGCTTACGACTACGTGCTGGTTGACAGCCCGCCGCTTCTGGCCGTGAGCGACCCGTGTGTCGTGGCCCCGCGGGTCGACGGGTTGATCCTGACCCTGCGGGTGACCAAGAACGGGCGCCCGGCGGCTGAACGTGCCCGCGACCTGCTCATCCGGTTGAAGGTGAATTGCTTGGGTGTGGTGGTGAACGGGGTCGGCAAACAAGGGGCGATGGCCGGGTACGGGTACGATTATTACAGACACGCGGACGACTACAGCTCGCCGTACACCACCGCCGACCACGATGCGCACGAGGAGCAAGGGGCGGACGGTGGCCTCCCGGCCCTTTCACCGGCGCCGCGGCCTGCCGGGCAAGGGGGTGGCCCTGTCGCGAGTGGCGGGCCGGTCGCGGGTGCTAACGGGCATTCCCGGCCCGCGGACGAATGACACGGGCACATTATGTCGCTTCGGCGGCTGCGTGCGGTGCGGCCCGCACGTAGTCGCGGTGCCGTGTAACGCGTTCCGAGGTGACGCCGTTCGGTTTCGATGGACGGGGCTGAAATCGTGTTTTCACTCGCTGACCTGCACGTTCATTTGCTCGCGGGTCTTGACGATGGTCCGCGCACTTGGGAAGACTCCCTGGCGATGTGCCGGATCGCGGTCAGCGAAGGCGTTCGGCACACGATCGCCCTTTCGCACCAGAGCGAACGCTGGCAAATCACGCCGTGTCAGATTCGCGCGGCGGCCGCGGAACTGCAAGGGCTGCTGGTTGAAAATGACATCCCGCTCGAGGTGTTTGCTGGCGCGGAGGTGATGGCCGCCCCGGACCTGATCGAGGCGTGGGACGCCGGGCGACTCCTGAGTGTCGGAGACCACCGGAAGTACATCCTGATCGAGATGCCGCACCGGCTGTTTGTCGACCTGCGGTCTGTGGTGCGGCAGTTCGCCGCTCGTGGCGTGCGCGTCATTTTAGCGCACCCCGAGCAGCATCCCGAGCTGCTCCACGAGCCAAAACGGCTCGAAGAGTTAATCGGGCTCGGGTGCTTGGTTCAGGTGTCGTCCGGCAACATCACGGGGCCGAAAACGCCCGCCGATGAGGCGGCACTCCAAGGCTGGTTCCGGCGGGGCTGTGTCCACCTTCTCGGCTCGGATGGGCACTCGCCGCGGAAACGCCGCCCGCTCGTTGCTACCGCCGCGGTCAAAGTACGGGAATGGGTCGGACGCGAGACCGCTGAACTCATTTGCGGGCGCAACGGTGAAACGGTGCTGCGGGGCGGGGTGCTAACCCCCGACCCGCCGCGGGTGGAGCGGCGCTGGTGGCCGCTCCGGGCGCTCTTTGGTAACTGAACTGACGCGACCGCGGTAAGGTGGTGCGCTCGTGGCCTCAACCGGCTGGACGACTACGGTAAGGTCACGGTACCGACACTGTTAAAGAACCGGCTCCGGATCGCTTGGTACGCCGAGTTGAACCGGAAGTTTGAGGTCAGGTACTGGGCGCCGGCCTCGCCGACAGTGGATTGGAGCAGCATGACGTCGCCCGCGCGCAGTGCGATTCGCTCTCGCGGGTCTTTCATCGCCCGGTTCAAGCTTACAATGATCGGTATTTGAGCACCCGATTTGAGGCGGCGCAGAATGGTCACTTGGCTCGGGGACGGGAACCCGAGACCGGTTTGCACGATCTGACCGGACAAGTTGTTGGTGTTCAACCCGCCGTTGATCAGTGGCCCGCCGACGAGAATGACCGCCTCAATCACATCGAGGTCGCGGTCCGCCGGGAGCGGGAACGCGCGTGGCGGCAGCAACCCGCCGGTGTAGAAGAGCTCTCCGGAACGAGCCTTGACTTGAACGATGTCGCCGTTCTGAAGCACGAGGTCTTCCGGACGGACGTTCAGAGGTTCGCCGGGGCGCAGACGAAGGGGAACGCGGATCGTCAGTGCCTTCTCCGTGCCGGCGGGCAGGGCGTCGGGCACTTGCCCGCCGGCTGCGGGTTGGTACGCCCCTCGGAGGATGAGTACCTCGTCCTGCGCTTCAGCGCCGGGCAACCCCCCCGAGCGCGTGAGCGCGTTCAAGAGGTTGTTTTCGTAAGCCGGCAGGTCGAGCGGGTAGCCGGCGGCGCGCCGGGTTTGCGAGAACGTGGCGCCGGTGCTGCCGAACCCGCCGAGCCCGCCGGCCGAGCCGAACGTGGTCCCGCCCGCGTCCTCACGAAGCACGAGCACGTGATACTGCCGGGGGCGGAGCAACGTAACGATGATTCGCGCCTTGTCCGAATCGGCGAGCAGTTTTTTGGGCTTGAGGTACGCCTCTCGCACGCGATCCTGAGCTTGTGGTAGTGTGAGGCCTTCGAGCTTGAGGGGGTCAATGAGGGGCAACGGGGCCGTCCCGTCCTCGCGGATCGGAATGGGGAAACCGATGCCTGGTGGCGCGCTGCCTTGCTCGGGAATGCGGACCGGCGGTTGACCGCCGCGCTCGCCGAGGACCCCCTCAATGAACACGCCGAGGGTGTCCCCGGGGCCGATCAGGTGGGCGGGCGGAGCGGGAGGCGTGAGCGCCGCTAACGGCACGGCGCTGAGGTCCGCTTTGCTCTCTCCGAACGCTTCCGGCGGGAGCCGGCGGACGGGGATGCCATCGGCCACCGGGTTGGTGACCGCGGCGCACCCGCTCGTCAGCGCGGTCACAAGGGCCGCCACGGCGGCGGCGATTCGGAGCGGGGAGCCGGGGCGGTTCATTGGTCGCTATCCTTTAGGTGTTCGAGGGGCGCCACCGGCGCCGGAATCGGGGTGGGGCGCAGACGAACTGCGGTTACGGGGCGGTTGCGCGTTCGATTCCGCCGGGCGCCACCAACCGAAGTCGCCTTCAGGTGCCGATCGGGCCGATGCGACAAATGCCGCTGTGCGTCCCGGTCACGGTGCAGCCGTCCCGAATTTAGACGGGGGCGGGACCGGTGATGGCATTTGCGGGGTGCGGTCCGGTACTTGACGTGGGACCGGCAGGGGCTCTGGTTTCAGGTCCGGCCCGGTTGACGTTGGCGGGGCCGCGATAACGGCCGGAGGCGCCAAAGGCGTTGGGAGCGCGGAGCCGCGCGTGTCGATCGGGATGGGCGGGCCGGGTAGCGGGATGCAGTTGAGCTCCCGCAACCCGCTCCCGCGGGCGACCGCGGCGCCGTGCCGGAACCCGGCGTACCACTCCTCGACCGCCCGGATGCCTTCGGGGGTGCGGTACTTGGTAAGGCGGTAGCGGAACGGGGGCAGGTAGGGCGGTTCGCCCGTCCCGCCCGCTTCGACGTAGTCGACGAAGCCCTCGCGGAACCCGTGCCCGTACGGGCCGCTGTGCCGCCACCCCGACGAGCCGCACACCTGCTCCCAGGCGTCCTTCGCGCGGCCCTCGACCATCCGGGTGAACTGGCGCTCGTCGTGGTTGGCGATCGGTTTCTCGGTCAGGTTGCGTGCCGCGTGGTGGTAGAACCAATCCGGGCCGGATAGTCGCGCGGTGAAGCACCCCGACCCGGTGAGCGTTGCGAGCCCGAGCAGTGCGGCGCGAACTGGGTTCATTGGGGCAGACCCGCGAACAAGTGAAACGGCTCGCGTGACGCGCGAGCGGACGGTTGCAACGAATATCGGCTGCCGAGGCGCCGAACTTGACGACGGGATCGGTTGTGCCGGCTGGGCGATTTGAGTGCCGCAATCGGGAGGTGCGTCGTGTTGGTGTGCTTCGTTGCGGTTGTGCTCGCGGGCGGTACCGGCGCGGAACCTACGGGTCCGTTCCCGGCCGCCGCTCGCGAGCGTGGGGTGAGCGCCACGGTTAAGGTGACCAGCGCGGCCGACGATAAGACCGGTAGCGGGGTGGTGATCCGGCGCACCAAGACACAAGCGTTCGTGCTGACGGCGGCCCACGTCGTCGAGAAGGCGAAGGTGGTGGAGGTGCAAGTAGCCGGAACGAAAGATAAACCCGGAACGACTCTCAAGGCCGAGGTGCTCGAACGGGGGGCGGCGGCTGACCTGGCGGTTCTGCGGTTGACCGCAGACGGGGTTCCTGAGGCCGTGCCGCTCGCGCCGGTTGGGGGCAAGCCGAAGCTGGTGCTGAGCGTCGGGTGGGAGAAGGGGGCCGCACCAGGGGCGCTCGACGAAGTGCTTAAAGGGCAAGTGCGTTTACGCAAGCCCGGCGCGGCGAACGTGGTCACGTGCTTCGAAACGGTTCGCAAACAGGCCGAGGGGCGTTCGGGCGGGCCGTTGCTGGACGAGTGCGGGCGGGTAATCGGGGTCGCGACCGGGCACGACGGCAAAACCGGTTATTATGTACACGCGGACGAGGTGCGGTCGTTCCTGAAGGCGAACGCGCTGGGGTGGATCATCGAAGAGGACCGGTGAACGCGGGCGGGCTGGTACGCCCCGTCGGCGGCCTTGCGATCGTTTCGCGGGCCGTACGGTTTGGCGAGTCTTTAATTCGGAGGGCTTGAACTGATGAACGCAGTGTCGAAGCTCGCAGGGGGGCCGTCGCGACGGGCCTCCTTGGGAGCGGTGCTCGTGCTGCTGGTGGCGCCGCTGGGCGCCGCGGTCGCACTGAACCCGTGGACGGGGGCCTCGGCCGCGCCGGCCGTCGCGCCGGCCGATGCTTTTGGTCTCAACGTGACCGAGCCGGCGGACAAGGCCAACGCGCCGGTGGCTCCGGTGGCGATGAGCAAGGCGGACGCCGAGCGCGCGGTTAGCGAGTGGAACCCGACCGGCGGTGGGAAGGGCGGCGGCGGCTCGCCCAAGGGGTAAACGTACCGGCGCCCCCGCACCGTCTCGTGCGGGGGCGCCTCTTTGAGGTTGAACTCCGAATGCCCCGGTTCCGGGTGCGATCGGGGTGGGCGACCGTTGTGCTACGGCGGGACTCGGATACGCCTGGGTGCAGACTGAGAACTTCTTGTGGCGCACTGATGTTTCGGAGCGAGATGACCTTACCGACCGACCAGTCCCTTTCCCCCGAACCGCGAACCCGGCTCCTGCGCGCGGCCATCGAAGTGGTTGTGCTGAGCGGGGCGGTGCTGTCCCCGTGGGCGTTCGCGGCCGTTCACCCGGTAGCCGTGTTCGGTCTGTTCGTTTTAGTTGCGCTCGCCCTCACGCTTTGGGCGCTGGCGCTACTGACCGAGCAGCGGTTTGCTGGCCGGGTGTGCCCTGTGCTCGTCTGCTTGGCCGGGCTCGTGGCGGTCGGCGTGTGGCAACTCGTTCCCTTGGGGCCTGCGGTTCTTTCGGCCCTCGCGCCGGCGACTGCCGATGCCCGTGCGGCGTTAGTCCCCGCAGAACCCGAATCACTGACCGGCGAGGCGCCGGTGGTCGAACCCGCCCGGATCAGCTTCGACCCCGGGGCGACCCGGCGGGAGGTCGCGAAGCTGCTCGCCGTGATGGCCCTGTTCGCGGTGGTTCGGTACGCCGTCGCCACTCCCTCGAGTTACCGCCGATTTGCGGTGGTGTGCGTGGCCAACGGGGTGGCACTGTCGGTGTTCGCGCTCGCCCAGCGGTTCAGTTCAGGGCCGCAAACCGTTTATTGGAGTTTCGAGACGCAAGGCAGCGTGTTCGGGCCGTTCGTGTGCAAAAACCACTTCCCGTATTACGTCAACGTGTGCTTCGGGCTGGGCCTGGGGCTGCTGCTGGGCGGGCGCGCGTTCCGCGAGCGGACCGTTGGCCTCTCGGAACGGCTTGCCGCGCTCGGGCGAGAGCCCAAGACGCTGTGGCTGCTGGCCGCCTTGGGGCTCATGCTGGCCGCGAACCTGTACAGCCTCTCACGGGGCGGGGTTGTCGCGCTGGTTGGTGCCGGGGTTGTGTGTGCCGCACTGGCCGCGCTAACCGGCCGGCGGGGCGGCGGGGCGGGCGGTGCGGTCCCCGTCGTCGCCCTGATCGCGTTATGCGCAGCAGGGCTGGTCGGGTGGTTCGGAACGGACGCGGTGAGTAAGCGGCTCGGTACCTTGGACGGGACGGACGCACTCGACGCCGGGCGCCGCGACCTGTGGTCACGCGCCGTGCCGCTGGCGGCGAAGTACCCGGTTTGGGGCACCGGTCAGGGGACGTTCGTATCGGTGGAGCCACAGCAGCGGCACCCGGGCGATACGCAACTGGTCACCTGGGAGCACGCGCACAACGATTACCTCGAAGCCCTCGTCGAGGGCGGTCTCGTTCAGTTCGTTTTGGTGCTGCTCGTGGCCGCGCTGGTGTTTCGCGCTGGTGTGCGTGCGGTCCGTTCAGCGGGCACCCGAGCGGACGCGGCGCTGCGGCTCGGCGGGCTGTTCGGGATCACCGCGGTTGCGCTCCACAGCCTCGCGGACTTCGGGCTCCATATGCCCGCGATCGTTCTGTTGGTGACGGTGTTGGCCGCGCATCTGACCGCCGCAGAGTCGCTCGGCGCGACTCGTGCGGACGGACCCGCGCCGCCGCGCTGGGTGGTTTTGCCGATCGCGGCGTGGTGCGTCCTCGTGGCGGTGGTGCTTCCGGCCGAAGGGTGGCGCCGGGCGCGGGCCGAGTATTACCGCCTCGCGGCGATCCGTGCTGAAAAGCGGCTTCCGGCGGGCGAGCGCGGGGTAGTGGTCGGGTACCTCGGCGCGGCGGTTGCATACTCCCCGGACGACGCGGACCTGTGGCTTCGCCTCGCGGACGTGCGGTACGAAGAGTACTTGGCGCTGCGGGATCGCGTGCCGGACGCCGAACGGGAGTACCTGCGGCCGGCGCTTCGGGACTACCTGCGGGTGCGGGCGCTGAACCCGCTGCTGGAGCGGCCGCACGTGCGGCTCGCCGGAGGCCGCGCGCACCTGACGAACGCGGCACCGACCGCGGTTTACCTGGACCGGGCGGCGGCCCTCCGTCCCTCCGACGCGGGGCTGTGGTACCTTGCGGGCCTCGCGCACCTCAACGCGGGTGAGGACGACCGCGCGTGGGAGTGCTGGGGCCGGTCGCTGGTGTGTTCGGACGCACAATTAGAAGGGATCGTCACGGCCGCGGCGCCGCGGCTCGGCGGGGCCGGGCTGCTCGATCGAGTTCTCCCACCTGATCCGAAATTACTGGTCGCCGCGTCACGCCTCCCGGTGCTGGCCGAGCGGCCGGCGGATCGGGTGGCGCTTCTGGATCGGGCGGGGCAATTGCTCGAGGCGGCCGGCGATCCGGAGGGGGCGTACCTGCGCGCCCGGGTGCTGCTCGATGCCGGGCGCCCGGCGGACGCGCTGCGGGCTTACGAGCGAGCGGTGCTGAAGGCCCCCGGCCGGGTCGGCTGGCGGTTCGAGCTGGCCGAGTTGTGCTTCGAGCAGGGTCAACTCGAGCCGGCCGCGGAGCACCTGCGACAGGTGCTCCGGGATCAACCGGACTGGCCCGGGGCGCGCGACCTGAGTGCGGCCGTTGTTCGTGCCCGAGCGGGGCTGCGGTGACCGGCCGGTCGTTGCCACGCCGGAGCGCGTCGAGTAATGGTGTAAGGCCTCGTGTTATTGGGGGCGCAAGATTTCTTGTGCCCCAGATTGTTCGCGCTTCATGGCGCGAGGCCGTCCGCTGGCGCGAGCCCGCCGCGGGCGGAGGCGAGCGGTTCCGGGATGGGACCGTTCGCCGCCCGTTCCTTCCCCCTCGGAGGATTTTGCCGATGTTGCGTTCCGCTCTGAAGAAGCTGTTGAGTCCGAAGCCGTGTGCCCCGGTCCGCTCTGCTCCGGCGGGGGCGCTGCGGGTCGAGGCGCTGGAAGACCGGAGCGTGCCCGCGACCTTCACGGTCGGCAACGGGTACGCCACCATCCAGGCGGCCCTCAACGCGGCGGCCGCGCGCACCGGGGCCGACACGGTGGTGGTGCCGGCCGGCACGTACACCGAGTCCGTGGTGATCAACGACACCTTCGGGGTGACGCTGCGGGCGAGCGGGAACGCGATCATCAAGGCCCCCACGACCGTCACGGCCCCGAGCGATCTGGCCGCCCTTGGTGGCGCGGTGATCGACGTGTACTCGAAGAACGTGACGATCACCGGGCTGACGGTGAACGCTGCCGGGAGCGACGTGAGCGCCGGCATTCGGGTGATCAAAGGCGGCGACGCGACCATCCGGAACAACACCGTAACCGGGGTTAAAGCTCCGGCCGATCCGGCGTTCGGGGTCGGGATCCAAGTCGGCTCCCGGCGGGTCGGAGCTGCTGGTGCGGGGAACGCGGTTCTGGAAAAGAACACGATCACCGATTACTTTGCGGCGGGCGTGCTGGTGGACGGGGCCAGTGCCTCGGCGACCGTCACCGGGAACACGATCATCGGCCGCCGGGGGCTGAACGGCGGGGTCACGCAGTACGGCGTGCAGATGAGCTTTGGGGCCTTCGGCAGCGTCGAGGACAACCGGATCAGCGGCAACGACACGGGCAACGCCGGTCAGGGCAGCGTGTCCGCCGGGGTGTTCCTGTACCAAGTCGGGGCGAAGGACGTTCTGGTCGACGCGAACAGGGTGTTCGGCAACGAGGACGGCATCCTCGTCCAGTCGAGCGCGGGCGGTCCGAGCAGCATCGTGCTCTCGGGCAATAAAGTGTACGCCAACACCGGGTTCGCCGGGATCACCGTCATCGATTCGTCTGACGTTTCGGTCCTGGACAACGATGTGTATAGCAACGACACGTCGAACGGAATTGCTCTGCTGGAATCGAGCCAGATCACGGTCGACGGAAACACCGTTTACGACAACGCGCTGGCGGACGGCATCTATGTGCAAGGCGGGAGCGGTAACGCGATCAGTAACAACGTTTCGCGCAACAACGGGTACAACGGCATTTTCCTCGACGGTTCGAGCGGTAACACCGTGACGAACAACACGACTCGCACGAACGGTGGTAACGGCGTCAAGGTGTTCGGCGGCGGTAGCAACATACTGACATCGGGCACCAGCAATTCGAATGCGTTCGATGGCATCCTTCTCGAAGAGACCGTCGGTAACACGGTGTCCAACTACACGCTCAAGAACAACGACGGTTACGGGCTCCACCTGTTGTCCGCGACCGGCACGGTGACCTCGAACAACACGTTCGGTGGGAACGACCGGGGCAGCGTTGGCTAATGAGCGCGGGGGCAGACTCTTGAGACCTTAACTCGACTCGCCGCCTTGTTCGGTTCCTGCTGAAGTCGCCCCGGTCGGATCGGTCCGACCGGGGCGACGCCTAGCGTTGCGGTGTTGTGGTTGTGGGGTAACGGCGCCGGACGCAAGGCGGTCGTTGCGCCGGGTTGCGAAGAGTCGTTGAACGATGTCGGATCATTTGCCGGCGCGACGCGGGCGGCTGCGGAGTGACCTTACGGTCTGCTAAACGCTGCCGAACGTGTATCGTTGCGTTATTGTAACCCGCAACCGCCTTACCGGATTCGCAAGCGTTCGTCGGTCTCACCGCGAAAAGTTTGTAAATTTTGCCTCAATTATGAAGACGACCCCGATGTCTCCGCTAAGATCACGGGCGGACGTGGCTTCGATCGGGTCGAACGGAATTCATTGAAGACTTGTGTCGGGCGCCCGACATAAGGCTCGCGGAGCGTTGCCCTGGACCAACTTGCCCCCCGTGCGGATCGGCTGCGGGTGATCCACCTCGGAAAGTATTACCCACCGTCGCCCGGTGGGATCGAGGGCCACACCCAATCTCTCGCCCGTGCCCAGGCGACGCTCGGGGCCGATGTGCGTGTGGTGGTGGTGAACCACGCGGCGCGCGACGGTCGCGACGCGACCTTTGAAAAATGGACCCGCACCCCCAAAGCCGAAACCACCGACGGCCCCGTGTCCGTCACGCGCGTCGGGCGACTGGCGAACGTGGCGAAGCTGGACGTGGCCCCGGGGCTGTCGGCCCGGCTCAACGAGCTGGCCCGGAACCCGCCGGACGTGTGGCACCTGCACACGCCGAACATTACGATGATGCTCGCGGTGCTCCGGTGCCCCCGGGTCGCGCCGCTGGTCATCACTCACCACAGCGACATTGTGCGGCAGAAGGTGCTGAAGCACCTCGTCCGGCCGCTGGAAGTGGCCGCGTACCGCCGGGCTGCACGCATCCTTCCCACCAGTGCCCCGTACGTTGACGGCTCCGACCTGCTCAAGCGGTTCGCGGACAAACTTACGCCGGTTCCGCTCGGGATGGACCTGTCGCCGTTTCAGACCCCCTCGGCCGCGGCCCGGGCCTGCGCCGAGCGGTTCCGGGAGCGGTTCACGGGTCCGGTGTGGCTCTGCGTCGGCCGGCTGATTTACTACAAGGGGCTGCATGTCGCCCTTGAGGCGCTGAAAGCGGTGCCGGGCACTTTGGTGGTCATCGGCACCGGCCCGCTCGGGGCCGAGCTCAAACGTAAATCGCAGGAGCTGGGCGTCGCGGACCGGGTCGCATGGTACGGGCATGCTTCGGCGGACGAACTGGTGGGCGCGTACCTCGCGGCTGCCGGGCTGTGGTTCCCGAGCGTGGCGCGGAGCGAGGGGTTCGGGTTGGTGCAGGTGGAGGCAATGGCGGCCGGGTGCCCTGTGATCAACACCGCCGTGCCGGCGAGCGGGGTCGCGTGGGTCGCGCGGCACGAGCGGGAGGCGCTCACGGTTCCTGTGGGCGACGCGCCGGCCCTGGCTGCGGCGGCGAACCGCTTGCTGACGGAGGCGGGGTTAAAGGAACGGCTCGTGGCGGCGGCACGCACTCGCGCGGCCGCCGAGTTCGACTGGCTGGTGATGGGCGGGCGGTGCCTGGACGTGTATCGCGGGGTTGTCGGTCGGTCGTAGCGGCTTGCGTCGGGCGGTCCGACGGCTTAAATTGGTCAGATCGAAAATCGCGGGTAACAGCCCGCGGAGCGGACTGACCAACGCGAGTGGCGGAACCGTCAACCGGGCCGACACGGGAGCTTGTTGGTCCGTTCGGGGGTGTCAGGCGTTTCGCTGAGGTGCCTTCTTCCGTTCCCCACGGAGTCCGCAATGCCGCCCTTTTTTCGCAACCCGTGGACATTCATTCTGTTGATGGCCTGCGCGACGGCCGCGGTCGCGGTCGCAGCGGACCCGACGCCGGAAGAGATCAAAGAAGGGGAGCGGCTTTTCCGCGACGTGTACGGCAAAGAGTACGATCGGGTCGGTAAGGGTAAGGCGGCCCTTCCCGCTGACCGGGTCGCGTTCGGGAAGAAGTTGTGGGACGCCGCCTGTGATTCCCGGAGCAACCCGGGACTGTTTCGGGTGTTGTTGAACAAATCGCTGCCGCTGACGCTGGCCGATCCGATCGGTTACCCGACCGCGATCAAAATCCGGCGGACGCAACTGACGGAGGGCAAAGAGCGGCCGGAACAGCTCGCCGCGCTCGCCACGGTCCTCGATCGTGCGGCCCGCGCCGAAAAGCCCGAGCAGCGGGCGAAGTACGGGGCGGAACTGGTGGAGGTGTATCGAGAAGCCGCGGACGCCTGCTACGATTTGGGGCGCGATGCCGATGCCGTCACGTTTTGGGGCAAGGCGAAAGCCGCAGCCGGCGCCCACTTGCCGCCTGCCGTGGCCGCCCCGCTCGTGAAAGAGATTGCGACCGACCAAGCCGAGTGCGAATCGCATCGCAAACACGCCGCCGACCTCAAACGCTTCACGCAGGCGCTTCAGGACCGGGCGGACGATCCGAAGGCGAACTTGGGAATGGGCCTCCTCCTCCTGCGGGACGGAAAAGAGGCGGCTGCCGCAAAGCACTTGGCCCTGGCGACGATACCGGACCTGAAAACCGCGGGTGAGCTGCTGACGGCACAGCCGGTTCCATTTGTGAAAGTGGGCGACGCGTTCCGGTCCGCTGGGGAGAACGTTGCCGGCGAGCGCGCGCTGCTCCTCGGCTGGGCGCGGCGCTGTTACGAGGCCGCGCTCGCGAGCGACCCGAGGCACCCTGATGCGGCCCGGCTGAAGCTCCTGATCAAGGAGCTCCCTTCGCTCAGGTCATTCACGCCAACCGGTATCGTTGCTGTTCTTGATGAAGAGAAGAGCGTCGCCGATGCGCTCGGGAAAAGCGAAGGGGTGGCAAAAATCCTCTGGAGCGGGAGCGGGTACGCCGGGAGCGGTTGCCTGGAGGTGCGGTCCGGAGTGCCGAAGCAGGCCGAGCAGCGGGGCGGGGCGGTGGAGGGGTGGAAGTTCGCGCTCGCCGAGTGGCCGAATCCCGGAGAGTACCGGTACCTGCGGTTCGCGATCCGGGTGACGGACGGAACCCACGCGTTCGTCAACTTCGGTCGCGTAACGTATACCGTTGGAAAGAGCGACCTTAATAACAGGGCTGCTTTCAGCGTCGCTGAAAAAGTTCCGGACACGTGGTTGGTCGTGACCCGTGACTTGGTGTTGGACGTAGGGGAGAGTTTTCCGCTGAGCGAGCTGCGCGTTGGCACCGACGGCGTGGTGCAAATCGACGCAGTGTACCTCGGCCGGACGCGGCGAGAGCTGGGCCGATACTACCCCAAGCCGGTCGAGCGAAAGTAAGACAGGCGGCCTGCCGAAAGGCACAACGGAACCGCCGCTCGTGGCGTAACGGGGTATCCATTGTGCCGTTGGCACTCACGGGCCGAGCGAGTATCGCCGAGTGCGGGCCGCGCCTGTAACCGCGGACGTGGCGGACGTGGGCGGACGTAGGACGTTCGGAGCCGTTCCGACCGGTGCGATTGCGGGCGCTGAAGTTAGATATTCTTAAAGGGCCAGTGATATCGTGCGGGTGCTTCACATTTACGCGGGCAACCTGTACGGCGGCATCGAGCGGCTGCTCGCCACGTTCGCCCGTGAGCGCCGTCTGGCGACCCAGATGGAGCCGGCGTTTGCCCTGTGCTTTCCCGGCCGTCTCGCCGACGAACTCACCGCCGCGGGCACCCCGGCGACCCTTATGGGCGGCGTCCGGTTCAGCCGCCCGTGGACCCTGTGGCGGGCACGCTGGCGGCTCGCCCGGTTGCTTCGGCGCCAAAAGTTCGATGTGGCCGTCACGCACGCCGCCTGGCCGCACGCCGCGTTCGCCGGCACGGTCCGGCGCTGCGGGGTGCCGCTCGTCTTCTGGGCGCACGACCCGCTGACCGGTGGTGCGGACGCGTTCGAGTCCCGTGCCGCGGCCGTCCCGCCGGCGCTGGTGATCGCCAACAGTCAGTTCACCGCGGCCACCTGCCCGAACGTGTTTCCGAAAACACGCACGGAAGTGGTCTACCTGCCCGTGTCGCCACACGAGCCGGTCGAGCCCACGGCCGCCCGTGCGGTTCGGGCCGAGCTGAACACCCCGGCCCAGGATGTGGTGTTTCTCCAGGCGTGCCGGCTGGAGCGCTGGAAGGGGCATTCGGTCCTGATCGAAGCGCTTGGGCGCTTGAAGCACGTCCCGGGTTGGACGGCGTGGGTCGCGGGCGGGGCTCAAAAGGCCGGCGAGGCCGAGTACCTCGCCGAACTGAGCGCCCGGGCGGCGGAGTTGGGGATCGCGGACCGCGTCCGCTTCCTCGGTCAGCGGTCCGACGTGCCGCGACTCCTCGCCGCCGCGGACGTGCTGTGCCAGCCGAACAGCGGGCCGGAGCCGTTCGGGATCGCGTTTGTGGAAGCCCTGTACGCCGGCCGGCCGGTTGTGACGTCCGACCTGGGTGGCGGGCGCGAGGTGGTCGATCCGAGCTGCGGGGTGCTCGTCCCGCCGGGCGAGCCTGCCGCGGTTGCTGCCGCGCTGGCGGAACTGATCTCCGACCCGGCCCGCCGCGCCGCCCTTGGTGCCGGCGGACCGAAGCGGGCTGAGGCGTTGTGTGCTCCGGCCCGGCAACTGGACCGAGTCGCGAATCTGTTACAGAAGGTGGTGTTGTGACGACTCTTGCCCGAGCCGAGCAAACACACGGCACCAGCGGTGCCGCCATTTACCAACTGGTCGCGCGGGTTCTGGCCGCGCGGCACTCCGGAGGGGGTACGGTCGTCGATGTGGGGTGCGGACGCGGGGAACTGTACGCGTACATCAAGGACCGGTTCGGGGCTTATGCCGGGACCGACGTGCTCCGCTACGACGGGTTCCCCGACGGGGCCGCGTTTCACCTCACCGATCTGGACAGCGGTCGCGTTGCGCTCCCGGACGCCGCCGCCGATTGCGTCGTCGCGGTCGAAACGATCGAGCACCTCGAGAACCCGCGGGCCTTCGCCCGCGAACTGGTGCGGCTGGTGAAGCCCGGCGGCTGGGTGGCCGTCACAACCCCGAACCAGTTGAGCCTGCTGAGCCTGATGACGCTGCTCGTTTTGGGGGAGTTCAACGGTTTCCGCGAGCGCCCGGGCTTGTACCCCGCGCACATCACGGCGCTTCTCGAGATCGACCTGCGGCGCATTTTCCGCGAGTGCGGGCTGGTGGACGTCGCGGTCGAGTACACCCAGAGCGGGCGCATCCCGGGGACCCGCTGGCACTGGCCCAAGTGGGCTTCGCGGTTGCTCCCGCGGCGGCTGTCGGACAACGTTTTGGTAGTGGGGCGCAGGCCGGCCGAGAACGGAGGGGGCACTTGAGCGACGACCGGATCGTTATTGTGAGCGGCGCCGATGAAGCCTACGCGCTGCCGCTCGCGGTCACACTCTTTTCTGTAGCCGAACGGCTGCGGCCGACGGAAGCGGCCGACATTTACGTCCTCGATGGCGGGTTCACGGAACGCTCGCGGGATCGGTTCCGGCGGGTGCTTGCTGCGACTGGCCGTGATGTGACGATAAAATTCTTGCAGCCACAGTTGAAATTGCTCGAAGGTGTGCCCCCAGGCCGAATGGGAGCGATGGCTTACCTCCGCGTTCTAATTCCGGACAGCTTGCCTCCGGAAATCACGCACGCCATTTATCTCGACAGTGACCTCCTCGTTCAAGACAGCCTCGCCGACCTTTGGCACGAGCGGTCGGAGGCGCACGCGATCGCCGCGGTGCCGGACTACGGTGGCCCTCAAGTATCTTCGCCGGCGTGCCTTCCCAACTGGTCGGAACTTGGTCTGCCGCCTGACGCCCCTTATATCAACACCGGGGTGCTCGTCATGAACTTAAAGTGGTGGCGGAGCGAAAACGTCGGTCGACGGATTTTGGACCACAGCATCCGTTTCCGAGAGCTCAACCGCTACGCCGATCAAGACGGGGTGAATGCCGTCCTCTGCCGGGAGTGCAAAACAATCGATTTGCGATGGAATGTTCCTGCGTACCTCGAGTTCGATTCCGTTTTTGCGATTACGGACGCGAGTTGGGTGAAAGATCTCGTCGCACCGCAACGGGAAGAGCGATTGGATCGTGGCGCAATTGTTCACTTCATCGGCAACCGTAAGCCGTGGAAACGCGGGTTGGCGTCCCGCATGCAGCGGCGGTGGCTCGCCGCGATGGCGAGAAGCGGTTGGTTCGCCGGCGATCCGTTCGGCCGGTTGCGGCTGTCGTTACCGATCTGGGCGGATTACCGGTTGCGTGGAGCTGTGCGACTGGCCCGCCGGCTTCGTCGCTAACCCGCGATCGCGTCGCCTTTCTCGCGCGGTGGGAAAATCATCGAATCGCGCTGTCGATCAATCAGTGAGATTTTGGAGTCGCCTGAGTGAACGTGGACGCCAGCCTCGCACCTTCAGCGCAGCCGACGCCGAGTCGCCCGGTTTCGGCGCACCTCGCTCCCCTGGACGGAATCCGGGCCGCCGCTGTCATACTGGTTCTGTTTTCGCATAGTGTCATTTTTGGCGAGTTCCCCGCTCTTCATGAGGTCGGCCTCATGAGCGGATACAACGGGATCTGCCTGTTCTTTGTTCTGAGCGGGTATCTGATTACGCGGTTGCTGATTCGGGAGGAGGACCGTTTCGGTGACGTGTCTCTAAAACTGTTCTACCTGCGCCGAGCGGTTCGCTTGTTTCCGGCTCTTTGGCTGTACTTGGCAGTCGTTGTGGTCATTTGGTCGCAAGGTCATATTCCTGATCATCCGGGCTATAGCTTTTTATCGTCGCTCTTGTATTTGCGGAACATCGTGGGCCGGGGCGTCGAGACGCACCACCTCTGGTCGCTCTCCGTCGAGGAGCAGTTTTATCTCCTCTGGCCGATCGTGTTCATCGCGCTAGCGCGGAAGCACTTGGCGCGGCTGGCGGTTTGTTTCGCCGTTGTGGTCCTGGTCGTGACGTGGCGGTGGTACGCGTGGCGGGAGCAGATGGCGAATGCCGGTCAGTTGTACATCCGAAGCGATTTCAGATTTGACTCCCCGCTCATCGGTTGCGCGATCGCACTCGTGGAGCGCGTGCGCCCGCGTGTCACCGCGGCCTTCAACAGCTCCCGCTGGCGCAGCGACATCTTTTGCTTACTTGGAGGTGCCGGGATTGCCGTGTGGACCGCCTACCAACTGCACTACGGACAGGTGCTGAGCGTGGACTCGACAATCGTGTCGCTGCTGAGTGGTATCATCGTCTGTTCGCAAATCGGCCCGGCCCGAGGGTGGGCGGGGCGCCTGCTGAGCTGCCGCCCGCTCGTGTTCCTCGGCAAGATTTCTTACGGCGTGTATCTGTGGCAGGGGCTGTTCGTGGGGCACGCGACGGGCATTTTTGCCCAGATACGGGTGCTCCCCTGGAACCTGACGGCGACATTTGCCGTCGCTCTCCTGTCTTATTACCTACTGGAACGGCCGCTGCTGCGTTACAAGGACCGCTCGCTGCACCGCCGGACGACGAATACGCCGGTGGGTGCGGGTTGATTTCTGTCGTTTTCTCCGACCAGTGTTAAACTGGTCGATGGCTCCCAAGTTGGTAGGTAACGAATCGGAGCCTGGAGGCCGCTCAAGCGGACGGGGCTGTAGGAGCCACTTGAGCAAAATTAGTTCGGCTTGGCGTGCCGCAGGGGGTAGTCGTTTCGGTGCCGTGCCGGAATCACGCGGCGACGCGTTCAAACGAGGGAAGGGAGTTGTGAAAAAGCTGCCTGCGCCGAAACGCACCAACGCGTCCGCCCGGCCGGCTACGGCCCAAAAGCCGACCGAGGAGGCTCAGGCTGGCCCCGGTTCTGCTATTTGGTTGCACGGGTTTCTGATTTTTCAGTTCGTTTGCCAGGTCGCGCTTATCGCACCACTTGGCCCGGCCCGGATCGGATTTCGGGTCGCCACGTTCGGCAGCAGCCTGCTCATGCTGGCGCTACTGCCGCGGCGCGGGCCGACGCTCCCGAACGCCCCTTGGGTGTGGTTGGTGATCGGCGCGACCGGACTCGGGGTTGCCCACCCGGAAACGAATTCGCGCCTCGCAGCCGTTGCGCAACTCACACTGACCATTGCGATTTGGGGACCCGTTTTTTGGGCCACGCGGTTTCGCCTTTCAAGGCAAGATTTCCGCATCGCAATGCTACTATTGTGGGGGTTTCAAACAATCGGCTCGGTCGTTGGGGTGTTGCAGGTAATGTACCCGGATCAATTCTCGCCGGACCCTCAGTTCGTTCAATCGATGCTCGGCGAGATGGCGGAAGGACTGAAAATTGAACTCGCCAACGGTGAGCGCGTGTGGCGGCCGTTCGGGCTGACCGATACGCCGGGCGGTGCCGCCAACTCCGGAATGTTTGCCGTGCTGGCCGGGCTGGTCATGATAACCACTGAACGTAGTCTAGCCCTCCGGCTAGCCGGTATCGTAGGTGCTGTTGTTGGCATGTTTTGCTTGTACCTTTGTCAGATTCGATCCTTGGTCGTTCTCACTGCTGTCGGTGTTGTCGTGTCCCTGGTTCTCGCCGTGGTCCGGGGGCGAATGGTTCAAGCGGCCTGGATCGGTGGTGGGGCCGCGGTGGTGGTCGTAGGCGGTTTCGCGTGGGCAACGACCGTCGGCGGCGCGGCTGTAACGGACCGGCTGGAGACGCTGACGGAGGACCGGGCCGATCAGGTCTATTACTCCAACCGTGGGCACTTTCTGGAGAGAACGTTTGAGGAGGTTCCCGAGTACCCACTTGGGGCGGGCGCCGGGCGCTGGGGAATGATGATGGGCTACTTCGGCGACCCGATGAACATTGCGTCCCCCGGCTTGTGGGCCGAAATTCAGCCGACGGGGTGGCTCTACGACGGTGGCCCGCTTCTCATCTTCGCAGGATACGGGGCCGCGCTCGCCGGGTGCTGGGCGTCGGTCCGGGTGGTGCTCCGGGCGAAGGAGCGGCTCGTCAGCGAGTGGGGCGGGCTGATCGTTGCCCTCAACGTCGCGGCCCTCGTGAACACGTTATCTTATCCGGTTTTTGCCAGCCAATCGGGAATGATGTGCTGGGTGCTCACGGGCGTGTTGTACGCCCGTGCGTTCCCGGGCGCACCGGACCGGTCAACGCCAGGGTGGCCCGCAGCGTGACATCATCCGACTCATTTGCAATCGTCACCGGCGACTTCGTTCCGACGGGCGGGATGGACCGGGCGAACTACGCCCTGGCGTCCTATCTGGCGCGGTCCGGTCACCCCGTCGAACTGGTCACGCACCGGGCGAGTCCGGAACTCTCCGCCCTGGCCGGGGTGCGCGTCCGCGCCGCCCGCAAGCCGCTCGGGTCGTACTTCCTTGGCCGCTGGCCGCTGCGGTGGGAGGCCGCCCGCTGCGCACGGGAGGCGCCGAAGCGAGTCGTGGCGAACGGCGGGAACTTTACGTCGAACGATGTCAACTGGGTCCATTACGTTCACGCGGCGTTCCGGCCGACCGCGTCGGCGTCGCTCGCCCGGCGGCTCAAGGGGCGGGTCGAGCGGTTCATCGAACTGCGGGCCGAGCGGGCCGCGTTGCACGCGGCGCGAATCGTGGTCTGCAACTCGGAGCGGACCCGGTCCGACGTGATCAACCTGTGCGGCGTCGACCCCGCGCGGGCGGTGGTCGTCTATTACGGCACCGACCCGGACCAGTTCCGGCCCGCACCGGAACACGAGCGAACCGAGCTGCGGGCCAAATTCGGCTGGCCGGCCGACCGGCCGGTGGTAATGTTCATCGGCGCCCTCGGTGACAGACGGAAGGGATTCGATACTCTCTTCACCGCGTGGTCGGCGCTGTGCCAGGAGCCGGGGTGGGACCCGGTGCTGGCCGTCGTCGGTCGCGGGGCGGAACTGCCCGCCTGGGAGGAACGCGTGCGAGAGGCCGGGTTGGTCGATCGCGTGCGGTTCCTGGGGTTCCGCAGCGACGTGCCGGAACTGCTCCGGGCCGCGGACGCGCTCGTCGCCCCGACGCGGTACGAGGCGTACGGCCTGGGGGTTCACGAGGCGCTGTGCTGCGGCCTGCCGGCGATCGTGTCGGCTTCCGCGGGCGTGGCCGAGCGGTACCCGCAAGGGCTGGCCGATCTACTGCTGCCCGACGCGGACGATGCGGCCGATCTCGCCGGCCGGCTGCGGCGGTGGCGGGCCGACCCGGCCGCCGTCCGAGACCGCGTGCGGGCGGTTTCGGACGCGCTCCGGGCGATCACCTGGGACGAAATGGGACGACGATTCCTCCAGGCGGTCAAGGTTGATCGCGCGTGAATGAGACCGCAAGGCCCAGAGATCGTATGGTCGCTGACCATGTGTTGTTTGTTGACGTGCCTTGCTCATCGAGTGTGGGCCGTCACAATTGACTTTAGATGTCAGTCCTGAATCGGCTTGGCGTGTGCTGCAATGATCGCCAAGTTTTATTCGTCGCAATCGTGTGTTTTTGATTTGCGAGTTGGCTTTCTAATATGTCTGGCGGTTTGTTGGTTATGTGTGCGGCGTAGATATGTTCGTAGCGTTCAAGAGTATCACGTGAAAATGGATCGAGTGAACGAGGATCGATCGAGGGAAAGGGGCCTTGCAACCCTGATGTCGTGCGCGGCGGCACCCGTTGACGAAATAACTGACACGGTACCGGAGCAGCGGAAATGAGTCGGGCGAGTCGAATTGCCCGCGCGCTGGCGCTCGGGACGGGCTTTCAGGCCCTCGTCATGGTCGTGGGGCTCGTGTTGACCCCGGTCCTGTTAGCGCGACTTGGTGGGGTGTGTTACGGGGAGTGGCTCATCGTCGGGCAAGCGCTCGCCCTCCTCGCCCTCCTCGATCTGGGGATCATCTCGCTGCTGCCGCGTGAGGTCGCTACGGCCGTTGGCGGGGACGCATCTGACCGAGGCGCGGCCGAGGTCGTCCGCCGGGCGACGTGGCTGGTTTGGCTCCAGACGCCGGTGGTGGCCGCTGTCACATTCGGTTCCTGGCTTGCGTTCACAAGTGCCCGCCCGGACTTGGCCGGGCCGCTCGGCGTCAGTCTGGGCGGGTTCGTCGCGTTGTTCCCGCTCCGGGTGTTTGGTGCCATCCTGACCGGGCTCCAAGACCTCGTGTTCGCCACCGGTCTGAACGCCTTGGGGTGGGCAATAACGACCGTCCTGTCGGTCGTGCTCGCGTTTTCGGACTGGGGGCTGTACGCCCTCGTGGTGGCGACGTTGGCCGGGCAACTGGTTGGGGCCGCTGTCGCGTACGTTCGGCTGCGGGTCCGCTTTCCGGAGGTACGCGCTTGGTCAGGGCGGCCCGACCGGCGAGACCTGTGGGCTTTACTCAAACCGAGCTTGTGGGCGAGCGTGTACCGACTGGCCTCGCTGCTCGGTTCCGGGAGCGATCTGATGGTGGTGGGGTGGTTTTCGGGGGCCGAGGCCGTTGTCGTGTACAGCTGTACGACGAAGCTGCCCGCGGTTATTCTGCAACCGCTCACCACCATCATGTTGACCTCGTTCCCGGCACTGGCCGAGTTGCGCACGAAGGACCGCGCGGGCTTCTGGCGGGCCGCTCGGGCCGTCGGCCTGTTCCTGGTCATAGCCGGCGGCTTGGCGGGGGTGGGGGTCGCGGCGCTGAACGCCGCATTCGTAACGAGTTGGGTGGGCGCGGACCGGTTCGGAGGGCAGGCCCTCTCGCTGATGGCCGCCGCCGTGTTGACCGTCCGGCTTGCCGTACTGAGCGTTTCGGGGCCGGCTTATACCCTCGGCTGGGAGCGCCGGCTCGCCGGCGCGTCGATCGCCGAGGGCGTTGTGATGCTGGCGACCGGCGTGGCCGGGACGGCCCTGTTCGGCCCGGTCGGGGTGATGTTTGGGGTGCTTGCCGGCCAGTTGCTCGTGTTGGGGCCGCTCAGCGTGATGATCCTGGCGCGCGAGGCCGGCGTACGCTACTGGGTGGTGCTCGGGTGGTTCGCCGGCTGGGGGGCGCGGTTCGCGGTGTCGTTCGCCGCGGTCGCGGTGGCGGCTGTCGCCTTGCCCGTTACCGACCGCTTGGTTGCGGCCGGGGTCGGGACCGCCGGCCTCGGTTTGTATGCCGTGCTGACGGCTCCGATGCTGTTCCGTGATCCGCTCCGCACCTACCAGCCTGCCGCACTGACCGCGCTGATCCGCCGGTTGCGCCGGAGCCGACCCCAACCGCACACGCTCCCGCCATCGTAAGATAGAAGCGTAACGGTCGGCAAATGGTCCGATGTCGGCAAACGTAGCCGCTTTCTTTGTCCCCATTGTCACCTATCCCGGTTTGGCATGCTTGACTTCGTCGCGCTCTGCTACGAGTTCCCGCCGTGGCTGCTGGCCGGAGCCATCTGGACCGAAAAACTGCTCGCCGGGCTTCGCGACCGTGGGTGGAAGTTCGAGGTCATCACCGCCGCCCCGAACGCGATGATGGACGGGGTGACCGTCCACCACGTGCCCAACCCCGGTCGGCCGGGCTGGGTCCGCGCGCTGAGCCGCATCAAGGCGGACAAGTTTGCGGGCTGGGCGGTGTGGCCCGACGATGCGATTTACTGGAACAACGGGGCCGTTCAGCGCGCCCGCGAACTGATCCGCGAGCGCAAGCCGCGCATGATCGTCAACTTCGTCATGCCCTACGGGGCCGGGATCGTCGGCGAGCGGCTCCGGGCGGAGACCGGGTTGCCGCTCGTCTACTGCTTCAGCGATTCGCACAGCTGCACCGACATGCACGAGCGGTTCCCGACCTACTTCCACTACCGTTACGCCCGGCGGCTGGAGGACCGTTGCGTTCGGGCCGCTGACGCCGCGATCTACGTGTCCCAGTTCAACGCCGACTTGGTTCGCCGCCGGCAACCGGCCGACCAGCGCGACAAGTTCCACACGGTCCGGCTCGGGGCCGAGTCGTCCGAGTTCGCCCCGGTCCCCGGCGTTGCCCCGGACCCCGACGGCCCCGTGCGGGTCGTCTACATCGGATCGATGGGCGGGTGGTACGAGTGGTACAATCGCCGGCCGACGCTCAGCCGGTTAAAGCGCACCTGGGACACGCTGGGCGAATACCGGGTGACGCGACTCGATCACCGCACGCACACGCCGGTGTTCGTCGGGCGGGCGGTCCAGAAAGTGCTTGCCGCACGCCCGGACTGGCGGGGGCGGGTGTTCGTGGATGTGTACGGCGGCCGGGTGGCCACCGAGGAACAGATCCGCAAGGTGCTCGAGGTGACCGCGCTGACCGACGTGGTGCGCGTTCACGGGCCGCAGGCCCGCGACGAGATCGCGCGCCAGACGCGGACCGCCGACCTCCTGTTCCAGTGCGTCCAGAACCGCACCGACGGCACCCCGGGCGGCCGGATCGCGTCGAAAACGTACGAGTACCTGATGACGGACCGGCCGATCCTGGCGGCGGTGCCGCGGGGCGAGAACTGGGACTACTACGCCGACAAGCCCGGCGTGTTCCTCGTCGCCCCGGACGACGCCGACGGGATGGCGCGGGCGATCACCGAGGTGTGCGAGGCCAAGTTCGACCGGCGCGCCCCGCTCGCCGCCGACCGCTCGGGGCTGCGGGCCGAGCTGAGCTACACGCACCGGGCCGAGGAACTCGACGCGGTGCTCCGCGGAGTGCTCCGCACCCGAGAGGGCGCCGCCCGATGATCGCCACCGTGTTCGCCGCCCGGGCGGGGGCCGGGGGGTTGGGGCTTCAAGCCGCGACCGCGGCCGTCGGCCTGAGCCTCGCGGGCCGAGAGGTTGTTGCCCTGGGGCCGGGGCGCGCCGCCGGGTGGCCGCTCACGCTCGCCGCGCCGTCCCTCCGCTGGGAGGACACGCCGGCCCGAGCCCCGTCGTGGTTCGCGCGCCAGATCGTCCGCCGGCTCCGCCCCGGGCGCCTCATCTGGGCCCACGACCGGTACATCGGGGCGTGGGCCGGCGCGCGGGTTGCAGACCTGCGCCCGAACTTGGTGTACGCGTTCACGCAGGTCGGGTTGGAGTCCCTCGAGTGGGCAAAGCGGCACGGCGTGCCGACCGTGCTCGATAACCCGAACGGGCACATCCGCGGGTTCGCCGAGGTGTACCGCGCCGAGTGGGCCAAGTGGGTCGGGGGGGCCTATCGCGGGCACCCGACCGAGGGCATGGTCCGGCGCGTCGAACGCGAGTACGAACTGGCCGACCGCATCCGGGTTTCGTCCGACTGGGCCAAGCGATCGATGGTGGCGCGAGGGGTGCCGGCCGACAAGGTGTTCGTTTGCCCGCAACCGATCGACACGGACCGGTTCCGCCCCCCGGCCGCCCGGCCGGCCCCGGCCGGGGCGCTGCGCGTCGTGTACGTCGGCTCGCTCGACGTGCGGAAGGGGTTCGCGTACCTGCTGCGAGCGGTTCGGCAGGTCGGCCCGGGCCGGGTCCAAATGGAACTCGTCGGCGGGACCGGTGACCGCGGCTCGCGCCGGCTGCTCGACCGCGAGCGCTCGGGGTTGAACGTGACCCTGAGACCCGGCGACCCGGTGCCCGCGTACCACCGGGCCGAGCTGTTCGTCCTGCCGTCGCTCGAAGACGGCTTCGGGTTTGTTGCCGCCGAGGCGCTCGCCTGCGGTTTGCCGGTTGTCGTGACGGACCAGTGCGGTGCGGCCGAATGGGTGCGGCCGGGCGAAACGGGGTGGGTCACGCCCGCGGGCTCGACGGACGCCCTCGCCACGGCGCTCAATGAGGCGCTGGCCCGGCGCGATCGGCTCGCCGAAATGGGGCGAGAGGCGCGACGAGCGATCGACGCGCGTGACCCAATGGCCGCATTTCGGCAACTAGCCGAGAAAGTAAGTTCTGCGCCGTGCGGATCCTAATTGCGACCAGCCACCGTGCCGTCGTTGGCGGCGTTGAAACCTACCTCCGGGCGGCGCTCCCGCTCCTCCGCGGCCGGGGCCACGAGGTCGGGCTGCTGTGCGCGAACCCGGCTCCCGCCGATGCGCCGGTGATCGACGCGGCTTGTCCCGGGCTTGTGGTTCAGTTCGCCCCGGACCCGGGGCGGGCGGTGGCGGTTGCCGCGGGCTGGCGGCCGGACGTGGTGTTTACCCATGAGCTGCCGGACCCGGCCGCCGACGCCGCGCTGGCCGAACGGTTCCCGACCGTGTACTTCGCCCACAACTACGCCGGGGCTTGCGTGAGCGGTACCAAGTGCCACGCCGCGCCGGCCCCGCAGCCGTGCGCCCGGGCGTTGGGGCCGATGTGCCTGGCGCTGTACGGCCCGCGTCGGTGCGGCGGCTTGAACCCGCTCACGGCGGTGCGGCTGTACCGCACGAACCGCCGGCGCCAGGCGACCTTCCCGCGCTACCGCGCCGTTCTGGTGGCCAGCGAGCACATGGCCCGCGAAGTCGTTCGCAACGGGGCGCCGACGGAGCGGGTCCATCTGGTGCCGCTGTTCCCGACCGGCACCTCTCCCGACGCGCGCCCGCCGGTCCCGAAGCCTCGAACCGGGCGGGTGCTGTTCGTCGGGCGCATCACGCGGCTGAAAGGCTGGAACGAACTTCTCGCCGCGGTGCCGGCGGCGTCCGCCCAACTCGGGCGCCCGCTCACCCTGGTGGTTGCCGGTGACGGGCCGGATCGCGCCGCTTTCGAGGCCGGCGCGCGGGCGCGGGGCGTTCCGGCCGAGTTCCTCGGGTGGGTCGGTCCCGAGCGACGCGAGGCGGAGATGCGGGCGGCAGACGTCCTCGCGGCCCCGAGCATCTGGCCCGAGCCGTTCGGCCTGGTGGGAATCGAAGCGGGGTGCGTCGGGCTCCCGGCGGTCGCCTTTGCCACGGGCGGGATCCCGGACTGGCTCCGGGCCGGGGTTTCCGGTGAGTTGGCGCCGAGCAGCCCGAACTCTGAAGCGCTCGCTGCGGCACTCGTTCGGGCCCTTTCCGACGAGGGCCACTGGCAGCGGTTGCGGATCGGGGCTTGGGAAGCCGCGAAGCGGTTCACCCCCGAAGCGCACCAGGAAAAACTCGTCACGATTTTGGAAGCCGCTGCGCAACGAGTCGCGCTGGAGCGGCTGAGGCCGGAACCGTGAGCGTCCTGCTGGGTGCGCCCGGGGCGCACGGCACAGCGGATAGTAGCAGGCGGCCGTCAGGCGAACCGGTGGAAGGCGCGGCCGGTCTCGTACAATGCTCGCGGCCACCCGAAGGGCGGGCCGGGGGCGAACGGACACTCGGCTTCGGCACTCGAAACGACGGCCCGCGATCCAACAAACCACAACCCGTTCATGACTCACTGGGCGATTTTAACGGGCGAGTACCCGCCGCAGTTCGGCGGGGTCGCGGATTACACCCAACTGGTGGCCCGCGGGCTGGCCGCGGCCGGGGATGCCGTGACCGTGTTCGCGCCGCGGTGCTCGGAGCGGGCGGCCGCGGACCCGGGGGTGGAGGTGGTGCGGCTGCCGGATCACTTCGGCCCGCGCGGGCTGCCCGCACTCGATGGGCTCCTGGCGCGGGCGCGACCGGATCGGATCCTGGTTCAGTACGTTCCCCACGCGTTCGGGTACAAAGCGCTGAACCTGCCGTTCGCGGCGTGGGTGGCGCTCCGGGCGCGCCGGGTGGCGCCCGTGTGGGTGATGTTTCACGAGGTCGCGTTCCCGTTCGCGTGGCGCTACCCGCACCTGATCCTCGGCACCGCGAACGCGGCTATGGCCCGGCTCGTCGCCGGCGCAGCGGACCGCGTGCTCGTGTCGGTGCCGCAGTGGGCCGGCCTGCTGCGGCGGCTGTGCCCGCGGGCGCGACCCGCCGAGTGGGTGCCGGTACCGAGCAACGTTCCGCAGGTTCCGGGGGAGCGGAAGCGAGGGGCCGACGGGCGCGTCACCGTCGGACACTTCGGGACGTACGGCCCGGCCGTTGCCCCGCTGCTCGAACCGGCCCTGGCGCGGCTGCTGGCGCCGCCGGGGCGGGCGGCGCTACTGCTCGGGCGCGGGGCCGGGGCGTTCGCCCGCGCCTTCGGAGAGCGGCACCCGGCTCTCGCCGGGCAGGTCGTTGCGCTTGGGGAGCTGCCGGGCCGCGAGGTCGCGGAGCAATTCTGCCGCTGTGACGTGCTGCTCCAGCCGTACATGGACGGATTGAGTTGCCGGCGCGGGAGCGTCATGGCCGGGCTCGCCAACGGGGTACCTGTCGTGTCAAACTGGGGAGAGGGCTCGGAGCCCCTTTGGGCGGCCGAAGGCGCGGGATGTGTCGCGCTTGCACCTTCTGCCAGTCCTGACGCCCTTGTCGTCGAGACGGAAGCCCTGCTCGCTCTGCCCACCGGCGCGCGGGAAGAGATCGGTCGCCGCGGCGCGGAACTGTATCGCAAGCGGTTCAGTTTAGCGAACACGCTCGAGGTGCTTCGCGCTCGCTGAACGGCGAGGCGGGATCCGGTTCGCTGTTGCCCAGTCCCGCCTTGCGAGACGGGCGCTGGTACCGCGGCTGGCCGCGGGCTGGCATCCCGCTGGTACGTCGCTACCCATAAGCAGCAGGGCTTTTTCACAGACTTTTCGCGCGAACACTTCTAAACCAGCCGCGTGACATCTGACGGGTGTGAGCGAACGCCCCGGGCGTGACTGCCAGTGAGCCGCCGCTGTTCGTAACATCGACAGTAGCGGTTAGAAGACCCGCGAGCGCCCCTGGTTGGCGCCGGATGGAGAGAGCATGAAGGTTCGGCGCCTGTTAACGATGGGTCACTCGTATGTGGTGGCGCTGAACCGCCGGCTAGCGCACGAGATGGCCCGTGCCGGGGGCGGGGCGTGGGAGGTGACCGCGGTCGCCCCGACGTTCGTGCACGGCGACCTTCGGCCGATCGAACTCGAACCCCATCCGGGTGAGGCGTGCCGGCTGGAACCGGTCCGCGCGTACCTGTCGCGGCGGGTTCATGTGATGGCCTACGGGCGGCGGGCGCGGGCGCTGTTCCGGGACCGCTGGGATTTGGTTCACTGCTGGGCGGAGCCGTACACGTTCTCCGGGTTCCAGGTGGCCCGCTGGACCCCCGCCGGGGTGCCGTTCGTGTTTTGGACCGCCCAGAACTTGGTAAAACGGTACCCGCCGCCGTTCGGGTGGATGGAGCGGTCCGTGCTGCGCCGGGCGAACGGCTGGCTCGCGTGCGGCCAGACGACCGTCGAGGCGCAGTTGGGCCGCGGCTACGGCGACAAGCCGTACCGGGTGATGCCGCTGGGCGTCGATCTCGACATGTTCCGGCCCGACCCCGCGTCCGGGGCGGCGGTCCGCCGACAGCTCGGCTGGGAGCCGGACGGCCCGCCGGTGGTCGGGTATCTGGGGCGGTTCGTCGCGGAGAAAGGGTTCCCGCTCCTGACCCGTGCGCTCGACGCGGTTGCGGCGCCGTGGCGGGCGCTGTTCGTCGGCGGCGGCCCGCTCGAGGGCGAACTCCGTGCCTGGGGGCAGAAGCACGGCGATCGGGTTCGTGTGGTGACCGGGGTGGCTCACGACCAGGTGCCGGCGCACCTGGCGGCGATGGACGTGCTCGCCGCGCCGAGCCAGACCACGCCGCGGTGGAAGGAGCAGCTCGGGCGGATGCTGCTGGAGGCGTTCGCGTGCGGTGTTGCGGTCGTCGGCAGTGACTCGGGGGAGATCCCCCACGTGATCGGCGACGCCGGCCGCGTGGTCCCCGAGTCCGATGAACGAGCTTGGACGACCGCCCTGGCCGAACTCATCGAGAACCGCGCCGCACGCGCCGAGCTGGCGGAACGCGGGCTGGGCCGGGTTCGGGCCGTTTTCGCCTGGCCGGTCATCGCCGGTCAGCACCTGGCTTTTTTCGACGAACTGATCGACCGCGCCGGGGCCGAACGCGGGTGACCGGTCGAGACGGGCTCGCACCGCTCGGGTGTTCGACGGATCAGGAAAGGCTGGGGCACGCGGCATGACCGACCGGACCGTTCGACTCGCCATCGTTCGCGACTTTCGCGCCGAGAAGTGGGCCAGCATGGACCTGTGCGCGGACCAGCTGGTGGCGCACCTGCCGGTTGGGGCGGTCGCGGCGACCGACCTCGACGTCCCGTTCCGGCGGCGCTTTCAGAAGCTGCCGGTGGTGGGCCGTAAGAACGCCGCGTTCAACGCGGACCGGCTCCTGAACCGGCACGTCACGATTCCGCGGGTTTTGCGGACGCGCGCCCGCGAGTTCGATTTTTTCCACATTGTCGATCACAGCTACGCGCACGCCGCGCTGGCGGTCCCGCCCGGCCGCGCCGGCGTGTACTGCCACGACCTCGACGCGTTCCGGTCGCTGCTCGAACCGGAGCGGGACCCGCGCCCGTGGTGGTTCCGGCGGCTGGCCCGGCGCACGCTGCGCGGGATGCAGGCCGCGGCGGTGGTGTTCCACAACTCGCGCGAGGTGGGGCGGCAGCTCGCCGACGCCGGCCTCGTGCCCGCGGACAAGCTGGTACACGCGCCCCTGGGCGTGTCGCACGAGTTCGTGCCCGGCGCGGGACCGGTCGAACTGCCCGCGCCCGGGGCTCCGCCCGCACCGTACCTGTTGCACGTCGGCAGTCACATCCCGCGGAAGCGCATCGACGTGCTGCTGGACGTGTTCGCGGCGGTGCTGAAGCGGCTCCCGGAGGTGCGGCTGGTGCAGGTCGGGCCGCCGTGGGCGCCGCCGCTCGCGGAGCGGATCGAGCGGCTCGGCGTCGCGGGCCGCATCGTGCGGTTCGCGAGCCTGTCGCGCGAGCAACTCGCCGAACTGTACCGGCGCGCGGGCGCGGTGCTGGTGCCGAGCGAGGCGGAAGGGTTCGGCCTGCCCGTGATCGAGGCGCTCGCCTGCGGCGCGGCGGTGGTGGCCAGCGACCTGCCGGTCCTGCGCGAGGTCGGCGGGGAAGCGGTGGTGTACCGGCCGGTCGCGGATGTGCCGGCGTGGGCCGATGCGGTGTCGCGCGTGCTGAGCGGTGCGGACTTAGCCCCGTCGCGCGAGGCCCGGCTGACGCGCGCGGCGTTGTATTCGTGGCGCGAACACGCGCGGGTCATCGCGGACGCGTACCTGCGCCTTGCGGGGGCGGGCTGATGCGGGTGCTCTTTTTGAGTCCGGTGGGGACGCTCGGCGGGGCCGAGCGGGTCCTCATCACGGCCGTCGCCGGCATCCGCCGGGCCGATCCGTCAGCGACGGTGGGCGTGCTGGCCTCGGGCGACGGCCCGCTGCTCGCCCAGGCGCACGCCCTCGGCGCAGAAGTTGTGGCGGTTCCGGTCCCCGGCGCCTTGGCCCAGCTCGGCGACAGCCAGTTGCGGTCGGGCGGGAAATGGGCCGGGCGGGTGGCACTGCTCGGGCGGGCCGCGCTGGCCGCACCGGCCGGTGCGGGGTACGTCGCGGCCCTCCGCGCGGCGGTTACAAAGTTCCGGCCCGATGTCGTCCACTCGAACGGCATCAAGACGCACCTGCTGTCCCGGTTCGCGGTCCCGCGCCGGGTGCCGGTGGTGTGGCACCTGCACGACTTCTACGGGTTGCGTCCGCTGGCCGCGCGGCTGCTGCGGTACGCGAGCGGGCGGGTGCGTGCCGGGGTGGCGATTTCCGAGGCCGTGGCCGCCGACACCGCGAAGGTGCTTCCGGGGGTGCCGCTTCGCACGGTGCTGAACGCGGTGGACCTGGCCCGGTTCGAGCCGACTGGCCGGAGCGCCGATCTCGACGCCTTGGCGGGAGTCGCGCCGGCGCCGGCGGGCACGGTGCGGGTGGGGCTGGTGGCGGCGTACGCGCGCTGGAAGGGGCACCTCGCGTTCCTCGACGCGGCGCAGCGGCTCGCACGCGAGGCGCCGCACCTGCCGGTGCGCTGGTACATCGTCGGGGGGCCGATCTACGCGACCGCGGCGCAGTTCTCGGAGCCGGAGCTGCGCGCCGCCGCCGCCGAGCGCGGGCTGGCAGACCGGGTCGCGTTCGTGCCGTTCCAGCCCGATCCGTCGGGCGTCTATCGGGCGCTCGATGTCATGGTCCACGCGTCCACGCTGCCCGAACCGTTCGGGCTAACGATCGCTGAAGCAATGGCGTGCGGCCGCGCGGTTGTCGTGTCTGCGGCGGGGGGAGCGGCCGAACTGTTTACCGACGGTGAGGACGCACTGGGCGCCGCCCCGGGCGACGTGCCGGCCATTGCCGGGGCGGTGAAGCGGCTCGCCGAGAGCGCGGACCTGCGATCGCGCCTCGGCGGGAACGCGCGGCGGACGGCCGAAGCGAAGTTTGACTCGCTCCGCTACGGGCCGCAGTTCTTGCAAATATACCGCGAGGTGCTCGCCCCGCGGTGATCGCGCGGCCGGTGCGCAACTCAACCCACAACCGGGCGGCAGGCGCGGCCCCGTGCCCGGCCGCCCTATCCCTCAACCCCCTTCGGCAGTTCGCCGCTGTAGCTGGCCCAGAGCGCGTCGACCGGGTGGGCGCACCACACGCCGGGTTCGAGCGCCTTCAGGTGCCGCGTGATCTGCATCAGGCACCCGACGTTGCCCGTGAACAGCGCCTTCGCGCCGGTCGCCGCGATGTTGGCCGTCTTGCGCTTCCCGAGCCGGTCGGCCATTTCGGGCTGCGTCAGGTTGTAGCTGCCCGCAGCGCCGCAGCACAGCTCGCTCTCCGCCAGCGGCACCAGCTCCAGACCCGGGATCATCTCCAGCAACTGCCGCGGCTGCTTGAAAATCTGCTGCGCGTGCCGGAGGTGGCAGGCGTCGTGGTACGTGGCCCGGATGTTGAGCGGGTGCTTGGGCCGCACCGGGCCGAGTTCCACGAGGAACTCGCTGATGTCGCGGACCTTGCCCTGGAGCCGCGCCGCCGCTTCCGCGTGCGGCGTGGCGTGCATCATGTGGGCGTAGTCCTTGAGCTGGTACCCGCACCCGGCCGCGTTGGTGATGATCGCATCGACATCTTTGAACGTCTCGGGGTTGGTCGCGCCGAAGGTATCGCAGTTCTGTGCCGCGAACTCCCGCGCCGGCCCTTCCTGTGCGGCGTGGTAGTGCAGCGCGCCGCAGCACCCCTGGTTCCGGGGGATCCACACCTCGCACCCGTTCGCCTGGAGCACCTTGGCCGTGGCGTAGTTCGTTTCGGGGTAGAGCGCGTCCGCGACGCAGCCCAGGAACAGCGCCACCCGCGCGCGCTTCGGGCCGATCGGCTCGAGTACCTCGGGGAGCTGTCCGTAGTGCGGCTTTAGGTCCGGGAGCATCCGCTTCATGTTGCGGAGCGACCCGGGCACCAGCTCCATGAGCCCGGTCTTTTCGGTGAGCCAGTCCAGTCCGGTCCACTGCATTAGCCGGGCCGGGGCCAGCGACGCCCGGTTGCGCCACCGGTACGGGAACACGTGGAACAGCAGGAACTTCTGGACCGCGTTGAGCGACTGCACCTGCCGCTCGGGTTCGAGCTCGTTCATGAACTCGCGGAACGGCTCGATGAGGCGCCCGTACTGCACGCCCGACGGGCACGCGGTCTCGCACGCCCGGCAGTTGAGGCACAGGTCGAGGTGCTGCTTCACGTCGTTGTCGAGCGCGAGCGTGCCGTCGATGACGCCCCGCATGAGGTAGATGCGCCCGCGGGGCGAGTCTGCCTCGTTCGCGGTTTCCATGTACGTGGGGCAGCTCGCGGTGCAAAGGCCGCAGTGGACGCAGTCGAGAACGAGCTCGTAATCGACGCGCGGGCCGTGCGAGCCGGTGCCGTGACCGTGCGGCGGGGCGGGGAGGGGAGCGCCGGTCGCGGTCGGGGCGGCGACGTTCGCGGAGAGGACCGGCAGCGCGGTCCGCTGCGCCTCGGAATCGGCCAGATTGGGAGTGGGTGTGGCCATGTCGTTCCGTGCGGGCTGGAGGGGCTTTGAGGCCGGGGCGCCGGGCCGTGAAAACCGTTACCGACTCGGCCGCGGAGCGCCCGCGGTTTGCGGCGCAAGCGATTGGGCCGTGGGCGTCATCATGGCAGGCCGGTTACGTGCCGGGTGTGAGAGAGCGAGCTCACGCGGGAGGGCGTCACACGTCGCCAAACAGGTGGCCGGGGTTGAACACGTTATCCGGGTCGAGTGTCTTCTTGATGTGCCGCATCAGCTCCCACCCGGGTGGCACGGCGCCCCAGATCGGGAGCCCCTTTTTCCGCTCCGGCGGGCACCGGTGCAGCACCGCCCCGTCGGGCCGCGCCTCGTCCGAATGAACCCAGATCACGCCCGACAGCGCGTGCGCGTGAACGGCCGCTCCGGCGGGCTGCCGCGCCAACGCCTCCGCGACCTTGCTCGGCAAGACCGAGAGCTTCGCGAGGAACCGCGACCCAGGGCGGCCTTGCAGTGCCGTCAGCGCGTCGAGAGCCGAGGTGTCGGGTAGCTCGGTCACGTGACGGATGGGGGCGGACTTCAGCTCGTTTAACAGCGCCGCCGCCTGCCACCGCACCGTGACCCCTTTCTCCTCGAAGCCGACAACGAACACCCAGGCGGCATCCGGTCCGGAGCTTGTGGCGCCGATCCCCGCCACCCGCCACGCGGCTTGGTTCAACAGCTCGACCGCCGCCGGTCGCGTCTTGCTCGCGGCAATCGTGTCGAGAACGCTCGCAAGCGCGTCGGTCGCGCAGCCGAACACAACGGCCGCACTCGCCTCGGGCTTCGGTTTCACCTTCAAGGTCAGTTGTGTCACCACGCCGAGCGTGCCGAGCGCGCCGATCTGCAGCTTCATCAGATCGTAGCCGGCCACGTTCTTCACGACGCGACCGCCGGCCTTCACCTCCACCCCGTCGTCCGTTACGAACGAGATGCCGATGACGTAGTCGCGGAGCGTGCCGTGCCCGAGCCGGCGCGGGCCGCTTGCGTTGACCGCCACCGCGCCGCCCAGCGTCGCCGTTTCGGGCGAGTGAACGTCGATCGGGAGCCACTGACCCTCTTTGGCCAGTTCCGCCCGAAGCGCCGCGAAGGTGGTGCCGGCGCGCGCGGTGATGGTCATGTCGCGGGCCGGGTAGTCGATCACGCCCGAAAGGGCCGTGGTGTCGCACGCGGCCCCGGGTTTGATCGGCGGCAGGCCGAAGTCGAGGGCGGTGCGCCCGCCGACCGGGTACAGGCCGTGCTTCCGAGCGCGGGTGCGGGTGACCAGCGCGCCGAGTTCGGCGACGGTGCCGGGCCGTTCGACCGGGAGCGGATCGAACTCATCAATGCGGATGAAGTCGGCCACGGTTGCGGGGGGAGGGTGGTGGGGTGCAACCGTGGTGTTGTATGGACCGCGCGCCGGGAAGTCGCCCCGGCCCGCCGGATCAGCCCCGGTTCGCGCCGGCCTTTTCGTGGACCGCGTCGCGGAGCGCGGCGAGCGCCGCGCCGGCCAGCGCCGCCCGCTCGCGGTCCAGCTCCTGGCGCGTGAGCGTGTGGAGCCCGGCTTCGGCGTCCCGCCGCTCCCGCGCCTCGCGCTCCAGGAGCGCTTCCAACTGGGGCCGGATGCGCGTGAACGCCTCCACGCACGCCGGGTCGAAGTGGGTGCCGGCCCCGGCCTGCAACTCGGCGAACGCTCGCGCGGCCGGCATGCCGGCCCGGTACGGGCGGTCCGATGTCATCGCGTCGAACGCGTCCGCCACCGCCACCACGCGGGCGGTCAGGGGGATCTCCTCGCCCTTCAGCGCGTCCGGGTACCCGCGCCCGTCCCACCGCTCGTGGTGCCCGCGGACGACCGGCAGCGCCCACGCGAGCCCGGGGATCATTTGGACGATCTCGGCCCCGCGCAGCACGTGCGTCTTCATCTGCGCGAACTCGGCGTCCGACAGCCGCCCGGGCTTCCGCAGGATCGCGTCGTCGATGCCGATCTTGCCGATGTCGTGGAGCAGCGTCGCCACCTGGAGCTGCTTCCGGTCCTCGTCGGGCAACCCCAACTCGTCGGCCAGCAGCAGCGCGTAGGTGGTGACCCGCTGGGTGTGGTTGCCGGTGTACTCGTCGCGCATCTCCACGGCCTGGGCCAGGGCTGTGACGGTCTGGACGAACATGGCCCGGTTCCGCTCGACGAGCTGCTGCCGGTCCAGCCCGAGGGCGACCGCGTCGGCCAGCGTGTCCGCCAGTTCCAGGTCCGCGGCGGTGAACGGCTCGGCGTCCATTCCGCGGTCCAGGTGCAGGGCGCCGAACGCCCGGTCCGGCGCCCGGAGGACCGCGCAGATGACAGAGTTCAGGTCGCCGGTGGTGCCGCTCTCGGCTTGGTGGCCGACGACCTCGGTGCGGTCCGCGAACAGCAGCGACTGCCGGCGCCGCAGCGCGACCGCGGCGAGCGTCTTGCCGGGCGGGCGCCCGCCGCGTGCAGCGAAGTGCCGTGCGCCGAGGTGGCCGGTCGCGTCGTCCACGAGGAACACCGCCGCCCGCCGCGCCCCGAAGCACACCCGCGCGTCGTCGACCAGCGCCTGGAGCGCGTCCGCCGCCCGGGCCGCTTCGGTCAGCCGGTGCGCCGCCCGGACCAGCCGCAGGAAGCCCGGCCGGCCCGGCCCGGCCCCGACCGGTGCGGTGGTGTCCACCGGGTCGGGGTGCCGCCGGGCCGCGGCCTCGACGTGAACCGTCTGGTTCCCGAGCCGCACCGCGATCGGCCGGACCCGGACCAGCTCCACCTTGAACGCCAGCGCACCGATCTGGATGGTGTCGCCGGCCCGCAGCGGCTGCGGGGTGCGGCCGATGCGCACGCCGTTCAGGACCGTGCCGTTGGAGCTGCCGCGGTCGCGGACCACCCACGCCTCGTCGAGCAGGTACACTTCGGCGTGCAACCGGCTCACGGACAGGTCGTCGAGGGCGACCTCGAGCTCCGGGAGCCGGCCGATGCGCAGGTGCCCGGACGCGGTCCAGGTGCGCGGCGCGGTGGCGTCGCCGGCGAGTGAGAGGGTAACGCAGGGCGACTCGGTGTTGGACGGTTCCATACGTCTTTCGGCGCTCCGGTGCGGAGGGGCGGGCCGAATGGGCGGTGCGGATCGATTCCAGTGACGCGAAAAGTCTAGAACACGGCCGCGACAAAAAGCGCCGCGCGTCAGGGTTTTGGAGCCACGGCTGTGCTACGCAGTAGCAAGGCCTGTTGCCGCGACGTGGCACGGCTATCTCGTATTGTCCTGACGTGCGACCAACCCGTTCATTCCGCTCGACGAAACGGCGGCGCCGGTCGGTTCGCCGCTGTCACCTACTCTGGTGCGCCCGTATTCCTACATTTCCACGGGCGTCTCGTTCCAAGCGGGTGGTGCGATGGAAGTGACCAAGGCGGTGATCACGGCCGCGGGCCGCAGCCAACGGGGGCTGCCGGTGCAGACCCTCGTGGACCGGGACGGCGCGGAAAAACGGGCGCTCGAGATCGTGCTCGACGAGGCGGTGGAGGCGGGCGCCGAAGAGGTGTGCCTGGTGATCGCCCCGGGCGACGCGGCCGCGTACCGGGCGGCGGCCGGCCCCCACGCGGGGCGGCTCACGTTCGTGGAGCAGCCCGAGCCGCTCGGCTACGGCCACGCCGTGCTGCTCGCCCGCGCGTTCACCGCCGGCCGCCCGTTCCTGCACATGGTCAGCGACCACCTGTTCGTTGCCCGCGGGGCCACCCGCTCGGCGAAGCAGGTCGCCGACCTGGCCCGGGCCGAGGGGTGCGCGGTCTCGGCCGTTCAGCCCACCCGGGAGCGCGCGCTGCGGTTCTACGGGGCCGTGGGCGGGCGCCGGGTGCCCCGCCGCCCGGACCTGTACGAGGTGCAGCAGGTGCTCGAGAAGCCGACCCCGAGCGAGGCCGAGCAGGTGCTCGCGGTGCCCGGGGTGCGGGCCGGGTTCTACCTGTGCTTCTTCGGCATCCACGTGCTCACCCCCGCGGTCATGGACCTGCTCGCCGAGCGGGCCGCGCAAGCCGGGGCGGGGCCGCTGGCCCTCTCCCCGGCGCTCGCCGAACTGGCCCGGCGCGAGCGGTACCTCGCGCTCGAGGTGGCCGGGCAGCGGTACGACACCGGGCTCAAGTACGGGCTGCTCACCGCGCAGCTCGCGCTCGCCCTCGACGGCGTGGACCGGGAGCGGATCCTGGCCCAGATCATCGACCTCCTGGCCCAGCGGGGCTGATCCGCCTATGCCGCTCAGCGACCTGATCACGTCCGCCGACCCGGCGGTGCGGAACACCCCCCTGGCCGCCGCGTGCCGGGCCCTCGGCTACCGCGAGCTGCTGGCCGAGCGGGACGCCCTGGACCGGTTCCGGCGCGACCGCGAGAACCTGTACGAGCGGGTCCGGGCGCTGTTCTTCCTGTACGCGATCGACCGGTTCCACCTGCCCGCCCGGGCCGAGCTGCCGGCCGCCGGCCGGGTGCCCTACGCGGGCGTCGAGCGGCTCATGGGCCGGCGGTTCGACGAGGCGGTGCGGCTGTTCCGCGCGGAGGAGGCCGCCCGCGGGCCGAGCGACCCGCTGTGCAGCGCCCTGGCCGCGGCGTACCACGCGCTCGCGTTCCAGACCCTCGCCGACCAGGTGCGGGCGAGCGTCCGCGGGGCCCCGGGCAACCGGTGGATGTTCCGCACCGGCTCGGCCGACGAGCACCCGCTCCGGGTGCGCCCCGAACTGCTCGCCCGGCCCGGCCCGGGCGCCCCGTTCCCGGTGCTCCGCGAGCGCACCCCCGTGCGCATGGACCTGTCCCACTCGTGCTGGAGCGACATCTTCTTCCTGGGCATGGACTACCCGGAAGGGGCGCGGGTGCTGAACGTGTCCATCGACCTGGGGGTGAACGGACGGGACGCGGCCCCGCGCCCGCCCATCGAAGTCTACCTGCGGGTCATCGACGAGCCGGTGCTCCGGCTGGTGAGCGTGGACCTGGACGCCGCGGCCGACGTGCGGTCGCTCGACGAGGTGTTCGACTTCGCCCGGGACTACCTGGGGCTGCTGAAGGCCGCGGTGATCGCGTCGGGGCTGATCCCGCCGGGCCTGGAGGGCGTGCGCCAGGAACTGGGGCAGGTGCTCGCGGCGCTGGTCGGCCCGGGGCTGGGGATCGAACTGGTCAGCGTGGTCAACGACATCCCGAAGGGGTCGCGGCTGGCGGTGTCCACCAACCTGCTGGCGGCCCTCATCGCGGTGTGCATGCGCGCCACCGGGCAGGCGAAGGCGCTCACCGGCGGGCTGAGCGAGCCCGAGCGCCGGCTGGTCGCGGCGCGGGCCATCCTCGGCGAGTGGATCGGCGGGTCCGGCGGCGGGTGGCAGGACTCGGGCGGGGTGTGGCCCGGGATCAAGCTCATCGAGGGCGCCGCCGCGGCCGAGGGCGACCCGGAGTTCGGCGTGAGCCGCGGGTGCCTGCTCCCGCGGCACACGGTGCTGGGGCCGGACCGCGTCCCGCCGGACGCGCGGCGGCGGCTGGAAGACAGCCTCGTGCTCGTCCACGGCGGCATGGCGCAGAACGTCGGCCCGGTGCTCGAGATGGTCACGGAGAAGTACCTGCTCCGCGAGGAGCGCGAGTGGGCCGCCCGCCAGGAGGCGCTCGGGTTCTTCGACGAGATTGTGGGGCGCCTGGAGCGGGGCGAGGTACGGGCGCTGGGCGCCGCCACCACGCGGAACTTCGCCGGGCCGATCCAGGCCATCATCCCGGCCGCGACCAACGCGTTCACCGAGGCGCTGATCGCCTCCACCCGCGCGCACTTCGGCGCGGACTTCTGGGGCTTCTGGATGCTGGGCGGGATGTCCGGCGGCGGGATGGGGTTCATCGTCGCGCCCGAGCGGAAGCCGGAGGCGCAGCGGTTCCTGCTCGCCGAGATGTCCCGGCTGCGGGGCGCGCTGCGCACGAGCCTGCCGTTCGCGATGGAGCCGGTCGTCTACGACTTCGCCATCAACCCGCACGGTACTGCCGCCGACCTGCTCCCCGCGGACGAGCCGCTGCTGCCCCGCGGGTACTACGCCCTGCTCGTCCCGCGGTGGCTCCGCGAGGACCCGCGCGCGGTGCCGGCGTCGAAGCGGGCCGAACTCGACCGCGTGGGCCGCGCCGCCCGCCGGGGCGCCGACCTGGCGGGGCTGGTGGAGTCGCTGTTCGACCGCATGCTGCCGAGCGCGCCGGCCGCGGCCGCCCGGAGCGGCACCCTGGCCGAACTGCTGGCGGCCAACGGGTTCGACCGCGAGCAGCACGAGCGCGTCCGCGCGGACCTGCGGCGCGGGCTCATCGGGCTGGCCCAGAACCGGCTCCCGGCGTCGACGGTGGTCGAGGACGTGCAACCCGGCGACGTGGCCGACGCCCGCGGCGGCATAAGCGCGGAGCACGTGGCCCGGGGCCGCGCGGCACTCGAGGCCGGTGAGGCCGCGGTGGTGACCCTCGCGGCCGGGGCCGGGAGCCGGTGGACGCAAGGGGCGGGCGTGGTGAAGGCGCTCCACCCGTTCGTGCGGCTCGCCGGCCGGCACCGCACGTTCCTCGAGATCCATTTGGCGAAGAGCCGGCGCGTGTCGGACCTCTTCGGGGCGCCGGTGCCGCACGTGTTCACCACCGGGTACCTGACGCACGAGCCGATCCGGGCGCACCTGGGCGGCAACCGCTCCTACGGCTACTCGGGGTCGGTGCGGCTCTCGCCCGGGGCGTCCGTCGGGCTGCGCCTGGTGCCGATGGAGCGGGACCTGCGGTTCGCGTGGGAGGAGACCGCGCACCAGGTGCTCGACGAGCGCAAGCAGCGGGTCCGCGACAGCGCCCACGCGGCGCTCATCGGCTGGGCCCGGGCGGCGGGCGAGGGGGCGGACTACACCGACAACGAGCCGTCCCAGTGCCTGCACCCGGTGGGCCACTGGTACGAGGTGCCGAACCTCCTGCTCAACGGGACGCTCCGCGACCTGCTGGCCGAGCGCCCGCAGCTCAAGTACCTGCTCGTTCACAACGTGGACACGCTCGGCGCGGCCCTCGACCCGGGGCTGCTGGGGCAGCACATCGCGTCCGGCCGGGCGCTCACCTACGAGGTGATCGGGCGGCGGATTGATGACCGCGGCGGCGGGTTGGCCCGCGTGGACGGGAAGGTGCGCATCGTTGAGGGGCTGGCCATGCCCCGCGAGGAGGAGGAGTTCAACCTCACCTTTTACAACACGCTCACCACCTGGGTGGACATCGACCAACTGCTCGCGTGGTTCGACCTGACGCGCGCCGATCTGGCGGACGCCGAAAAGGTGGGGGCGGCCATCGGCCGCATGGCGCCCCGGCTCCCGACGTATGTGACGCTCAAGGACGTGAAGAAGCGCTGGGGGCACGGGCAAGAGGACGTGTACCCGGTGTGTCAGTTCGAGAAGCTGTGGGGCGACATGTCGGCCGTCGGGGGCCTGGACTGCGGGTTCGTCGCGGTGCCCCGGCCGCGGGGGCAGCAGCTCAAGGACCCGGCGCAGCTCGACGGCTGGCTCCGCGACGGTTCCGCGGAGGCGATCGCGTCGCTGTGCGCCTTTTCCGACTGACCGGGCACGTGCCCGGAGCCGTAAGTTCCGCGCCGTGTTCGGTTTGTGTTCCGTAACGCGGCTCCTGCACCGGTCAACACCTCGCTGCGCTGTTTTGATTCTGGGGCCGCGTTCGTGGTTCGGTCGGCAGAACCGCTCGCCGGTTGTGCTGGTGACGAACCGGGATCGTGGGTAAAGGTGTGGCGTCCGCCGTTCCCGTCGCGGAAACTGGATGGCGGCCGACGGACCCCGCACCCCAATACCAAAACGCTTCCCTATGAAAGCCCCGTCGCTCACGATCGGCATCGAGGAAGAGTACCAGATCATCGACCCCGCGACGGGCGAGCTGAAGTCGTACATCACCCAGATCCTTGACGAGGGGAAGCTGATCCTCAAGGAGCAGATCAAGGCCGAGCTGCACCAGTCGATGGTGGAGGTCGGGACGGAGATCTGCCAGACGCCGGCCGACGCGCGCAACGAGCTGGTGAAGCTGCGCCGCAGCATCTCGGAGCTGGCCGGGCGGCACGGGCTGGTCATCGCGGCGGCCGGGACGCACCCGTTCTCGAACTGGGAGCAGCAGGAGATCACCCCGTTCGAGCGCTACCTCGGCGTGCAGAACGACATGCAGGACCTCGCCCGCCAGTTGCTCATCTTCGGCACGCACGTCCACATCGGGATCGAGGACCGCGACTTCCTCATCGACGCGATGAACGTGGCCCGGTACTTCGCGCCGCACATCCTCTGCCTCAGCACCTCGTCCCCGTTTTGGACCGGGCGCCGGACCGGGCTCAAGAGCTACCGCTCGATCATTTTTCGTCACTTCCCGCGGTCCGGGATGCCGCCGTTCTTCGACGGGTGGCCCGAGTACAACGGGATGGTGGAGGCGATGGTCCGCACCAACTGCATCCCGGACGGGTCCAAGATCTGGTACGACGTGCGCCCCAACCACCGGTACCCGACGCTCGAGTTCCGCATCTGCGACGTGTGCACAAAAGTGGACGAGGCGGTGTGCATCGCCGCCATCTTTCAGGCGATCATCGCCAAGCTGTGGAAGCTGCGGCGCGACAACCTGACGTTCCGCGTGTACCCCACGGAGCTGATCGAGGAGAACAAGTGGCGCGCGGTGCGGTACGGGCTCGACGGCAAGATGCTCGACCTCGGCAAGCAGAAGGAGGTGCCGGTCCGCGAGCTCATCCACGAGCTGATCGACTGGTTCCTGCGCGACGTGCTCGACGAGCTGGGCACGCGCGCCGAGGTGGAGTACGCGTATAAGATCATGGAGGGCGGCTCCAGCGCCGACCGGCAGTTGAAAACGTTCAACGAGGCCGGCAGCACCCGGGCCGTGGTGAGCCAGCTGGTGCGCGAGACGCAGGAAGGCGTTTCGTGACGCCGTCGGAAGTCGTCAGGTCGAACGTCGCCAAGTCGAAGACCGAGACGCTGACCGCTTTCGACTTCACGACTTCACGACCTTCGACTTTGCGACACGGGACATGCAGACGTTCGAGCGCGACCGCATCGCCATCCGGTACCCGGAATCGTGGGACATCGAGGAGGCCGAGGACGCCGAGAGCGGGGCGTGGACGGTCACCGTTTCCAGCCCGGAGACGGCGTTCCTGATGATGTCGCTCCAGCCGGAGGCGGACCACCCCGGCGACCTCGCGGACCAGACGCTGGAGGCGCTCCGCGCCGATTACCAGGAGCTCGACGCCGAGAACGTGGTCGAGACGATCTGCGGGCTGCCCGCGGTCGGGTTCAACGCGGACTTCATCACCGCGGACACCACGACCACCTGCCGCGTGCGGTGCGTGGCCACGGACGCGGGGCCGCTGCTGCTGATGGTCCAGGTGAGCGAGTACGACCGCGCCCGCAACGAGCCGGTGCTGGCCGCGATCGTGAAGTCGCTCGACGTGGACACCGACGACTGACGCCACGCCGGCCGATTCCGCACTGCACCTCGCGAGCGGGCCGCGTTCACGACGGAAGCACCCGCTCGACACGAACCCGTGAAGATTCCCATGCCCACCGACCCGTTCGCCGCGAAGCGCGCGGAGATGCGCGACGAGTTCTTCGCCAAGCTGTTTCTGCTCGGCGGCTGGCTCGGGGGCACGGACACCTACAAGCGCACCATGTGGGCCGCCGTGCCCGACATCGCGCTTCAGCCCGCGGCGTACACGCTGACGTTTCGCAAGGGGTTGCCCGAGCCGGGCGCGAACAACCGGCTGGTGATGGCGGGGCACGAGGCCGTGCTCGCGCAGTGGTTCCACCGCCCCCTGCGACGCCGCGACATCCTGTTGGCGCGCGACTGGTACGCCCGAGACTCCGCGACGAAGGCCTTTCCCGCCGAGGTCTGGGACGCGGTCCTCGCGCAGCCCGGGGAGGAGCTGACGCTCCCGGTTGACGTGTGGGGCCTGCCGGGCGGGCAGACGTTCCTCGCCGGCGTCCCGTGCCTCACGTTCGAGGGTCCGGGCGGGCTGATCTCCTACACCGAGCCCGCGATGTGCCGCTACTTCGCGCCGGTGATCCAGGCCACCAAGGCGCGGCTCATGCGCGCGGCCACCCCGCGCGACGCCGAGTTCGGGCTGCGGTCCGCGCCGGTCGAGGTGTGCAACCTCATCCTGCTGCTGGCGCGGTTCGTTGGCGGGGCCGGGGCCGAAGGGGCGGCGCAGCTCACCTCGAATGACACCGCGGAGTTCATGTGGCCCGATCTGTTCCGGTCGATCGGCACCATTGGCCACGAGATGATGTGCGCCGCCCAGTCGTTCGACCGGACGCTGGCCGCGGCCGAGTTCGAGATGATGGACCGGTTCGTGTCGAAGATGGGCGCCGCCTCGCTGCTGTGCGACCTCGTGGACGCCGAGACCGTCGGGCTGGAAAACGCCCTGCGGGTGATCCGGTCGCACCCCGAAACGGACCGCGTCGGGGTGCGGGTGGACAGCGGGGACATCGCGGGGCAGTGCGTGCTGTACTTCCAGAAGATGAAACAGCTCGGCATCCCGCCGCGGGTGATCGTCTTCGAGGACGAGGTCACGCCCGAGGGGGTGCGGCGGGTGTACGACACGTTCCGCGCGCAGACCGGCGTCGAACCGACGATGCTGTTCCCGGGGGCCGGCGGCTACTGGTGGAAGCTGGTCCACCGCGACACGGTCAGCGCCGCGTTCAAGCGCACCGCCACCGCCGACCGTCCCAACGTCAAGTTCTCCAACTCGCCCGGCAAGGAGACCGTCCCCGGGTACGTCCGCGTGTACGCCCGCGGCGACACGCTGGTGGTGGCGGACCGGAGCGAGCACATCGACGGGGAGCCGCTGTTCGTGAAGCTCGTCGATCAGGGGCGGGTGGTGTACGCCGAGGGCTTTCGCGAGCAGGCGGCCCGCGCCGAGCGGACCTGGGACCGGTACGCGCGGTGGGAGGTGTCGCCGCTGCTGCGGGACCACCTGGACCGGTTCGCCGCGATGCGGGCGGCCGAGGTGGCCGCGGCCCGGGAGCGGCTCGCGGCCGGGGCGGGGCCGACATGATCGTCATCCAGCCGCACGCCGCGTGCGTGAACGTCGCCTGCTTCAGCCCGGACGGGGCGCGGGTCGCGTCGGTGTCCGAGGACGGGTGGGCGAAGGTGTGGGACCCGGCCGAACTGCACGCCGGCGCCCCGGTGTGGCAGGTGAACGCGGAGGCCGACGACGAAGCCCCGGACCTCACCCCGGTGTTCGGCGGGCTGTCGCACGCGCAGTTCACCCCGGACGGGCGAACCCTGCTGACCGCCGGGTGGTGGCGCGACGTGCGGGCCTGGGACGCGGCCACCGGCGCGCCGGTGTGGAACGTGGTCAAGCCGGGCGGGTGGGGCGTCGGCACGCTGGTGGTGTCGCACGACGGCACACAGGTGGCGTTCGCCGGCGGGCAGTTGGGCGAGGCGGAACGCGTGTACCTGTTCGACCTGCCGGCACATGGGGCCGTGCGGTCGGTCCGCGGGCACGCCGACGCGTGCGGGGCGCTCGCCGCCGGGCCGGACGGGTTCGCCTCCGGCGGCGCCGACAAGCACGTGAAGTTCTGGAGCTGGACCTCCGGCCGCTGTTGCCACGACCTCGCGCTGCGCGGGATCGTGCGCGGCCTGGAGTTCTCGCCCGACGGGACCAAGTTCGCGGCGGCCGGCGGGGCGGTCGTGATGGTGTGGGAGATGGTACGGCCGGCGGGCACCCGCGGGCGGAGGCGGCCCGGCCCCCTGCGCCAGTTCCGCGGGCACGGCGCGCAAATCCAGAGCCTCGACTTTTCCCCGGACGGGTCCACCATCGCGTCGGCGGCGCACGACGGCACGGTGCGCATTTGGGACGCGGCGAGCGGGGCCGAGCGGCGCGCGTTCGCGCCGAAAATCGGGCCGCTCCACCACGTCGCGTTCTCCCCGGACGGGCTCACCCTCGCGTTCACCAGCGAGAAAGGGCACGTCGGCTTGCTCGACGTGGGCGACTGACACCGCGCGTGCCGTCCGCAGCACGAGCAGGGACCGGCGACCAACCGCTGCAATAATCGACATCACGGTCGTGTTGATTAATGGTGATCTTGTTCCGGCTCGCGTCTTGTGCTGCACAGCGCAAGGAATTATGAGATCTGCGCGCGTCGGGTTGCCTCGCCCGGCCCTTGCTGGATAATGACCACCTCTCTCTCGGTACCCGTTTCATCGATTCCTTCCTCAGTGGCCTGCCGCAACCTCTCCGCTCGCCCGATCTCTCATCACTCCGGAGGACTGTTGTGACCCAACAGAGCCGCAGTCGTCGCGCGTTCACGTTGATCGAACTGCTCGTCGTCATTGCAATCATCGCGATTTTGATCGGTCTGCTGCTGCCGGCGGTCCAGAAGGTGCGCGAGGCCGCCGCCCGCATGAAGTGCCAGAACAACCTCAAGCAGCTCGGCCTGGCGCTGCACAACTACCACGACGCGTACCAGTACTTCCCGTTCGGGTACCGCGACGTGGCCGGGAACCCGGCCGTCGAGCGGCGCCGGGAGAACTGGTTCCAGCTCTCGCTCCCGTACCTCGAGCAGCAGAACCTGTTCAACCAGTACATGGCCGACACGACCGGCTTCAACTCCGGCGCCCCTTACGACCAGTGGCTGCACCAGATGACCGGCTCCCAACTGACCACCGTGGTGACCACGCTGGCGTGCCCGTCCGACCCGAGCTCGCCGGGGCGCGGGGGGAACGGCGGCACCACCGCGTTCCAGGGTAACTACGCGGTCGGCGCGGGCGGCATGACGTGGAGCGGCACCACCCCGACGCAGGTGAGCATCGCGGGCGGGTTGGGCGCGGACACCGGCGGCATCTTCTACCACGGGTCGAAGACGCGGATGACGGACATCTCGGACGGCACGTCCAACACGCTGATGGCCAGCGAGAGCATCATCCGCGCGAACGGCACGGGCGGGTGGGGCGAGGTCGGCGGGTTCTGGGGCGGCGCGCCGCACGGCTCGTTCGGGATCTCCTCGTTCGAGGTGCCCAACACCACGGTGGCCGACCGGGTGTACAGTTGCAAGTCCACCACCTGGCCGCAGGCCCCGTGCGAGAACGGTAGCGCAGGCGGGCTGGCCGGGCGCTGGAACTACGCCCGCAGCAAGCACACCGGCGGCGTGAACGTGGCCCTCGGCGACGCCTCGGTGCGGTTCGTGACCAACGGCGTGAACCGGTTCTCGTGGCAGGCGCTGGGCACGAAGGCCGACGGCCAAGTGTTCACCCTCGATTGATCCGCGCCGCGGCGCGCGACCCTACTACGGCCCCGGCGCCCGTCGCGCCGGGGCCGGTTCTCATTACCAGGAGGTTTCTGGCGTGTTTGTCGATCAATCGGTGGCGGCTCGGTGGGCGGCGCTGGTGGTGCTGGCGGTCGCTTCGGTCGGCGCCCTCGGGTGCGGGTCGGGCAGCGGACTCACGAAGGTGAGCGGCAAGGTGACGTACAACGGCGAGCCGGTCAAGGAAGGGCGCATCCTGTTCCGCAACACCGGGGGCGATCAGAAGGCGTACTCCGGCGCGATCGCCGACGGCACCTACCAGTTGGAGTGCGAGCCGGGCCAGATGCGGGTCGAGGTCACGGCGAGCCGGGTCATCCCGGGCAAGTTCAAGAAGGGGGAGAACGGCGAGCCGGACCCGATCCCGGTGGCCGAGATGTACATCCCCGCCAAGTACAACTCGAACAGCACGCTCACCGCCGAGGTGTCGGGCTCGTCCAAGGAGATCCCGTTCGACCTCGCGAAGTGATTTGCCTCCGTGCGAACGCTCGGTTGCACAAAAATGATTGGGCCGGTGTTGACAGTTTGTGGCCGGGTATGAAACAATCGCACGCTCCTACAGCGGACCGGTGACCGAGACGTTCCCGCGGCTCGCACCGGTCCCGGCGTCCGCCCCCTATTTTCCTGCCGCTCGGAGTTCGGTGATGCTACCGTGCCCAAACCGTCGGCCCCGTCGTGCGTTTACGTTGATTGAGCTGCTCGTCGTCATTGCGATCATTGCGATTTTGATCGGTCTGCTGCTGCCCGCGGTCCAGAAGGTGCGCGAGGCCGCCGCCCGCATGTCCTGTCAGAACAAACTGAAACAGATCGGTCTGGCGCTGCACAACTATCACGACCAGAACGGGAGCTTCCCGCCGGGTCAGCCGCGCGGGTTCTTCACCGCGGCGCCGACCACGCCCACGTGGTACAACGACCCGCAGGCCGGCCAGGGGTTCGATTTCGACCGGAGCTGCTGGGTCGGGTACGCGCTCCCGTTCCTGGAGCAGACGGCGCTGTACACGCAGTACCAGGCGGGCCTCAGCGCCCGGCAGACGACGGTGACGGCCGCCTACTCCAAGATCGTGATGCCCTCGTTCGTGTGCCCGTCGGACCCCGGCGGCGGGAAGGTGTCGTCGCTCGGACAGGGGTTCCACACGAACTACGTCACCTGCGTCGGCAACAGCTACGCCACAGCTAGCGCGGACCCCACCGGCCGCGACCGCAACGGGCTGTTCTACGGCTTCTCGGCCGTCAAAATCGTCGGGATCACCGACGGCAGCAGCAACACCCTGATGGTGAGCGAGCTGCTGCTCAACCAGGACACCAGCAGCACCCACGACATCCGCGGGCGCATCTGGAACGCGATCCACGCCGGCACCGAGTTCTCGACCCTGTACCCGCCGAACTCCACGGTCGGCGACAACCCGATGGGGTACTGCGTGCCGACGCCCAGCGCCCCGTGCGCCTCGTCCTCGGTGCTGAACGCGTACACCCTGGCCCGGAGCAGCCACTCGGGCGGGGTGAACGCGTGCCTCGCGGACGGGTCGGTGCGGTTCTACACGAACGGCATCACCCCCTCGACCTGGCTGGCCCTGGGCAGCCGGGCCAGCGGCGAAGTGCTCACCAACGAGTAACCACCGGAGGGGCCACAATGCGGACCCGTTTTTCGGCCGCCGCCGGTGCGGTGGCGCTGCTGCTGATGTTCTGTTCGGGCTGCGGGGACAAGGTCTCGGAGGTGAGCGGGACCGTCACGTTCGACGGCAAGGCGGTTGCCGATGGCGACATCATCTTCGAGTCCCCGGACGGGAGCGTGACGCCGGCGGCCGGGAAGATCGCCAACGGGCAGTACTCGCTCGCCGTCGCACCCGGCCCGAAGAAGGTGCGGATCACCGCCCCGAAGCCGCCTACCAAGCCGGACCCGGTGATGGGAATGAACCCCATCGAGTCGCTCATCCCCAAAGAGTACAACGTCGAGACGAAGCTCACCGCGGACCTCAAGCCGGGTAAACGCGAGGGGCTCAACTTCGACCTCAAGGCGAAGCCCTAACGAGAGTCGCGCCGCCCCTGCCGAACGGCAGGGCGGCAACATGCCTCATACCAAATCCAGTAGTTTCCAGTTGGTGTAGCAGACCCATCCACAAGCCTTTGAGTGTGGTCCGCTCACTCCGTGAGCGGTTGCTCCGAGTATCGGATGCGCGTGGCGCGCAACGACGGGGCCGCACGCCCGCGGGGCGAGTCGGGGCCGCGGAACGACCGCTCACGGCGTGAGCGGACCACACTCAAAAATCAAAACCGCGCTGCTCGAACTTGAAACGACTGAAATCCGATTGATCGCCGATGCCACACCCGCGTGGCGAACGCGCCGGTGTTGCAGACCGGCACCCGGTTCGCCTGCCGCGCGGCGGTCTGACGGCTCGCCGGCCCGCTTCTGTCCGCTCGTGCGCTCGTAGAGTATGCCCGAGGACAACAGAAACAGTAGCGGAAATCATAATGCGGGTCTTCGTCTACGAGTACATGACGGCTCTCGGAATCGGGCGCGAACCGGGCACGCCGGAACACGGCATGTACCTCGAAGGCCGCGCGATGCGGGACGCGCTGCTGGCGGATTTCGGGCGCATTGAAGCGGTGGACGTGCTTGCGCTTCCGGATGACGCGGCGCCTGTTGAATCGGACGGTTTTGAGGATTTATGCCACGGTGCGGTTGCGGACTGGACGGTGGTGGTGGCGCCGGAGACGGACGAGATCCTGTTTCGCTACGCGCGGAAGGTCGAAGGAGAACCGCGGAGCGGGCGGCTCCTCGGGTGCTCACCCGGTGCCATCGGACTAACGTCGGACAAGCTCGCGCTGGCCGAGCACTGGCGCGCTCACGGGATCCGAACGCCCGCTACCAGCGAACGTGAGCCGACGCCGTGCGAGGCGTTCCCGGTGGTCTGGAAGCCGCGCGACGGGGCGGGATCGACGGACACGTTTCTGATCCGGGACCGCTTTGAGCTGGCTTCCGCGCTGGCCGGACGTGAGGCGGGGCGGCCGATGATCCTTCAGGAGTTTGTGTCGGGAACGCCCGCGAGTGTGGCGTTTCTGTGCGGCCCGCGTGCGCAGGTCGCTCTGGTCCCGGCCACTCAACGGTTAAGCACCGACGGGCGGTTCAAGTACGGAGGCGGCGAGCTGCCGGTCACTCCGGAACTCGCTTCCCGTGCGGTGACGCTGGCTCGTGCGGCTGTCGCGTGTGTGCCGGGACTTTTGGGGTACGTGGGGGTCGATCTCGTGCTCGGTAACGAAGCGGACGGTTCGAGCGATTTCGCCATCGAGATCAACCCGCGGCTCACGACCTCGTACATCGGGCTGCGCGCGCTCGCGGACTTCAACATGGCGGAAGCGATGCTCGCGGTCGCGAGCGGGCGAGAGATCGGGCCGTTGAAGTGGAAGCCTGGGCGTGTGCGGTTCGGAGCAGATGGAAGTGTGACGACACCGTGCTGACACCCGGCGGTGATACCACGCCGACTGGGCGCGCGATGGCTGACCGCTACCGTCCGGCTGGCGATTCGCTGGGGCATCGCTACCACCTCGCGCTCATGCCGGAGCTTGGGTGTGACGCTTCAGGGCAACCGATAACGGCTCAGGTGGCGGGAGGCTTGTGAGACGTAAAGACTTATGAAATCGATGATTATGTGAATTCGTTCGTGCGGGGAGGTGCGACTGCGTTCCGAGAATCGAGGCCGTTCGTTCCGTGTGATCGCAAAGCGCACGAACTTCTGGAAGCACCGCGAGAGGAAAATCAGGTGGGGAAATGCCTAATGTACCAGTGGTTGCTTCGCGAGGGGAGCCCGTCGTCCCGCCCCGACCTTGCCGTTATCGCGCACCGACCGGGCGACCTGCCGGTGCGCGGGGGGAACTACTTCTTCGCGGCGTTCAAAAGCTGTTCCGCACGAGCCGCGAGCGAACGGGCGTGTTCCACCCGGCCCGGGAACCCGGCGTGGGCGCTCGACTGCCCCTCGTAGGTGCGCCACGCGGAGAGTGCGGTCTGCCACTGGCTCGCGGCCTCCTGACGCAGCCGGGTGGCTTCCGGGCCGCTCGCCCGCTCCGCGCGGACCTGCGCTCGCTCCGCGATCTCATGCTTGCACAACGCCAGCAGCAGGGTTGCTTCGGCCAGGCCCACTTCCGACGCCGCCCGGTCCACGATGTACTGTGCCCCGGGCTGCTTCCACTGGGCCTCGATCTGGCCGAGCTTCTGGGCCACGAGTTCCTTGTTGTTCTGGATCTCCGCCCGGCGCGCTTCCGGGTACAGCTCGTTCATGGCGTCGACCCAGTCGCGGATCTGCTGGTCCGCGTCCTTGTTCAGCCGGAGCCGCTCCAGCCCCCTGGTGAACAGGTCTTGCTTGCTCACCAAGTCCGACGACGCGTCCTGGAACTGCCCGCGCTGGATCCGCTCGCGCGGGTTCGGGGGCTCGATGAACGAGCCCCCGATCGCCCCGGCCGCCATCGCCCAGAGCCGGCTCCGGGCCGGGGCGGCCTCTTCGATCAGAGTGTTCGGCACGCGGAACACGCCGAACGGGAGTTGGTCGCGCCGGAACGCATCGTACAGGCGCTGCCCGGTCTCGCCACGGTCGGAACCGCCGGCGTCCACCGGGAGCAGCGACCGCGCGACCCGTCCGTAAGCGAACGGCTCGTCGGGCGGGTTCCAGAACGCGGGCTTCGGGTCCGGGAACGCGGCCCGCAGCTTGGCGGCGTCGAACGCCAGGTTCACGTCCAGGTCGGCGCGAAGGCGGTCGCCGGCGGTCGCCATGCGCGGCGCCAGAGAGTTGACGGGCACGGCGAGGTAAACGGTGGCGGCCTTCGCGTCGGCGAGCGTCGCGCCCCCCGCGTTCGCCGGGTCCTCGAACCAGGCTTTCGCGGCGTCGGGGTTCGCGCGCAACTGCTTCAGGGTGAACGGAACCGCGGCCCCGCGCCACGGGTCGTACAGCCGCACGTCGTCGCCCGTTCGGACCCCGACCGCCCAGAACGGGCCGCGCGGGGCCAGCCCCGCGACGTTGGGGACGCCGGGGGCGTTGGCGGGCGCGGAGACCTGGAACACCACGTTCGCGGCGCCGGCGCCGGGGCGACCGACCAGACAGGCGTCGAGGTTCAACTGCTGGAGCAGGGCGAGCAGCACGTAGGCGCGCTCGAGCCCGGAGCCGGACCCGCGGCGCAGCACCGCGGTCGGCGCGACGGACGTTGTTCGGAAGGTGTGGACGACGGCGTTGCCGTTGAGCGGTTGGGCGCCGAGGTGCCACGCCCACGGCTGCAAGTACACTTGCCGGCACACCCACGCCAGGGCGATCTCGGCCCGGGCCTCGGGCGGCAGGGCGGCCAGCGCCAGCGACCGGGCCGCGTCCCGCAGGTACAGGCAGTCGGCGATGTAAACGCTGTCGTGGGCGGTGAAGGCCCCGGCACGCAGCTCCTCGCGGTCCTCCGGGGTGAGCGGCACGACCTCGGCGAGCTTCGCCAGGTCGGCTTCCGGCAGCGCCGGCAGTCGCTCCTTGTTTTCGGCGTTCAGCTCGGACCCCAGCGCCGTGAGCGCCACGCGGACGGTCGTCGGGTCGGTGTCCTTCTTGAGCCGCTGGGCGGCGTTGGCCCACGGGTTGACCTTCGGCCCCTCGGTTGCGGCGGGGCCGTCCACGTGGGCCGGGGGACGGCCGCACCCACCGGTGCCGGTGCCCGCGGCGAGGAGAAGGAGTATGAGTGTGGCTCGGGGCCGGCGGGCGCCGGGAGCGCGTTCGGTACGGTTCATGCGGGTCGGCTCAGGTGGCGGTGGCATCGTCGGGGCGGTTCAGTGCCGCGCGGACCCTCACGCACTCGGCGATCACGCGCGGCAGCACGTCGAGCGGGATCATGTTGGGGCCGTCGCTCTTGGCCTCGTCCGGGCGCGGGTGGGTTTCCAGGAACACCCCGTCGCACCCGGCGGCGACCGCGGCCCGGGTCACAACGGGGACCATCGCCCGGTCCCCGCCGGTGCGGTCCCCGAGCGCCCCTGGCTTCTGTACGCTGTGCGTGCCGTCAAAGATCACCGGCGCACCGGTTTCTTGCATCCACGGCACGGCCCGCATGTCGTTGACCAGCATCCCGTACCCGAACGTCGTGCCGCGTTCGGTGAGGAGGACGTTCCCGGTGCCGAACTCGGACAACTTCGCGACCACGTTCTTCATATCCCACGGGGCCATGAACTGCCCCTTTTTGACGTTCACCACCCGCCCGGTTCGGCCGCACGCCTCCAGCAGGTCCGTCTGGCGCGCGAGGAACGCCGGGACCTGGAGGATGTCGCACACCTCGGCGGCGGGCGCGGCCTGGGCGCACTCGTGGATGTCGGTGGTGACGGGGAGCCCGGTCGCGTCCTTCACCGCCGCGAGCGTTTTCAGCCCCTCCTGAAGTCCGGGGCCGCGGAACGACTTGCCCGAACTCCGGTTCGCCTTATCGAAGGACGCCTTGAACACCAACTGGAGGCCCAGCCGGTCCACGTAGCTCTTGAGGGTTTCGGCGATCCGCAGCGTGAGGTCGTGCGACTCGATCACGCACGGCCCGCAGATCCACAGCAGCGGCCCGCCCCCGCCGACGCGGTACGGACCCACCGTGACGGCTCGTTGCGGCTCCATTGGGGCAGTCCTCTCAATATTAAGGGAGAAAGCAACCGGTGCTGTACCGCCGAACGAAGGGCCCGTGCAACCCCAATGCGGGCGGGCGCGGATCGGAAAAAGTTGCTCTCGTTTTGTAAGAACGCAATTGGTACAGTCCGCCGCCTTCCCGGTCCCTGGCGGTTCCCACGGGGAGGGAAGGCCCCGCTCACGGACGGGCGGGTTACGGCAGGAGGTCGTCGCGTGGCTCGCCGTCGATTGCGCCACAAACTGATGCTGGGGCTGGTCCTCGTGGCCGTGAGCATCGGTCTGCTCGCCTGCGGCGCGGCGTACGGCCTGTACAACTACTACATCAGCTACAAGGTCACGCAGCGGAAGATCCAGGTATTTCAGGCCGTCGCCAAGCTTGTGGATGTTTTAAACAAGGTGGACCGGTCCAAGGATTCGAAACGGTACGAGCGGAACCTGATTCAAGTCGTCGAGGCGCAAAACCAGCTCAATGCTGTCAAGCAGCAAAACGAAGACGCAAGGAAAGCCGGTCTCGATCCTGACAATGCAGACATGGAGAACGGATTGGTGAGTCAGCTTGAGGGCGAGCTGGCTGCCTTGATGTCTGCGGTCGACAGCGACCTTAGGCCCACGGCGAGCTTGAACGGGGGAGACAACCCCGATCAGCTCATCCCGGTGCACAACAAGTGTGTGCAGATCGCCGAGGCACTCCGGCAGGCACAAGTTGACGACATCAAGCAGAGCTGCGACGAATCGAAGGCCGCCGTTTTCCGGGCGATTTGCCTGACGGGATTCGCAATGGGGTGGGCGCTGGCGCTCGTCGGCACCATGCTGTACTACTTCCGCGTGTGGATGTTCGCGCCCATCCGCGAACTGCAAGGCGGGGTGCAGCGGGTTCACAACGGCATCTTCAACCAGCCGATCGTGCTGGACTCCGGCGACGAGCTTCAGGAACTCGCGGACGAATTTAACGCGATGGTGGCGCGGCTCCATGCCGTTTACGCGGACCTGGCCCGACAGGTGACCGAGCGCAGCCGGCAGCTCGTGCGCTCGGAGCGGATGGTGTCCGTCGGGTTCCTGGCCGCCGGGGTCGCGCACGAGATCAACAACCCGCTCGCCAGCATCCTGTTCTGCTCCGAGGCGCTCGAACGCCGGCTCCAGGAAACACTTACGGCCCTGTCCGCCAACACCGCGGTCGCGCCGCCCGCCGACGCTGAGGTGCTGGCCCGTTACCTGAAGATGATTCAGCAGGAAGCGCTTCGCTGCAAGGACATCACCCAGAAGCTCCTCGACTTCAGCCGCACCGGCGATCGTAAGAAGGAACCCGCGGACCTCACGGGGCTCGTGAGCGGCGTGCTGGAAGTGGCGCGGCACCTGCCGTCCAGTCGCGGGAAGCTGGTGGCGTTCGAGCCGACCGGGTACATCGTGGCCCCGATCAACGCCCAGGACCTCAAGAGCGTGATTCTGAACCTGGTTGTGAACGCGCTCGACAGCATGGACGACGGGGGCCGGTTGGACATCACGCTGGGCACAGTCGCGGGGTACGCGGAACTGGCGTTCACCGACACCGGCTGCGGAATGGCGCCGGACGTGCTCGAGAACATCTTCGAGCCGTTCTACACGAAGAGCCGCACGGGCAAGGGGACCGGATTGGGGCTGTTCATCAGCCACCAGATTGTGGACCAGCACGGCGGCACCATCACCGCTTCCAGCCCCGGGCCGGGCGCCGGAAGCACGTTTACGGTTCGCATCCCGTTGCAAGTCGCGCCGGAAGTAGCGGACGCGCCGGCCGGGGACCCGGAAACCGATCCGGCACCCGCTGTACTGACGTTCCCTGGCGGGCGCAACGCGGCATAAGTGGGGTGCGAACGCGGCGAGTTCTGATTGACGATGGGCGGCGCGCAGGTCACGTCACTAATCGCACTCTCAACCTCACCGCTCGGGGACGACGAATCGGGGTTGTAAATACTGCAAGCCGGTTTATCTTCCCCTCCCGAACGAGACACCGGACGGACGAAACGGAGACCGCGAGTGGCTACCACACCCGCTCACAACCGACTGCGAATCCTGTTCGTCGACGACGAGACGCACCTGCGGGAGTTCATGCGATCGGAGCTGCCCCGCCTCGGGCACGAGGTCACCGTTTGCGCGGACAGCAAGGCCGGGATCGAGACCGTCAAGAAGCAGACGTTCGACGCGGCCATCCTCGACATGCGGATGGAGCACGATAAGGCCGGGCTCCAGGTGCTCGCCGCGCTCAAGCAGGTCGCCCCGGACACCGAAGCGGTCATCATGACCGGCTACGGCAGCACGGAGACCGCGGTCGAGGCGCTGCGCCTGGGAGCGTTCGACTACCTGACCAAGCCGTGCAAGCTGACCGACATCGAGGCGCTGCTCCTGCGCATCCAGGAGAAGCGGCGGCTGAAGCACAAGACCGCGGCGCTGGAGAGCCGGGTGCAGGCGGCCGAAGGGCCGGCCGGCCTGATCGGGGCCAGCGCGGCGATGGTGCCGGTCCAGCAGTTCATCCAGCGGGTCGGCCCGACCGACGGCCGGGTGCTCATCACCGGCGAGACCGGCACCGGTAAGGAAGTGGTCGCGCGGGCGCTGTACACGGCCAGCAAGCGCGCCGACATGCCGTTCGTGCCGGTGAACTGCGGCGCCCTCACGCAGTCCCTGGCCGAGAGCCAACTGTTCGGGCACAAGAAGGGCGCGTTCACCGGCGCCGACAAGGACCACAAAGGGTTCTTCGAGGTCGCCAACGGCGGCACCCTGTTCCTCGACGAGCTCGGGGAGCTCGACAAGAACCTTCAGGTGAAACTGCTCCGGTTCCTGGAGGCGGGCGAGATCCAGCGCCTGGGCGAGAGCCAGCCGATCACCGTGGACGTGCGGGTCATCAGCGCGACCAACAAGGACCTGCGGCAGATGGTCGCGGAGGGGCACTTCCGCGAGGACCTGCTGTACCGGCTGAACATGTTCCACGTCCACCTGCCCCCGCTGCGGGACCGGCGCGAGGACATTCCGGAACTGGCCCGGCACGCGCTGGCCCGGCACGCCAAGCGCCCGGTGGAGTCGGTCGCTCACCTGATTACGCCCGAGGCGTTTCAGGTGATGGTGAACCACGAGTTCAAGGGGAACGTGCGGGAGCTGGTGAACGCGATGGAGTACGCGTGGATCGTGTCGGGCGGCGGCGCGATCACCCCCGACTACCTGCCCCGCGAGATGGTGGCGCCCCGCGCCGCCGCGCCGGTCCCGATGGCGTACCCGGTGCCCGCGCCGGCGCCGGCCGCGTACCCCGTCGCCTACGCCGCGCCGCCGGCCCCGACGCTCCCGTTCCCGGGGGCGCCCGCGAACGATACAGGCACGGGCGGCCCGACGAAGTCGTTGGCGGACGTGGAAATGGAGTACATTCTTCAGGTGTACGCGAAGAACGGGATGAACAAGCAGAAGACCAGTGACGAACTCGGGATCAGCCTGAAGACGCTCTACAACAAGCTCCACAAGTACGAAGAGGAGCGCCAGCGCCGCGCCGGGTGAGGTGGGGGGCGGTTATGCGGTGAGCCACGGGACCGCGCGGCACGCCTGCCCGAGCGCGAAGCCCGTACCCGCGAGCACGACCATCCCGAGCGCGAGCCGCTGCCCGTGCCGGCGGTACGCGTCGCACTCGGCCGGGGCCGCGCAGACCCTCCACGGCCAGTGGACCCACGACACGTAGGTGAACAGCACGCAGGCGCCGAGCCACGCGGCGCCCTTCGCCGCCACCAGTGCGAGCCAGAGCGTGCTTGCGCCGTCCCACCGTAACCCCACGAGCGCGAACCCCGACAGCCCGCACGTCAGCAGCCCGGCGACGACGAAGTATCGCATGTTGTGGGCGAGGTGGGCTGAGAAGTGTTCGTACTCGGCCCGCGACCGGAAAAAGGCAAGCGCCTTTCCATCAACCACGAGCGTGCGGTAGAAGATCGCACCGAACCACGCCGCACCGGACAGCCCGTGTGTCCACACGAGCAGCATTTCGAGCGATTTCATGGCGACGGCTCCGGCGGGTAACCCCACCCCATTCACCGCCACACAGAGCGGTCGCACAACCGGAAACCGACTGTGTGTAATCGCGTTCCCGTTTGAGCGGCGTGTTCGCGCGAGCCGTGCGGGTGCGGTGTGGCCGGTGCGTCAGACGGTGCGGCTGAGTGCGACCGCGTGCGCTTTCGTCGCGTTCGGGTCATCGACTTGGTTGGTCCGCGCGATGATCGCGGTGATGTTGTCTTGCCCGCCCGCTTCATTGGCCGCTTCGATCAGCGTCTTGACCGCGAGGGCAGGGCTGCCGGACCGCTTCAGGATCGTTAACAGCTCTTCGTCGGTAAGCCGACGGGTGAGCCCGTCGGTGCAAAGTAACAACTCATCGCCGGCTTGGAGCGTGGTGTGGTGCAGTTCGGGCGTCACTTCTTTTTGGCCGGCGCCGATGCAGTTCCACAGGGCGTGACCCAGCCCCGCGGCTTCGGCCTGGGACGCCGTTAGCACGCCCTCATCGACGGCCCGCTGGGCCAGGGTGTGGTCGGTGGTCAGGCGGGTCAGCGTGTCGCCGCGGCGGATGTAACACCGGCTGTCACCGGCGTGGACCACGTAGAGCCGCGGCCACAGGAGGCACGCCAGGGTGAGTGTCGTGCCCATGCGCCGGAACCGCGAGTGCTCGGCAGCGTCCTTCACGGTGTCCTGGGTCACCTGCACGGCTTTTCGCAACTCGTGCTCCAGTTCCACTTCGCGGCCGTCTTGGTAGCGGTAGAACCAGGGCATCGTCTTGGCGACGTACCACGAGATCGTTTCGACCGCGAGGCCGCTCGCCACCTCGCCCCCGGACATCCCGCCCATCCCGTCGGCGACGACGAACAGGTGCCCCGTTACCCCTGACTTCCAACCGCCGTCCTCGGACGGGAGCAGGCTCGTCTGCGTCACCCGGAGCTGCTTCACGAGGTCGGCGATCAGGAAATGGTCCTCGTTGTTCTTGCGCACACGGCCGATATCGGTGGAGCCGGCGGATTCGACCGTCACTCTCATTGTGGCGACTCCCGCTGAGGTGCAGACACGCATTCCGATGAGCAACCGTCGTGCCTTGGGCTACCGTTTGAGCCCCAGCTGAATCAGTTCGCCGGTGAAGTTGGGCTTCGGGGTCACCCAGTTGCCGACTTTTCCGCCCCCGCCGTTCACCCCGGCCGCCAGCCCCCGCGTGAGTGCGAACCAGCAAAAGTAGCAGTGGTTCGTGGTCGCACCGGGCAGGGCATTCGGGTCGCGTTGGAGGATCTCGTCCCGGATCGCCGACAGGCCGTCGCGGAAGATCGTGCCGACAACCGGGTGCGCGCGGGCCGACCGGATGATCTCTTCCACGCTGTCGGTGTAGATGTTGCCGATGGTGAGCTGGTCGAGGTCGGACGCGAACCCGCAGCACGGCTTCACTTCACCCTTGGGGTTCACGATGAGTGCCTGTCCCGGCCCCTCGCAGTAATCCTCCTCGAACCAGGTGCCGTCCCACGGGTCGCCGGGGAGGTCTTCCGCCCGCTCCACCGTCGCGAGGTGGTTCCAGCACGCGGTCATCGTGAGGTCGTCGCTCACAACCAAGTACCGTCCGAGCAGCTTCGACCACTCCACCACGCCGTCCAGAGCCGCAGCCAGACGGCGGATCGGTTCCAGGCCCTTGTGCGGGTCGCGGCTCGCGTAACTCAGTGACAGAACGGTGTCACGCGCGAACACCCCGCGGGTGACCCGACAGAACTCGGCGAGCTTGCCGATGTCCATTCCGTGAAACTTATCGACGCTGAGGCCGATCTTGCCCGAGAAGCCGGCGTCGCGGAGCGCCGTGAGCACCCGTTCGGCGTGTGCGGCGTCGGCGTGCCATACGCCGTTCGTCATCAGCTTGTCGAACTTGAACCCGAGTTCCGCCGCGCGCGCCGTCAGGGCGTTGAGGAACGCGGGGTACAGGAACGGCTCGCCGCCCGTGAACCCGAGCGTCCCGATCCCCGCCTCGTGCGCCTGTTCGAGGAACCGCAGCGCGGTCGGGATGTCGAGCCGGTCGGTCCACTCGATCGGGACGCAGCAGTGCGGGCACGCGAGGTTGCACTGGTAGGTGCCCGCGAACGAGAGGTAGTTCGGCCGGAACGTGCGCTCGAGGGCGGGCGCTCGCTTGTCGCCGCGGCTCAGGGTCGGTTTCAGATCACGCATGGGAGCTTCCAGGGGGCACCCCGGGCCGGTGGGCCGCGCCGCGGTTAGGCGCGACACGCCGCCTCGTCGTACTTTATCAACCCCGCCGCGGTTGCGGGTAACGGGTTGTGCGGTGCGCAGTGATTCTCGCCCGTCACGGGGCGGGGATTTCTCCTTGTGAACTGCACCATCAGGTGACAAAATCGGCAAGGTGCGCGTGTTGTTCCCGGCACACCGGTCACGGACAGAAGTGGGTACCGCCATGCGTGGCTCCAAACTGCGGTTGTTGTCGGCCGGGGCGCTTGCGGCCCTGTTCGCGTGGCTCGTCACGTGGGCCGGGCACGTCGCGAACGGTCAACCGGCAGTGATCGGCGTCGCGCAAGCCAAAAAGGACGGCAAGGACGACAAAAACAAGAAGGAAGATCGCTCCGAACTCGACGAGAACTTGCCGTTCTCGGTCCCCTACGACCGCGACGCCAAGAACCAGCTCAAGGCGGCCCGCGACTACCTCGACTTCAAGGACCCGCCGTACAACACCATCTGCCCGCTCCTCCAGAACATCCTTGACGCCAAGAGCGACACGTTCTTCGATGTGAAGTACAAAGTCGGCGAGACGGTCCGCATCAACCGGATTAGCGTCAAAACCGAAGCCAACCGCATCATCGCGGAGTTCAAGCCCGAAGGGCTCCAATTCTATCAGCAGGCGTATGGGGCGACCGCGTCGGCGCTGCTCGACGACGCCATCAAGGCGAACTGCGACCTGGCGCTGCTGTCCGACGTGTCGCAGCGGTACTTCAACACCAAGGCCGGGGCCGAGGCCACCGTCCTGCTCGGAACCCTTCACCTCGAACGCGGGAACTACCTCGAGGCGGCGTATGCGTTCGAGCGCCTGTTGCCCCGCAAAGACGTTGAAGACATTCTGACGCCGCGGACCCTGTTCAAGACCGCACTGGCCTTCAAACGGAGCGGTGACCCGCGGCACGCGGACCTTTACAAGCCCACCGAAGAAAAGCTGTTCAAGGCCGCGCGGGACGGGATCAGGTTCGGTCGAACGCTGTACAGCCTTGACCGGCTGCGGTCGGAACTGGCCCGCCCGGTGGAACTGGTGCGCGCCACCACGGTCGTGGGCGAGTGGGCGCAGCGCGGCGGCAACCCCGGCCGCAACGCGGTCGTGGACGGCGGGCCGCCGTTTCTCGACAAGGTGTTCGGGTTCCCGATGTTCTACTCGGGCGACGATGAGGCCAACCTGTGGATCAAGGGCGAATTGGAGAAACTGTTCGCCCGCGACGCCCGCGCCCCCAACAGCACCCCGCTGCCGGGCACCTTCCCGGTGACCACCGGCGACACCATCGTGTTCCGCAGTTACGACGGCGTGTACGGGGTTGCTACCCGCGACCGGGTGCAGGGCGGGCGCGTCGTACGTGCCGGCGAAATCCTCTGGCGGTCCAAAACGACGGCGGGCTTGTACCAGCTCATCAAGAGCGACGAGACCCACGACGTGGACATGAGCCGGGACGCAAAGAGCTGGTGGGGCACGTACAACACCCGCACCGTCAAGGTCCACAACATCCTGCACGAGAACCCGCTGATCGGGTCGCTGTCGCACGACGGCCAGAACGTGTACTTCGTGGACGACCTCGCGATCACGCCGCCCCCCGTTTACAACAACCCGGAGTTCGGCATCAACGCCGGGCCGCAGTTCCGTCATTCGGGTGACCTGGCGGACATGGTGCGGGCCGGCCGGCTCGCCGCGGTCGACATCAAGAGCGGCAACATCCGCTGGGAACTCGGCCGCGTCAAGGCGCCGCCGCCGGAGAGCGACGGGAAGGCGGCGGTCCCCGCGGCGCTGCCGAGCCCACTCACCGAAGAAGAAGCCGACAAGAACACCGACGCGTTCCGGCTGTGCCTGGACGCGGTGTTCCTCGGCGCGCCGATGCCGCTCAACGGCAAGCTGTACGTGCTCATCGAGCAGGCCGGGGTGATGCGGCTCCTGTGCCTGGACCCGAGGAACTTGGTGAAGGTCCCGGGGCCGGACCCGACACCGAAGCCGGTCTTGGTCTGGACCCAGAAGCTCGGGAAACCGAACAGCACCCTGCCGACCGACTCGGTGCGGCGGTACCAGGGCTGCACGCTCGCCGCCAGCGACGGCATCATCATCTGCCCGACCAACTCCGGCGTGGTGGTGGCCGTGGATGTGATGTCGCGGAGTCTGCTGTGGGCGCACGGGTACCGGCAGGTGTCGCCGGCGCCGCCCCGATCGTTCGACCCGAACACCGGTATGCCGATCGTTCCGGAGCAGCTCCCCGACGACCGGTGGCGCTCGGCGGGGCCGATCGTGAGCGGCGGGCGCGTGATCCTGACCGCCTACGACTCGCGCAAGCTCGAGTGCCTCGACCTGCGCACCGGCAAGATCCTCTGGACCGTGAACCACGACGCCAGCGACCTCTACGTCGGCGGGGTCGCCAACGACCGCGTGATCGTGGTCGGCAAGAACCAGATGCGGGCCTACCGGCTCGGCGGCGAGGACACCGACAAGAAGGCCCCGAAGGTGGCGTGGGGGCCGGTCGCCATCCCGACCCCGACCGGGCACGGGGCGGTCGGCCGTAACGCGTTTTACGTACCGGTGCGCCAGGACGCCGCCGGCCGGGACGCCGTTCCGTCGGCCGAGATCTGGGCGATCAACATCGAGGACGGCAAGGTTCTCTCGAAGACCGGCGCCCGCAAGCGGAGCGGCACGGAGACCCTCGCCCGGTACGGGCTCGGGAACCTCGTGTTCCAGGACGGCATGGTGTACGCGCAGTCCCCCTGGGAGGTGACCGCGTACCCGCAACTGAAGCTCAAGATCGCGGAGATGAACAAGCTCCTCGACAAGAACCCGAAGGACCCGCTCGGCCTTCTGGCGCGCGGCGAGCTCCGGCTGGACGACGGCAAACTCAAGGACGCGATCGCGGACTTCAAGGACGCCGAGCGGAACAACCTGCCGGTCGAGAAGAAGCCGCTCCTCCGCGAGAAGCTCTACATCGCGTACACGGAACTGCTCCGGGCCGACTTCAACAGCGGCGAGAGCGTGTTGCCGGAGTACGAGGCGCTGTGCGACCTGCCGGCGCTCGGCGAAGAGTCGCCCGAGGACAAGGTGCGCCGCGAGGACGAGATCCGCCGCCGCAAGCGGCTGTACTACTACCTGCTCGCCCGCGGGCGCGAGACCCAGGAGCGGCTCGGCGAGGCGTTCGAGCACTACCTCGCCCTGGCGAACCTCGGCGAGGGCAAGCAGCTCCTCGACATGCCCGACGAGCCCAACGTGAAGATGCGCCCGGACGTGTGGGCGCGGGGGCGGCTCGAGGCCATGATCCGTCGTGCCGCGACGCCCGAGGCCAAAAAGTCGCTCGAGACGCGCGTCGAAAAGGAGTGGGACCTCGTGAAGGGCGGGACGGACCTGGGGCGGCTCCGCGAGTTCGTCGCGGTGTTCGGGCCGTTCTTCGCCTCCGGCATCGAGGCCCAGTTCAAACTGGCCGATGTGCTCCTCTCGACCAACAACGAGGCCGACGCGCGCGAAGCCCAGACGTGCTTGGCGCACCTCCGCGCCAGCTCCGAGGACGTTACGACCCGCGCCCGCGCCACCGAAGCGCTGGCACAAGTGATGATCAAGGGCCGCATGATGGAGGACGCGGTCGGGCTGTACCTCCAACTCGGTAAGGAGTACCCGAACGTCGTGGTCCGCGACGGCAAGACCGGGGCCGACTTCCTTACCAATCTGCTCACCGACAAGCGGTTGTTGCCGTTCCTGGAGCCGAGCTGCTACCCGCTGCCCACCCGGGTGAAGGCGGAAATGGCCGGCCCCTCCGCCAACATGAATAACGGCTCGCAGATCGAGATCGAATCCCCACCCGATCTGTTCCCGGCGTACCGGCGGCTCCGGTACACGCTCGACGGCAGCACCGGGCTGTTCGCGCTCCGCGCGTTCGACCGCTCCACCGGGGCCGTGCGGGCCACGTTCCCGCACATGCAGAGCCCGAACATTCTCTCGCGGAACGGGCAGCCGATTCCGTGGTCGCGGTTCGTGCAGGGGCACGGGCACCTGATGCTGGTGCAGATGGGGTTGACGCTGTACTGCTACGACCTCGCCGAGAAGAAGGTGCTATGGGACAAGAACCTGATGCCCGACAACCCGCTCCAGCCCGGGGGCAGCTATCAGATCGATGTCCTGCCCAACGGGGACTGTGAGCTGTACTTGCTGCCGAACGCCCAGAAAATACCTCTGGGCCGGTCGGCGGTGCTCCAAGCGGGGTACTGTGCCGTTCTCACGTCCGACGGGCTGGAAGCCGTCGAACCGGTCAGCCGGCGCGTGCTGTGGGTCCGCAAGAACGTTTCCGATCGCACGTCTCTGTTCGGGGACGGGCGGTACATCGCGCTGGTTGACGTGGACTCGAGCACGCGGAAGCCGGTGTCCGCAAAGCTGATCCGAGCGGTGGACGGGGTGCAGGTGGAGGGCTCGCCCGATTCCGGTGACGTGCTCAAGAACGCGCGGTCGTACCGCCTCTTCGGGCGGCACGCGCTGATCACCTCCGGCACGGACAACGAGCCCCGCGTGCTCCGGCTGTACGACCTCGCCACGGGCAAGGACGTTTGGAAGAAGGAGTACGATCCCAAGGCGGTGCCGATCACCGCGCCGCTCAACCCCGACTGGACCGGTGCCCTCAAGGCCGACGGCACCGCAGAGGTGCTCTCGATCCGCACCGGGGAGACGATCACGACGCTGAAGCTCGACCCCAAGAACTTCGAGGCCCACTTGGTGCCGTGTGTCGGTGCGCAGGTGCTGGCCGACGGTGATCGGTTTTACTTGATCCTGGACCGTGATCCGAATGCGGCGTCAACAACCGGTAACCGACCGGTGCAGGTGCAAAACAACGCGATGCTGCGCGCGCAAAAGGTCAACGGGCCGGTTTACGCTTTCGACCGCGTTTCCGGGAAGCGGTTGTGGCATTACGAGGGGGTGCTCGAGCACCAGTGGCTCGTGCTCGAACAGTTCGCCGAGTTGCCGGTGCTCATCGCGTCGGCGCCCGTGATGAACCAGAATAACGTTTACAGCCACGCGATTGTCGTCATCGAGAAGGAGCGCGGCCGGCTGATTCTCGAGACGTCGGTTGTATACAACGGCAACTTGTTCCAAAGTCTTGCCATTGACCCGAAGAACGGCACGATTCGGATGAGCCGGTTCGACACCAGCGTTCTGATCTCGCCCGATGAGAAGAAGCCGTAAGGCGGACCGGCGTGGGACGTGCGGCCGACGAGGCTGCTGTTGTGTTCTTTCTGCTGTTACGAGTGAGAGCTGCCCCCGCGTAATGCGTATTGCGCGGGGGCGGCTCACTCGTGGAATTCAGCACCTTCGATGTTCGGCGGCGGAGGTGCTGCGGATGGCCGGCGCGGAACTGCAAGCGATGTTCGACCGCGAGTTCCGCGGGCACATCGAGCGGTTGCGGGAGCCACTCGTGGCGGCTCTCCGCAAGCTGATCGCCACGCCCTTGCCCGCCGGCGAGTTCGAGGTGCTGTCGTTCGAGATGCAGGCCGACTGGCGTGACTTCCCGGTGTACGCATTCGCGATGGACCGTGAGGCCGTCAACGAGGAGTACTTCGAGCCGCCGTTCAAAGGCAACGTCCTTCCGAGGGCTGGCCCCCTGATACCGAAGGGAAGCATCGATCAGGATCGATACGAAGACAGCGGCGTAGCGACGTTCGAGAGCGGGGCGCGGGTGCTGGCCGAGTGGTTCGGGGAGTGCTGGCACGCGGCTGGCGGGGTGGGATTCCAACTGCCAGCGTACATCAGCCTGCACGATGGCTCTCGGTACTTCGACCTGCGCGCCCGTCGATGGGTGCGGGCCATTGAGCTCGGGGCGTAGCAAGACCCCGGAGCCGTCGCTGTGACGGACCAGCCCGCGTCGTTTGTTTCTCGCTACCCACCGGACGTCGTTATAGGCTGCGAGCGTCGCACCCGGGGCGATGGATCGTCTATTGGGTTGCTTAGTGCCGTGCGATCGGCGCGCAGTGCTTCGGCAGTTGTTGACGAACGTTTCCGTCTCTCGGCCGGCCTTTCTCGGTTTTGAGTGGGCATTTCCTATCCACCGGTGTTAACGTTTTTCTCGCCGTTCGTCTCTGACCTACCCTCCCAGGTTCGGCCCGTGCGGCAGCCACGGCACCGCCAATGGACTTTTTGTGGAGAAACTCATGCCCCGTAGCTGGTTGCTCGCAGCCCTCGCGGCGTGTGTGACGGTCGGCCTCGTCGCCGTTCCATCACCCCAACCCGTTACCGCCGCCGCGCCCCAAGACGACGCCAAGAAGAAGTTCAAGAAGGACGTCGAGGCGTCGATCGAGAAAGGGTTGGAGTACCTGAAAAAGATTCAGGCGCAGGACGGGCACTGGGAGGCCCAGGGGGGGCAGTACCCGACCAGCATGACGGCGCTGGCCGGGATGGCGTTCCTGATGGAGGGGAGCACGCTGAAGGAGGGCAAGTACTCGGACCAGGTGAAGAAGGCGGTGGACTGGTTCCTGGCGCCGGCCCGGCAGCAGCCCAACGGCATGATTGGCGACGTGCGCAACCCCACCGAGCAGACCCGGTACATGTACGGCCAGGGGTTCGGCACCATGTTCCTGGCGAGCGTGTACGGCGAGGAGGAGGACAAGGAGCAGCGGGAGAAACTGGAGAAGCTGCTCAAGAAGGCGGTCGAGTTCATCTGCAAGGCGCAGACGCTCAAGAAGCACCGCAAGGCCGAGGGCAAGGAGGTGGACATCGGCGGGTGGGGGTACGTGAGCGCCGCCGAGGGCAACAACTTCGACGAGGGGTCCGTCACCATCACCGCCCTCCAGGGGCTCCGCGCTGCCCGCAACGCCGGCATCCCCGTCCCCAAAGAGAACATCGACCGCGCCGTCAACTACCTCGAAGCCTGCACCACCCCGAAGGGGGGGATCATCTACAGCTACGCCGGCGGCGGCGGGGCGGTCGGCGAGAACGGGCGCCCGCCCCTCACCGCGGCGGCGGTCTGCTGCGGGTTCAGCGCCGGGCAGTACAAGAGCGAACTGCCGAAGCGGTGGATCAAGTACTGTAAGGACAACATTCCGGTTGGTAAGGGGCGGCAGAGCCACGACGAGTACCAGACCTACTACTTCTCGCAGGCCGTGTACGCCCTCGGGGACGACAAGTACCTGGAGATGTTCCCGCTCCTGAAGGCCGACGGGAAGACGCCGAAGGTGTACGGCGATCTGACGGCCGGCGAGAAGGACCAACTGCTGACCTGGAGCGGTTACAAGGACGCCACGTTCCAGACCATTCTCGACAACCAGGACAAAACCAACGGGTCGTGGAGCCAGGGGTACATCGGGCCGGTTTACACCACGAGCATCAATCTCTGCATCCTTCAGTTAGAAAAGGCGATCCTGCCCATCTATCAGAAGTAGCGCCGGGCGCCGGCGGTCGGGGTTGTAACGCCGACCGCCGCCGGCACGTGCCGGCGGCGGGGCAAAATCCGCAGTTCGCACGCGACGGCCCTCCCCGGCACACGGTACTTTTATCCCTAAACTCGACCCAAATTACCACCTCCGAGGGCGGTGACCGCGATGAGCAAGACACCCGAGATGGCCCCGAGCGATATGGACGCGATCCAGAAGCTCAAGACCGCGTTCGACAACATCAAGAAGCAGCTCACGCGGGTCATCGTCGGCCAGGACATGGTGATCGAGGAACTGCTCATCGCGCTCTTCAGCAAGGGCCACTGCATGCTCGAGGGCGTGCCGGGCCTTGCGAAGACGCTCATGATCAGCACCCTGTCGCGGTGCCTGTCGCTGGAGTTCAGCCGCATCCAGTTCACCCCGGACCTGATGCCGGCGGACATCACCGGCACGGACTTCATCGAGAAGAACCCGGCGACCGGCTCGTTCGAGCTGCTGTTCCGGCCCGGCCCGCTGTTCGCCAACATGGTGCTGGCCGACGAGATCAACCGGACCCCGCCCCGCACCCAGGCGGCGCTCCTCGAAGCGATGCAGGAGCGGCAGGTGTCCGTCGGCCGCGTCCGCCACAAGCTCGCCAACCCGTTCTTCGTGCTCGCGACCCAGAACCCGATCGAACAGGAAGGGACCTACCCGCTGCCCGAGGCGCAGCAGGACCGGTTCATGTTCAAGGTGTACGTGAAGTACCCGAAGTTCGAGGAGGAGTTCGAGATCGCCCGCCGCACCACCGGCGTGACCGCCGACGAGATCACCCCGGTGCTGACCGGCGAGCAGATCCAGGAGATCCAGCAGCTCGTCCGCAAGGTGCCGGTGACCGACCACGTCATCCACTACTGCCTCGCGCTGGTCCGGCAGACCCGCATCGGCGAGCCCGGCGTCCCGAAGTTCGTCAAGGACTGGCTGAGCTGGGGCGCTGGCCCGCGCGCCGTGCAGAACCTGATCCTGGCCGGCAAGGCCCGCGCGCTGCTGTACGGCCGCGGGCACGTCACGACCGAGGACATCAAGGAGCTGGCGCTGCCCGTGCTCCGGCACCGCATCCTGACCAACTTCACCGCCGCCTCCGAGGGCATCAACACCGACATGGTGGTCAAGAAGCTCATTGAGGAGACGCCGGACAAGGAGGGGTCGCTGATCAGCGACCCGCGGTTCCAGAAGATCTTCTCCTCGTGACCGGGGTCCCCAGTTCCAGGTTCCACGTTCCAAGTTGGGAACCCGGATCGGCCCCTCCGACGCGCAACTTGGAACGTGGAACCTGGAACTGGAACTTCCGATGGCCAAGCGCCGCCAAGAGCCCGAGAACCCGCGCCGGTTCCTCGACCCCAAGGTGATCGCCCGGGTCTCGCAGCTCGACCTGCGGGCCCGGTACGCGGTCGAGGGGTTCATCTCCGGGATGCACCGGAGCCCCGTGTACGGGCAGAGCGTCCAGTTCGTCCAGCACCGCGAGTATATGCCCGGCGACGACCTGCGCCGCATCGACTGGAAGGTGTGGTCGCGGTCCGACAAGTTCGTCATCAAGCAGTACGAGGCGGAGACGAACCTGCGCTCCTACGTCGTCGTGGACGCCAGCGAGTCCATGCTCTACGGGCGGGACAAGCACCGCCGCGCCGGCACGCTGTACAAGTACGACTATGTGGCCACCGCCGCGGCGTGCCTGGCGTACCTGACCATCAAGCAGCAGGACTCGTGCGGCCTGGTCACGTTCGACTCGGACGTGCGCGAGGCGATCCCGCCGCGCAGCTCGCAGCGGCACATGGACGCCGTCACCAAGGCGCTCCACGTGTCGGACCCGCGCGAGAAGACCGACATGGTCAAGATCATGCGGCAGGTCGCGGAGGCCATGCCGGCCCGCGGGCTGGTGCTGGTCTTCTCCGACTTCCTGTGCGACCGCGCGGAGCTGTTCAAAGGGCTGGAGATGCTGCGGCACCGCCGGCACGACGTGATGGCGTTCCACATCCTCGACGACGACGAGCTGCTGTTCCCGTTCGGCGGCATGACGAAGTTCGAGGGGCTGGAGGCGCAGCCCGACCTCCTGTGCGACCCGCGGGCGCTGCGCGACGGCTACCTGGAGGAGCTGGAGCTGTACCTGACCGAGGTGCGCCGCGGCTGCACCCGGATCGGCGTAGACTACACGCTGCTCCGCACCAGCGATTACATGGACGCGGTCCTGTCGAAGTTCCTGTTCGAGCGGATGTCCACCCGGGCCGCCCCCGCGCGGCGCTGATGTCGAACGCGGGGTGCGGGCCACGGCGTCCCTCGCCCCCGACCCCCTTCGGTTTTTCGTCCGCGGCCCGCGTTCCGAACTTCTGAGACTCCGATGCTGTCGCTGTTCCTCAACCCGTGGACGTTCCTCGCCGGCGCGGCGCTGATCGGCGCGCCGATCGTCATCCACCTCATCAACCGGATCCGGTTCCGGCGGGTGCAGTGGGCGGCGATGGAGTTCCTGCTGAAGGCGCAGAAGCGGATGCGCCGCCGCAAGATCCTCGAGCAGCTCCTGCTCCTGCTCCTGCGGTGCCTGATCGTGTTCCTCGTCGGGCTGCTGCTCGGGCGGTTCCTCGGGTGCAACTCCGGGCAGGGCAAGGAGACCCGCGCGACGACGCACCTCGTCATCCTCGACGACTCGCCCAGCATGGCGGACGTGTGGCGCGACGAGGGGGCGCAGACGGACGCCTTCGCCGTCGGCAAACGGCTGATCCACGAGAAGCTGATGCGGGCGGCGGGCGAGGCGGCCACGGCCCAGACGTTCCAGGTGATGCGCACCTCGGAACTCGGTAAGCCGTTCCCGGCGAAGGCCGAAGAGGCCAAGGTCAACGCCGCCGCGATCGAGGCGATGGAGGGGCACCTCGCCCAGTTCCAGGTGTCCACCGTCCGGCGGAGCCTGCGGGACGCCCTCGACGCCGCGAAGGCCCACATGGCCAACGTGCCGGCGGGCGAGGCGAAGGTGATTCACGTCCTGTCGGACCTCCGCAACGTGGACTGGGCCGAGGACGGGCAGGCCGTCAACGACAAGCTCACCGAGCTGAAAGACGGCGGCGCGACGGTCCACCTGATCGACGTGGCCCCCCCGGCGCGCAAGCCGGACCGCAAGTCGCCGCCGTTCACCGACAACGTGGCGATCGTGGAGGTGAAGCCCCGCAACCGCGTCGTGGCCGCCAACCAGCAGACCGAACTCGAGGTGCGGCTCAAGAACTACGGCAGCACCGACCTCAAGGAGGTGCGGGTCGAGTTCTACGTCAACGGCGAGATGCGCCGCGACATCTCGCTGGTGGTCCCGAGCCTGCCCGCGAACCAGGAGCGGGTGGCCACGTGCCAGGCGACGTTCACCCAGGTCGGCACCCGCGAGAAGCCGCTGGACCGGTTCAACCTCGTGACCGCGGTGCTCGCCGTCCCCGAGCCGGGCGGCCTCGCCATCGACAACGTCCGCCACGCCGTGGTCGAGGTGCGGCCGAAGCTCCAGGTGCTGGTGGTGGACGGCCGGGTGGACAAGCGCGACAAGCAGGACGGCGACAGCTTCTACCTGCGCCGCCTGTTCATCGACTCGTTCGGGGGCATCGAGTGGGTCACCACCGAACCCCCCAAACTGGACGGGCTGGACCTGCGCCCGTTCACGACGGTCTACCTGCTGAACGTGCCGACCCTGTCGCCGGGGGCGGTGACGAACCTGGAGCAGTTCGTCTCGAACGGCGGCGGGGTGGGCGTTTTCCTCGGCCCCGACGTTAAGCCCGACGAGTACACGGCCCGGATGTACAAGGGCGGGGCCGGGTTCTTCCCGGTGCCGCTGCCGGCGAAGTTCACAGACGAGCTGAAGCCCGAGCAGAAGACCGCGCGTGAACTGGCGTTCGGGAAGCGGGTGATCCTGCGCGACCCGGCGAACCGGCAGCACCCGGCGCTGTCCGCGATCTACACCAACGAGCGCGGCGGCACCGCCAAGGACAGCGAGGTGGAGCGGTACTTCCTGTTCACCAACATCGACTTCTACTGGCCGGTGGCCCGGCGCGGCGGCTGGCGCGAGGACAAGTTGGTGCGGGAGCTGTACTGCATGCCCAACGAGAAGCCGATCGCCGAGTTCGAGGAGCGGGCGCGGAACCTCGTGATTGAGGTGAAGAAGCGGTACAACGAGCCGAAGTTCGAGAAGGCCCGCAAGTACCTGGACCCGTTGCTCCGGCAGATCCAGGAGACGCCCGCGCAGGTGGGCATCCCGCTGTCGGTGCTGGCCCGGTACCTCGACCAGCTCCTGTGCGACCAGATCAACGACGGCGACGAGAGCGAGCCGGTGCTGCGCGACTTCTGGAGCCAGCCGGAACTGGCCGAGGTGCGCCCGCAGGCGACGGCCCTGCGCGACGAGGCCAAGTTCGGCGACCCGCTGTACATCGTGAAGGAGTTCGGGCGCGGGCGGGTGGCGGTGATGACCACCGACGCCGGCGGCACCCACAGCCCCGGGAACAAGCAGTGGACGGACTGGCCGTCGGGTAAGGGGAGCCCCGGCTGGGTCGTGGTCGTCAGCGAGATGCAGAAGTACCTGTCCGGCGGCGGCGCGGAAGGGAACCTGGCGCTGGGCGACCGGTTCTTCGCCGAGTTCGAGGCCACCCGGTACAAGCCGTTCGCGGCCCGGCACCTGCTGACCGCGGACGTGGCGAAGGCCGAGGGCGGGCGCGCCCTGCTCACCCTCAAGCCGCTGACCGATCAGGTGCTCGATCAGCCCGCGAACCCGCCCGACGCCGCACCGGACGCGCCGCGCCGGCCGCTCCAGCTCGCGTACACCGACGCCCGGGTGCCGGGCGCCTACCTCTTCTCCCTGACGCGCCTGAAGGGCGACAAGGACCCGCCGGGCACCCCCGCCGAGCAGCCCGATTACGCGGCGGTCGCGTTCAACGTGGACGCGATGCGCGAGGGCGACCTGCGGCGCGCGAACACCGACGACCTGGCGCAGTGGACCAACAAGGCCCCGATCCACAACACCGAGGACCTCTCGTGGCTCGACGACTTCAAGCAGAAGCCGTCGGACATGTCGAGCCGGCGGTGGCTGTACTTCCTGCTCCTGCTGGTGCTGATCGCCGAGCAGGCGTGGGCCGTCCGGATGAGCTACCACACCAAGCCGGAAGACCTGGAGGCGCTGGCCCCCAGCGCCGCCGCCGCGTTCCAGCCGCGGTCCACCCCGCTCCCGACCGAGGCCGCCGCGGACGAACCGGTCGGCGCCGGCGCGTGACGTGACCGCGCCGGTTCGGCCCTCGCCTGAGCGGTGAGGGCGACCGCACACAGGTAGGCAGGCATGCGGCCCCGACGCGCGGGCCGCGCCAGACCGCAGACGAACACAACGACCGCACCGGCGGGCAGGCAGATGAACGAAACCGCGACGACCCGAAAGACCGAGTACGTGTTCCGCCGGCTGGTCGATTCGTTCGACCAGTTCGGGCAGGACCTGCTCTCCGCGCTCGCGCTGAACGCCTTTTCGCTGGCGCTCATCGGCGCGCTCGCGCTGGTCGTGCTCGCGCGCGTCGGGTACCGCCTGGCGTCGCCCGGCCGCCCGCTCAAGACCGGCGTCTCGGACGCGTCCGCGTTCGGGGTGGTGTGGGGCGTGGTCGGCTCACTGGCCGTGTTCGCCGTCCTCGTCGAGTCCCTGGTGCTGCTCGCCGCAGCCCGCGGGGGCGACACCGACATGCCGCTCTGGCGGCTGCTCGTCTCCGTAGCGGTGGTGCCGCTGGGCGCGCTGACCGCGCTGGCCGCACTGTTCGCCGTGTTCAAAATCCTGTTCCCGCGGCGCACCGCGGCGTCCCCGCCGCGGGACCTCCCGGCCGTCGCGCTCGCCCTCCTGACGGGACTGCTCGTCGGCACGCTCGTCGTGTGGTGGGTGGTATCGTACTTCGGGGTGGACGCCCAGCAGGCGAAGGGCGAGGCCGATTCGCTGGCCACCACCGGCGACCTGAACAAGGTCAAGTGGCTGGTGCTCGTCGCCTTCGTGTTCGGCGCCGGCGCGCTCTTCACGTTGTTCACTTACATCCTCGACATGCGGACCGCGCCGTGGTTCGTGGCGGTGCCGCTCGCGCTGGTCCGCACCTCCGTGTACGGCGCCCTTTGTGTCCTGTTCTTGCTGCCGGCCGAGCAGACGTGGGAGGAGACGAACAAGCAGTCCCGGGTGGTGATCCTGCTCGACATCACCCCGAGCGTGACCGCCGTGAGCGACGAGGCCGGCGCGACCGCCAAGAAGCGGATCGACGTGCTCATCGAGTTCCTGACCGACGAGAAGGTCGCGTTCCTGAAGAACCTACTCGACAAGAACCCGGTGGCGGTGTACGCGTTCGGCACCCGGCTCGACGAGGCGCCGGCGCTGATCCCGCGCGGCGCCCCGGTGTGGTCGAAGGGCGAGTGGGACTCGTTCCGCCGCTACGACTTCAAGCCGTTCGTCCTGAAAGGGCTGTCGGACGCCGGCCAGGCGCAGCTCCGGCAGTCGTCGAAGTGGGGCGACGGGCCGGGCACCGCGGACTGGGCGCAGGAGTGGTTCGCGCGGCGCGGCGACGGCGAACTGAAGGCGTTCACGAGCCTGGAGTCCGACGCCGACGTGGAGGCGCTCCGCAAGAACCTCGACAAGCTCGACAAGCGCATCGACGTGGCCCGCACCATCACGCTCGGCACCAACGTGCCCGACGCCGTGACCGCCGCGGTCACCCGCGAGGCGTCCAACATGGTGCAGGGGATCGTCGTCCTGTCGGACGGGCGCAGCAACCTGGGCTCGGAGTCGAGTTACGCCGAACTGCGGGACCGGGCGGGCAAGGAGAAGATTCCGGTGTTCACGGTCGTGGTCGGCGAGGACCGCGAGCGCGTCGCCATCAGCGTCACCGACATCCAGGCCCCCGACGCCGCGCCCATCGACGAGGCGTGGAAGTTCATCGTCGAGGCCGACGGCCAGAACCTCGCGAACAAGGAAGTCGAGGTGCTGCTCGACCTGTACGCCCCGGGCAACACCCCCGTGCCGGGCCGGGACGTGAAGGACCTCACCCCGAACGAGACGTTCCGGCAGAAGCTCGTGTTCGCGCCGGGGGACCCGCCGCACGGGCAGGTCGAGTTCGTCATCGACCCGGCGAAGCTCCCCGAGAAGCTCACCGAGCCGTCGAAGGACGCCGCGATCCCGAAGCCGGTTCTGAAGGAGGGCAAGTGGGCCGCGCGGGCGCGGATCGCCCGGGACCCGCAGGAGGCGTTCCCCGACCCCGAACACTTCAGCACGGTGCGCGAGGTCAGCGTGCTCCGGCAGAAGCTCAAGATCCTGCTCGTCGCGGGGGCGCCGAGCCGCGAGTTCACGTTCCTCCGCACGCTGCTCGCCCGTGAAGTTCAGGAGCAGCGGGCCACGCTCACCACGTTCGTGCAGAACGAGGCCGGCACCACCGGGAAGCTCACCGCGGAGCAGGACGAGGTCGTGATCCGCCGGTTCCCGACCCACTTCGACCTGCGGTCCAACAAGGGCGTGGACCCGGCCGACCGGCCGTACAACATGAACGAGTACGACGTGATGATCGCGTTCGACCCGGACTGGTCGGAGCTGTCGGCCCAGCAGGCCGAGGACCTGAGCCGGTGGGTGCGCGAGGGCGGCGGCGGGCTGATCTTCGTGGCCGGGCCGATCAACACGTTCCAGCTCGCCCGGGTGGAGGAGAACAGCAAGCACGACCCGCTGCTGAAGATCCTGCCGGTGCAGCCGGCGGACATCATCGCCCAGCGGATCAAGCCGATCCCGAAGTCCCCGCGGCGCCTGTACCTGAACCCGAAGGCCATTATCGGCTCGGACCTGCTGCGGCTCGACGACCGGGTGCAGGACGACCCGATCGCGGGGTGGGAGCGGTTCTTCACCGACCGGGACCGCCACGTCAAGGACCCGGACGACCGCGTCGAGCTGTACCCGACCCGCGGGTTCTTCTCCTGCTACCCCCTCAAGCCGGACGTGGGCATCGGCGGGGTGAAGGCGGGCAGCGCGGTGCTCGCGGAGTTCGCGGACGTGGGCGACAACAACGAGGTCGTGAAACTCCCGTATGTGGTGACCAACAACCCGTCCGCGGCGTACCGCACCTGCTACATCGGTTCGGGCGAGTTCCACAAGATGCGGTCCTACGAGCCGGGCGAGGGCACCGGCCGGGAGTTCTTCGAGCGCGTCTGGATCAAGATGATCAAGTACATGGGCGGGAAGCGCAACGTGAAGGCGCCCCGCGGCCGCTTACTGGTGGGCAAAGAGGCTGTCGCCGGGGCGCCGCTGCGGGTCCAGGCCCGCGTGCTCAACGAGAGCGCCAAGCCCTACGAGGTCACCGCGCCGCCGCCGAAGTTCCTGGTGGTGCAGGAGCCGAAGCAGGGCGACAAGCGGACGTTCGGCCCGTTCGACATGGCCGCGAAGCCCAACCCGGGCGGCGGGTTCGATGGATACTACGCCGGCCAAGTGCTGCTCGACCCCAAACAGTTCGCCGCGGACGACTCGAACTACCGGGTCGAGATCGAGATCCCCGACTCGGCCGGCGACAAGCTGACCGGCGAGTTCAAGATTCGCGCCGCGGACCCGGAGATGGACAACAAGCGCCCCGACTTCGGCGCGATGGTGCGGATGGCCAGCGAGTTCGACAAGGATTTCCAGGCCCGGCTCACCGACAAGGTGAAGAGCGAGTTGGGGACCAAACTGCCGAAAGAGGGCAACGTGCCCCGGCTCGCGTTCAAGGCCACCGACCACGAACTGCTGAAGCTGATCCCCGAGTGCATGAAGACCGAGACCCGCAACACCGAGGTCCGCGGGCCGGTCAACGACCTGTGGGACAAGCCGCTGCGGTTCAGCGTCGGCGGGCTGGAGGTGCGGCTGCTCGACTTCGACCTGACCGCCGAGCGGCTCGCGGTGGGGCTCAACATCGCCCTCGTGGCGGCGCTGGTGCTGATGGTGGCGCGCGGGGTGTGGGCCAGCGTGTACGAGCGCATCGGACGGACGCCGTGGCTGGTCGTGATGATCGCGGTGATGGCCGTTGAGGTCGTCGCGCTGGTCGGGCTCGGCGTGATGGTCGGGGTCGGAGAACTCGACTGGTGGTACTTCATGGTCGCCGTCGGGGTGTTCCTGACCCAGGTGCTCGCGTTCCGGGCCGACTGGGGCAGCGGGCTGCTGATCCTCGGGGCCGCGCTGCTCGCGGCCGTTGCTGTGAAGGTTGTGGCCCACCGCACGCAGTTTAGCGGCGACAACGTGCAGATCAGCTTCGCGCTGCTCGCCGTGGTGTCGCTGCTCTCGCTCGAGTGGCTCACCCGCAAAGTGTCCCGCTTGGCGTAACGGACAGGTTGGCGCGCCGCGCTCCGCGTGATGGGATGCGACCCCTCGGCGGGTCGCCCACCGGAGCCGCCCGGAATTCGACTCGCTACTGAGAGCCGCTGATATGGCGACCGCCGAAGGAACCCGCCGGACGAACGTGACGCCCCAGCACGTGGCGCGCGACCCCGCCGTGTTCAACCCGCTCAACCAGTTGCGCAGCACCATCCGCCGCTACATCCTGCTGGAGGGGGTGCTGTCGGCGTGTTTGTTCGCGGTCGCGTGGTTCGCGCTCGGGCTGGTGCTTGACTTCGTGTTCTTCAAGGTCACCGGCGTGGACTGGGTGCTCGCGGGGCACTGGTGCGCCCGGGTGTTTCTGGTCGTGGTCGCGTTCGCCGTGGTCACCGCGATCGTTGAGGGGGTGATCGCGGCGGCCGTGTTCTTCGGCGCCTCGCTGACCCTCGGGTTGGTGGAATACTTGTGCGTGTCGGCCTTCGGCTCCGGCGAATGGGTCGAGCACGCGCCGCTCTGGTTCCGCCTCGGCACCTTACTGTGGGTGTCGCTCCCCTTGGCGGCGGTCATCGGGTTCCGGCTGCTGCGGCGGCTCACCAAGGAACTCTCCTACGAGACGCTGGCGCTCGTGCTCGAGCGCCGGTTCCCCAAGCTCCTCGGCGACCGGCTCATCACCGCGGTCGAGATGGGGAACGTCAACAAAATGAAGGAGTTCGGGTACTCCGAAGAGATGCTCTTGGCGACCATCGTCGAGGCCCGGGAGCGGGTGGCGCAGGTGCCGGTGAGCAAGGTGTTTAACTGGCGCCGGCTGTGGCTCCTGGGGTTCGCGTCGGTGGCGCTGGTCCTGGGGACCGTGACCGTTGGCATCGCGTCCCACGCGCTCGCGGCCCGCTCCGTCCAGCCGGCCCGTGCGGGGTGGAAGCTCGCGCACGTGAGCGGGATCTTCTTGGAGCGGAACGTCGGGCTGATGAGCACCCCGTGGCCGCGCCGGGCGCACATCGAACTGGTCGGGTTCCCGGAGACCGAGGCCACCGTCAGCCGGGACGTAGCAACCGTGCCGATTACCGCGCGGGCGTACAAGTGGGTGGTCGCGGACCCGTCGGTCCGCGCGGGCTGGCGGCCGATGAAGTGGGGCGACGTGACCCCCGAACTGATCGGCCGCGACGTGCCCGCGATCGACGCCGCGGCGCTGCTCCGGACCGACGACACGGGTCTCCCGGCGCAACTCAACGACTGGTACGTCGACGCGGTCGAGGCCCGGCTCTTCGTGCCCGCCGACGCGCCGGATGACTCACTCCCTCCGGAGGCGCTGGCGTACCGGAACCGGCTGCGCGAAGGGCTCGGCAGCAATTTCGACGCGGCCCAACAGGTCTTTGCGGCGCTCAACGCCGCCGCCGAGCGGCCGAGTATGGAACGGACCTTACGGAAACTGGAGCTCACCCGCCCGGAGGCGCGAACCGACGAGAACGGCGCGCCGGTCGTGGTGCAGGCGCCGCTGAAGCTCCAGTCCTACTACCGCGGGCTCAAGTTCAAGGGGAAGGGCGACCTCACCCCCAAGCAGAACAACGAGTACGCTGGCGACGTGAGCGGGCTGAAAGAGGACGTGTACTTCTACGTCGAGGCGGACGACTTCCAGACGCCGGCGCAGCGCATCCGGCTGATCCCGCCCCCGACCCTGAAACGGCTCTACCGGGTTCAGGAGGAGCCGGCGTACCTGCACCACGCCCCGGCCACGGGAACCGGCTTCGAGGACCTGCGCGGCCGCCGGCAGGTGATGGGCGAGAAGAACCTCTCGCTGACCGGCGAGCGGTCCGTGTTCGTGGTGCCCGCGGGCACCCAGGTGACCATCCACGCCGACCCGTACACCGACGACGACGGTAACGTGTCCGACAACGACGCCGTAGTGTCTGCGGTCGCAATTCCGGTGGTTGGGAAGTTCCCCGGCGCCGTGTTCGGTGGCGACGGTAAGGTCACCCAGACCCCTGTCCCCCTCGCGGTGACGCCAGGGAAGGGCTGGACCGTTACGTTCCGTAACGGGTGGGACGACTACGACGCGCCGACCCGCGCCGCCCTGTCGGTGCTGAAAGGCATTTACCCCGAACGCGACGGGCGCGCGAACGTCGATTTCCGGCTCAAGGACCCGGTCGAGTTCAAGGTGACGTGGACAAACAAGTACAACGTCAGCACCACCCGGTCGATCCTGATCCAGGTAACGCAGGACCAGCCGCCGGTCGTCGAGGTCGGTGTGGACGTGATTCGCAAGCTCGGCAACACCTACCTCGTCACCCCGAAGGTCCGCATCCCGTTCAACCCCGACAGCTTCATCAAGGACGACCACGGGTTGAGTAAGGTCGAGTACACGTTCACCTACTCGGCCGAAGACTCGGACGTGGTCCGCGGGCTGCGCACCAAATACGCGCTGCGGTCGCTGTTGGACCTGCCCACCGGGGCACAGTTCCCCGCCGCGGTGCTCCCCCGGCTGCACGCCGACAACTTCCGGACCCTCGACAAGAACGACGACCGGCTGACCGCGTCGGTGTTCGTGAGCGAGTGGGCGAACCAGAACGGCCGGCTCCGCCGTGAGACCCCCGACCGGCTCGCCGAACTGCTGAAGACCCCGTCCGGGGACGACGTGAACCAGGAGGCGGTGCGGAAGGTCGAGCTGAAGAACTCCGACCGCGACTACTTCGACCTGAAGGAGTTGAACGACCTCGGGATCATCAAAATTCTGGCCCCACCGGGGGAGGCCCAGCAGAGCTACCGGATGGACCTGTTCGTGCAGGCCACGGACAACAACGCGGATCACGACGGCGGGCCGCGCGTCACCCGGGGTAGCGAGCCGATTCGGTTGCGGGTGGTGTCCGAGGGCGACCTGCTGTTGGAGATCAGCAAGGAGGAAGAGGCGCTCGGGCTGCGCCTGGACGAGGCCCTCGCTCAGCTCGCCGCCGCGAAGCGCGCTTACGAGTTCGTCCGCTCCTCGAACGGGTTCAAGGAGGAGACCCCCGAGGTCGTGGACACCGTGAAGGTGCGGTCGCAAACCGCCGTGAACGCGGTGGACAAGTCCCGCGACATCGTGAACACGGTGCTCCGCGAGTTCCGCCGAATCGCCCGCGAGTGCGAGGTGAACCGGGTCGTCGAGGTCACGACCAAGAACTACCAGAGCTACTGTGCGCGGCTCGACACGATCCTGAGCGAGGACCCGAACGCCTCGGTCGCGTTCCCCAAGACGCTCAACCTGCTCAACGTCGTCCAGGCGCCGCTGAACACCAGCCGCTGGGCGCCGCTCGCCGCGGTGACCGACGCCGAACAGTCCCTCTACGCACTGGAGCGCGAACTCCAGGCGATCCGCAAGGATCTGGGCGAGTCACTGAGCAAGGAGCAGTTCATCAAGAACCTGCGGAAGCTCCGCGACGACCAGCTCCGGGTGGAAAAAGACATCGAGGCGTTGAAGCGCCAGTTTGAAGACGAGCAGGGCGCGAAGACGGCGAAGGTCAGCCCGGTCGGTGCCATTGCCTTGACGAAGGGCGAGACCAAGAAGGTCCAGCACGCGATCACTTGGCGGCAGTACAAGGAGGATGAGCTGATCGTGAAGCTGACCTCTTCCGACCCCGCGGTCGTGGTCCCCGCCCAGCTCACACTCACCTATGAGAACAACCAGTTCCGGTTCGAGTACGAGGTGAAAGCCGGTTCCAAAGAAGGCACCTACAAGATCACCGTGACGCCGGGCGCGGGTGAGCCGGTCGAGGTCACAGTGATCGTGAAGTGACAGCCGTACCGTTGGGGGTTCCTGGTTCTGAAACGGCACGCGCGAGTGCCGATAGGTGTTCCTGCCATCAGTAACTTAGAGGGCCGAGCGGTTGGCTGTGGGCTCGCATCGAGGGTGCCGAGCGGGCGGGCGTCGGTCATAATTCACGGTCCGGTTGTAGGTGTCCGTTTATGGCTTGTGCCTTTGTGGCACAGACATTCCGGTCTGTGCGGCGCAAGAAGGCTGCACAGACCGGAATGTCTGCGCCACAAAAACAGACACAGCCAACCGGATCGTATCGAAGGGTCGTAACGGGGTGGCCACTCCGCCACAGCTTCAAGGCGGGCGGCAAGTGACTCTCCGAACCAGTTCCGCCGCGAGCCCCGCTTAACCGGTTGGCTCAAAGTGTTGCCGGTTTGGCGGGGTGCTTCAAACCGGAGTCGCGTCGGCGGTTCGGGCTGCCTTCTGAGATACCGGGTGTGATGGGGTAAGGCACTGCTGGTGGGTATGCTGAGGGCACAGAAGCGGGGGGTAGGACTGTCTGTTCGCTACCCATTCGCTGACAGTTCGCTCCCCATTCGCTGCCCGTGAATCACCCGTACAACCCGTAGATCCGGACCGATCTTACGATCAGAGATGGCCCAAGAGCTGCGGGAACCGTGGGGCAATCGCGTGAAGCCGTGGCTGTGTGGCGGCAAATTGTCACTGCCGAATGGCGCTCAAAGATTTGGTCGCTGAGTTCTGCCGGTAAGGGATGCCGGTCAATCGACCGGCATTTTGGGGCATCTCGGTTCCTGCCTGCTTTGCGGGCGAGGTTGCGATTGATGAAGGCTGTTGGTGTTGAAGTTGTGAGCAGGGGATTTTGTCGGGTGCGTAACAAAGTGTAACATTGGACTGATCGCTCTCGGATTTTTCCCTGTTGCGTGTTGGCGGCCCTCTGGCGGGTCGTCAGAATGGCAGACGAATCGACGCCCCGCGGCGCTCGCGAGCACCGCACCCCACGAGGGAGGCCGACCCATGATCCGCCGGTTGCCGTACCTGTCGCTGTCGCTGGCGGCGATGGTCGGCCTGTTCGCTCTCACATCCGCGCTCACGGCCCAGCCCACGAGCCCCACCGGGGCCGGCACCAAGCGGACCCAGGAAGAGAACCTGAAGTTCTACAAGAACTTTGCTGAGCAGATGTTGCGCCTCGCTCAGAAGTGGGAGAAGAGCGACAGCGTCGAGGACCGGGATCGCGCCAAGACGCTTCGCGCGGCGCTGAAGATCGCCGAGGAAAAGGGCGTCGAGAAGCTGTTCAAGGACCTGATCGAAGGGCTGAACAACAAGAACCTTGGCGGGAGCGATTTCGAAACGCTGCTGGGGAAAGACAAGAAGCTCATTGATGTCCTCACCGAGATCCTCGAACTCCTCGAAACCCAGGACGACGCGGCCCGGATTCGCATCGAGATCAAGAAGCTGGAAGCCGCCATCAAGGCTATCAACGAGTTGAAGCGCCGGCAGGAGAACATTCTGGGGCGGACGTTCAACCCGAAGAGCGATGCGGACCGGCTGGCCAAGGATCAGAGCGACCTGAAGAAGGACACCGCCGCCGTTGCCAAAGCGTTGGACCCCAACGCCAAACGCGGCGCACCGAACGCCGGCGCGAAGGAAGACCCGAAGTCGGAGAGCAAGTCCGAGCCGAAGCCCGGCGAAAACACGGCCGAGAACAAGCCCGACACCCAGGAAAACAAGTCCGAGAACAAGGGCGAACCGATGGGCGGGATGCCGACGGAGCCGAAGGGCGCCGCCGAAGGCAAACCGATGGGCGGGATGCCGATGGACGGCATGTCGGGCGGTGAGAAGTCGGCCCCGAAGGACGGGATGGGCGGCGAGCCGAAGGGGGGCGAGCCCAAGCCGATGGGTGCCGCCAACCCCATGAATCCGATGAACCCGATGGCCGGTGGTGAGCCCAAGCCGATGGGCGGCGAGGGCAAGCCGCAGGGCGCGGGCAAGGGCGAGAGTAAGCCGTCCGCGGGGCAGCAGGGCGGCGAGAGCAAGCCGATGGGCAGCGAGGGGATGAGTCCGCCAATGGGCGGCATGGGTCAGCCCAGCCCGGGCGGTTCGAAGGGCGGCGGCCAACCCCAACCGGGCGGCAACCCGCCCCCGCCGCAGGGGGGCAAGAAGGACCCGGCCGCGGAGAACGTGGAGCAGGCCGTTCCAAGCCAGCAGGAAGCTGAAAACAACATCAAGAAGAACGAGAACAAGGACGCGACCAAGAACCAGGACGACGCCATCAAGAAGCTGGAAGCCGCCATCAAAGACCTGGAGGCGCGCCTCAAACAGCTCCGCGAAAAGGAGCTGGCGAAGCTGCTCTCGAACCTGGAACAGCGTGTCTCCGCGATGATTAAGCTCCAGACCGAAGTGCGCGAGGCCACCAAGAACATTCACGGCACCGTGAAGGCACTCGGTGGTAAGGCGGCCGTGGCCGAGATCCAGAAGAGTCAGACGGAAGCCGAGAACGAGAACAAGATCATCGTGATCGCCGACTCCACCCTCAAACTGATGGAAGGGGAGGGGAGCGCGGTCGTGTTCGCCGGCGTGCTGAAAGAAGTTCGGGGCGACATGGAGGCGATCCAGCGGCGCCTCAACGAGACCCGCGTCGGCGAGGACACGCAGCAGATCGAACAGGACGTGATCGACCAGCTCAAGCTCATGCAGGAGGCGCTCAAGAAGGCCAAGCAGGATCTGGAGAACAAGCCGAGCGAGCCGAAACCCAACGACCCGAACGCGAACAAGCCGAACAACAAGCTGCTCGAACTCCTCGCGGAACTGAAGCTGATCAAGTCGCTTCAGGAGCAGGTGAACAAGCGGACCGTCATGCACAGCAAGGCGGACCCCGGCGAGCAAGCCAAGGACCCGTTGATCCAGACGGAGCTGCAACAGCTCGCCGCCCGGCAAAAGGTGCTCCAGGACATGCTCCACAAGATCGCGACCGAGGCCAACCAGTAAAGTCGTGAGCCCGCGATGAGGACGGTCGGGCCGGGCGCGAAAGTTGTTGTGTCCGTCCGAGTTAAAAGGTATGTTGCAGGTGCATCGGTCGCGTCGGCACCCGGATTGCTTCGATCTTTGAGGAAGCCGCACGCGACCGCCACCGAACGCAGGTTCTCCGGTCCAATTACCGCTTTCAAGGAGCCTGGAAGTGAAGATCCGCAAGCTGTTCGCCGCCGCCGCGGTCTCCGCGGGTTTGGCCGGAACCGTGACCCCTGCGTTCGCCGCCGAGCCGAGCTCGAAGCCGACGTTCGGGTTCAGCACGTTAAAGGCCACCCCGGCCGAGGCCGCGAAGGCGCGGGCCGAGGCGTGGCTCAAGGCGGCCGGCAAGTTCGACGAGAAGGCGTTCAACGCCGTTTGGGAGAACGACAAGCGTACCGTTCTCGACCGCACCGCCGACTCCCTCGCGCTGGGCAACGCCGAGGTGCAACAGCTCCTCGCCGACGCCCGCAAGAGCGACGCCCCGGCCCCGGCCGCGGTTCCCGCGATTCTGAAGGACGAAAAGCAGGACCCCTTCTTCCGCGCCAACGTCTCGCTGGCGTTCGCGAAAGCGGCGGCGGGCAAGAAGGTGTACGAAGAGGCCATCGACGCGCTGAAGACCGTGAACCCGGAGGTCGCGGTCGATCCGGCCAGCTTCTACTTCTTCAAGGCCGTCGCCCACCACGCGACCGCGATGAAGACCGGTGACAAGGAGCAGGCGACCTCCGCCATCGTGAAACTGCTCGACGACGTGGCCGATGCCCCGGACCGGTACAAGATCCTCGCCACGCTCATGTTCTTCGACATGCAGAACTGGGCCAGCGACCCGAAGGACCTGTCGAACATCGAGCGGCTGATGGACAACAGCGGCCGTCGGCTCGACCTCGCCCGGGGCGGCGAGAAGACCCAGGACATCCAAAAGAAGATCGTGTTCCGCCTGGACGAGGTCATCAAGGAACTCGAGGCCAAGGCCAAGGGCGACGGCCAGTGCAAGGGCGGCAACTGCCCGGGCGGCGGCGACAAGCCGGGCAGCAAGCCCGGCAACGGCAACAACCTGAACCCCAACCAGCCGGCCCCGGACAGCACGATCATGGGCGGCAGCGGCCAAGGCAAGGTGAACGAGCAGGAGCTGCGCAAGATCGCCGAGCAGTGGGGCAGCCTGCCGGCCGAGAAGCGCGCGAAAGTGGTGCAGGAGATCACCCGCGACCTCCCCGCCAAGTTCGAGCCGATGATCAAGAACTACTTCGAGTCGCTGGACAAGGTCCACGGCTACAAGAAGTAAGACCGACTTCCCGCGCCGGCCTCACCGGGCCGGCGCCAGAAGGGCTCAAATCCATGCGATTCGGTATGATCCCCGCGCCAGTTTGATACCTGATACGAGGGCGGTGGGTGCTTCTGGCGCCCACCGCCCCTTTCCGTTCAAGCCCGCACCCGCGAGGAGCACCTTTGATGCGCACCCCGACCCGTATCCCCGCGCTGCTGTTGGGCCTCGTGGGGCTCGCAACAGCGGGCACGCCAGCCGGTGCGGACGACCTCACAACCGCGGGCGGAAAGAAGCTCACCGGTAAGCTCGTTGCGGTCGAGGCCGACAACATCACCTTCGCGGTCGGCGACAGCAAGGCGGTGATCCCCGTTCGCGATGTCGTCGTCATCGACCTCGGGAACAAAGTGGGGCCGCTGCCGAAAGACGCGGGCACCTTCTCGGAAATCGAGCTGACCGACGGCTCGACCTTCCGCGTCGCCAAGTTCGCGCTCAAAGAGAAGGCGTTCACGGTCGATCAGTTCCCGGCCCCGGCGGGCGTCGAGCGGCCGAAACTGGAGATCCCGGTTTCGGCCGTGTTCTCGGCGATGAAGAAGGCCGACGACCAGAAGGTGCGCGACAACTGGAAGAAGATGCTGGGCACCCGGGGCAAACGGGACTTGTACGTGATCGCCCAGGAGACCGGGTTCACGTTCATCCAGGGTACCGTGCTCGGCGGCGGTGTGGACGAGAAGGGGCGCCCGGTCGTGAACTTTGAGAAGGAGGCCGGCGGGAAGGAAGACCTTTTGCTCACCCGGTCGGCGGGGCTCGTGTTCCACCAGCCGCAGCCCGCCTCGGTTCCCGCGACGCTGTGCAAAGTGACCGACGTGTTCGGTCACTCGTTGACCGCGGCTAACATCGCCCTCACGCCGGAAGGAGTCACGGTGATCACCGTGGCAGGCGTGAAGGTAACGTACCCCTCGACGGCCGCGCTGGTGCGGTTCGACTACGCGCTCGGGAACGTCGCGTACCTGTCGGACCTCGACCCGCAGCTCGAGGTGCCCGAACTCGCGCCGGAAGAAAAGGGCAAGCGCCTCAACCAGCCCGCGGCCTACCTCAAAGACCGCTCCTTCGCCAACGAGGCGATCAAGCTCGATAACCAGACCTTCCCGAAGGGGGTGGTGCTGGCGCCGGACACGGTCGCCACGTTTACCCTCAACGGTGACTACTCGCAGTTCAAGGCGATGGCCGGCATCGACGAGAACGGGGCGGACGCCGCCGCCGCCGCGCGGGTCACGATCGAGGGCGACGGGCAGGTGCTCTTTTCCGAACTGCTGAAGCGAAAAGACAAGCCGAAGGGGTTGGTTTTGGCCGTCAAGGGCGTCAAACAGTTGCGGGTCATTGTCGAGACCGACACGCCGCTGAACGGGAACTACGTCACGCTCGCGGACGCCCGTGTTCAGAAGTAACCGCGACGCGGTCGGCGGCGGACGCCGCACCGGCCGACTTACGCTTTGAGCCCCACGCGGGGCAACTGTCTGGCAGGGGCTCGCGCCCCTGATAGTTTTCCCGGGGCCGCACCACATGACCCGATTGCTCTCCGCGCTCCTGACCGCCCTCGCGGGGGCGGTTGTGTCCGTGTCGGTCGCGCCCGCCGCGCCGGTCGAGGTGGACCGGTCCGTCCTCGACGCGCAGAAGCAGCGCATCGCGGCCATCAAGAAAGTTCACCCGGCGGTCGTGGCGGTGTGCATGCCCGACGGCGGTGGGTGCGGGTCCGGGGTGCTGATCGACCCCGAGGGGTACGCGCTCACCAACTTCCACGTCGTCCAGCCGACCGGGCCGTTCCCCACCGCCGGGCTCGCCGATGGTGTGCTCTATCAGGCCGTCGTGTGCGGCATCGATAAGGTCGGGGACGTGGCGCTCATCAAGCTCGTGCCGAAGGAGAAGGGCAAGCCGTTCCCGTTCGTCCCGCTCGCCGACAGCGACAAAGTTAAGGCCGGCGACTGGTCGCTGGCGATGGGCAACCCGTTCTCCCTGGCGATGGACTTCACCCCCACGGTGACCTACGGCATCGTGAGCGGGGTGAACCGCTACCAGCCGCCCGAAGGGAAAGGGCTTCTGGAGTACACGGACTGCATCCAGATCGAGACATCGATCAACCCGGGCAACTCGGGCGGCCCGCTGTTCAACATGAACGGCGAATTGATCGGTATCAACGGACGCGGGTCGTTCGAGAAGCGCGGCCGCGTCAACTCCGGGGTCGGCTACGCGATCTCGATCAACCAGATCAAGAACTTCATGGGGCACCTGCGGGCGGGGATCGACTCCGACCACGCCACCCTCGGCGCCTCCGTCGGCTCCGGGAGCGACGAGGGGCAGATCCCGGCGATGGTGGTCAAGCAGATCCTGGAGGAGAGCGACGCGGCACGGCGCGGGATCGAGAACGGCGACCAGTTGCTGGACTTCGGGTTCGGCCGCCCGATGACCAGCGTAAACGCGTACAAGAACGCGCTGGGCATCTACCCCAAGGAGTGGCGCGTCCCGCTCACGGTCCGGCGCAACAACACGACCCAGGAGTACTTGGTGCGGCTGATGGGCAACCAGGAGAAGGAGCGGGAGCAACCGCCGGGGCCGGGCGGGCCGCCGATGCCGCCTCAACCGGCCCCGCGGCCCGCGGCCCCCGCTCCCAAGGGCGGAGATGCGGCCACTGCTGGTATGTACGTGGCCAAACCGGGCTACTCCAACTGGTACTTCAACGCCCTCGAACGCGACAAGGTGTTGGCGGCGTTCAAAAAGCAGGCCGGCGACTTCTCGGCGGTGCCGAACTCGCTGCTGATCGAGGGCGCGTTTAAAATGCCCGACCGCGAAGGGCCGATGCGGGCCGAAGTGGTCGAGGCGAAGGACGGGGCGAAGATCGCTCTCAAGTTGAACATCGAGACCACCTTGGAGCCGCTGAAGCAGAGCGACCTCACGCAGCAGAAAATGCCGCTCGGGAGCGGCGGGCTGATGATGGCGCTGTACCACTACCACCGGTTCCTGGCGCTTGGCGAGAAGGGGTTCGAGGGGCTGTTCGCGCACGGGGGGAACGAGCCGTTTTACCCGTACCCGGTGGACGGCAGTGTGCCGAAGTCACTCGCCGCACTGCGGGTCGACTGCGCGGTACTTCTGACCAAGCACGGATCGGTTCACGGTAAGTGGTACTTCTCACTCAAGGACAATACGCTCTTGGGCTTGGAGTGCTACGTTGCGAAGGACTCGAAGGACGGTCTCGAAGCCGACCCGTGCGAGTTGTACTTCTCGGGTTACAAAGACTTCGGCGGCCGGAAACTGCCGACGCGCATCGAGGTCCGTTCCAGCGACAAACGATACGCGGTTCTCGAGGCCGCGAAGTGGACCCTCAAGTAACCGGCGCCGGCAGACAACGGACGACCCGCCCGGCCCCGGGCGGGTGAGACGCTTACGCCGCGACTGATACCCGGTCTTGCTCGCTCGTCACAGGCACAACGATCACCCATGCTCACGCGATACTCAGCACTGCTCGCCGTTGTGACGGTTTTCGCGGCGCCGGCGGCCGGTCGGGCGTCCGACCCGTTCGCCGAGACCGTGGACAAGGCCAACCGGAAGCTCGTGAAGATCTTCGGGGCCGGCGGGTTCCAGCGGCTCAACAACTACGGCACCGGGATCGTCATCAGCAGCGAGGGACACATCCTCACCGTCGCGAGCCAGTTGCTCGACACGTCGGACCTCGTGGTCCACATGCACGACGGGCAGCGGCTCCGGGCGCAGGTGGTCGCGACCGAACCGCTGCTCGACGCCGCTCTCCTCAAGATCAAGGTCGAGGGCAAGAAGATCGACGAGCCGAACGGGCTCAACCTCGGCGAGAAGGAGTACTTCAACTTCGAGGAGGCGGTGAAGCGCGGCCCGGCGGCCCCGGGCGACTGGGTGCTGGCGCTGAGCAACACCTTCGAGATCGCGCTCCGCGAGGAGTCGCTCAGCGCGCAGCGCGGCGTGATCTCGGCGTACACGAAGATGGCCGGCCGCCGCGGCATTTTCGAGTTCCCGTACACCGGCGAGGTGTACGTCGTGGACGCGATCACCAACAACCCCGGTGCTGCCGGCGGCGCGCTGCTCACCCGCAAGGGCGAGCTGATCGGCATCATCGGCCGCGAGATCAAAAACACGCTCACTGAGACCTGGATGAACTACGCCATCCCGATCACCGGGAAGGTCGAGTTCCGAGACCGGGTCACGGTCAAGGACAAGGACGGGAAGGACGTTGAGGAAGAGAAGACCGTCGCGGTCACCATCCCGGACTTCGTCCGGGCCGCGATGAAGGGCGAGTACAAGACGCGCAAGCGGCCGGACATCGCCGCGGGGCAGGGCGGGTACCACGGCATCGTGTTCGTGCCCAACGTGCTCGAGCGCACGCCGGCGTTCGTCGAGGACGTGGTGCCCGGGTCGCCGGCGGACAAGGCCGGGTTGCGGCCCGACGACCTCGTCAGCTTTATCGACGGCGAACCGGTCGTCAGCATCAAGGCGTTCGGCGACTTCATGCGCAAGAACACCCGCGCCGGTACCGTGGTGCGGCTCGAGGTGCGCCGCGGGGAGGCGCTCCAGACGATCGAAATGACGCTCGGGCAGCACCCGGCCAAGCCGAAGCCCCCGACCACCCCGGCGCCTCCGCCGGTCGGCAAGAAGTGAACCGACCCGGCCCGGACGCGAACCGCAACTGGAAGACACACGGAAGAATACCGATGACGCATCTGGCCCTTGACCGCGCGCGCCTATGGGTGGCGCTGGCGGCACTCGCCCTGGCCGCGACGGCGGCCGTCGCGCAACCCGCGGCCGACGTTAACGAGGCGACCGAGAAGGCCATGAAGGCGGCCGTGACGAAGGTCGCGCCGGCCGTCGTCCAGGTCACCATGTCCGGGGGCACCGACTTCTTCAAGGAGCAGCCGAAGAAGGGGCCGCCCGGCGGCCCCCCGGCGCCGGGGATGCGCAAGGGCACCGGCCCGACTACCGGGCTGATCGTGTCCCCACAAGGGCACGTCATCACCAGTAGCTTCAACTTCGTGGGCAACAACCTCGCGGACGCCAAGCAGGTCACCGCCTGCGAGGTCGCGATCCCGGGGAAGGACCGCCGGTTCGTGTATCACGTGATCGGCCGGGACGAAACCCGGATGCTCACGCTCCTTGCGCCGGCGGACAAGACCAAAGCCCCCACGGGACTGACGCCGGCTCAACCGCTGCCGAAGGCGGACGTGGAGATCGGCCAGTGGGCGCTGGCGCTCGGTCGCGCGCTCGACACGAACGTGGAGAACTTGCCCGCGATGAGCGTCGGTATCGTCAGCGCGACGAACCGAATATGGGGCAAGGCGATTCAGACCGACGCCAAGACCTCGCCGGTCAACTACGGCGGCCCGCTCGTGAGCGTTGACGGGCGGGTGTACGGCGTGATCGTTCCCGCGTCGAGCCGGGCCGAAGGCGAGACCGCCGGCGTGGACGTGTACGACGGCGGCATCGGTTTCGCCGTGCCGCTGGAAGACGTGCTCAAGGTTCTGCCCAAACTGCAACAAGGCACCGGTGAGAAGCCGGTCATTCTGCGCCGCGGGCTCCTCGGGATCACGCAGCAGGGTACCGGAATGTACATCCCGCCGGTCGTCGGGTCCGTTCAGCCCGATTCTGCCGCCGCTCGCGCCGGGATCAAGGCCGGTGACACCATCACCGAGATCAACGGGACGAAGGTGCCGACGTACTCCTCGCTCCAGCACGTCATGGGGCCGCTTTACGAAGACGACGTGATTTCTCTGAAGGTCTCGCGCGGCGGTAAGGAGGTTGAATTTAAAGGCGTTAAGCTGCTCGGTACGAGTGCCGCGTTCGTGAGCGCGTACTTCGGCGTGCTGCCGATGCGAGACGACCCGGGTCCGGGGGTTGAGGTCCGCTTCGTGTACCCCAAGAGCCCCGCGGACACGGCGGGCATTAAGGCCGGCGACCGGATCATGAAGTTCGGCCCCGGTACACCGGTACCGGTTCAGAACCGCCAAACGCTCATGCAGGCCGCGCAGCGCCTCACACCCGGCACCGAGGTAAAGGTCGAGGTGAAGCGCAAGGACGGCGGGAAGGTCGAAACGCTCACCACCACGCTCACCCCGGCTCCGAACGAGGTGCCTGAGAAATTGCCGCTGCCCTCCAGCGCGGGGAAAGCCCTCGAAGGGCAGCCGAAGCCGAAGGAGAACCCGAAGGATCCGTTCCCCAAAAAGGATCCGTTTGGAAAGGGACCGTTCGCCGATGTGCGGGCGGAAACCCAAGACGAGAAGAAGGACGACCTGAAGAAGGACAAGCCGAAGGTCGAAACCGGCTTCCTGACCCGCAACGACCAAGCCTTGGGACGCGAGTACTGGCTGTACGTGCCGGACAACTACGACGCAAACGTGTCGCACGGGTTGGTCGTATGGTTCCACCCCGCCGGGCAAGGTGGCAAGGACGGCGAGAAGATGGCCAAGACGTTCCGCGACGTTGCCGGGGACAATCACTTGATCGTGATGGGGCCGAAAGCCGGTGCCGAGGCCGGCTGGCGCCCGGGCGAGACAGAACTCGTCGTGAACGACATCAAAGCCGTAATGGTGCAGTACACGATCGACAAGACTCGCGTGGTCGCTCACGGGCTGGGAAACGGCGGGGAAATGGCGTTCTACGTCGGGTTCAATGCCCGCGACGTTTTCCGCGGTGTCGCCCCGGTTGGTGCCGCGCTCGGCAACCCGCCCAAGGACAACATCCCCAACCAGCCGCTGTCGTTTTTCATAACCGCTGGTGATAAGGATCCACTGCTGAAGGACATTCAGGCTAGCCAAAAATTGCTGGCCGAAGAGAAGCGGTTCCCCGTGATTTTTCGCGAGATGAAGGAGTCAGGCAAGGAGTACTACGATCAGCGCACGTTCACCGATTTCCTGAACTGGATCGACTCGCTCGATCGGATCTAGAGTACTCTCAGTCGGAGGCAGTTGTGAGCTAACTATTTGCAGTGCCATTCTTTAGTGATATGGGCGAAGCACGATAAGAGCACATCGAGGGATGTGACGGACGACGAGCGGCCGGTCGCGGCCCCGTTCATTTGCACTCCGTTAGCGTAATGGACGGGTATTGGGGCTGGTCGTCATATTGCTGGGTTCCTATACCTCAATCTTCCCCGCAAATGCGAAGGTGCCGTGCTCATGGCCCGATAGCCGCGGGGAAGGTATGGCTGACGCGAAGGTCTGATAATTTCTTTTGCGGTGGTGGTTGACGAACGGGCCTCGCGAGCTAAGATGATCCGTGTGACGCAAACGCAACGCGGGTAACGAGTTGCGAGCGAAAGAGTGCTAAGTGGTTCGGGTCGCTCGACAGGGCGGCCGGACCAATCGGGTGCCGGAAGTTGCTTGCGAGAGTAGCGGACGGTGCTCAACAAGCCGGTCAGACGGCGAAGTGGCAGGTGGTGTGACCTCCTGCCGAGA
>NZ_JAXBLV010000240.1:0-27716 GCF_034097035.1 Gemmata algarum
CTGCCCTCAAGACGCAAAACTATGCCTCCTCTCGCCGCCGCTCTCGTCCCGCTCATCGTCGCATATCTCGTCGGGGCGCTTCCGTTCGGCTACCTCGTGGGCCGGTTTCGGGGCGTGAACCTGTTCCAGACCGGAAGCGGCAACATCGGCGCCACCAACGCCGGCCGCGTTCTCGGGCGCAAGTACGGCGCGATCGTGTTCGTGTTGGACCTCTTGAAAGGCGCGGCGCCGGTGGCGGTGGCGGCTCGGCTCGCCGACGCGCTCGTGCCGGGGGCTTCGGACGCGATCGGCGGGCCGGACGTGGTCCGGGTGGGCGCGGCGGCGCTGGCGTTCCTCGGGCACGTGTTCCCGGTGTACCTCGGGTTCCGCGGCGGGAAGGGGGTCGCGACCGGGGCCGGTACGGTGTTCGTGTTGGTGCCGCTGGCGGCCACACTCGCGATAACAACCTGGGTGGTGGTGCTGTTTGCGTCGCGGTTCGTGTCTCTGGCGTCGCTCGCCGCAGGTGCCGTGCTGGTACTCGCGCACCTCGTGGCGTCGCGGGCGCCGTTTACGGAACCTGTGTTCCCGGTGACGCTGTACCTGATCGCTGGAACGGCGATGGTGTTCGTGAAGCACCGGGCGAACGCGAAGCGGCTCCTGGCCGGGTCCGAGAACGCCATTGGAGATTTCCCGATGCGGCAGCCGGTTCTGCGGGGGCTACACGTTTTGGTGCTGGGGTTGTGGTTCGGCGGCGCGGCGTTCTTCAACTTCGGCGCCGCGACAGCCATTTTCGATTCGTTCAAAGAGGTCGTGAACGCCGGTCCTTCGGACCGCACCGCCTATCGCACGATCATCCCGGCGGACGCGGAGCAAAAGGATAAGGACGCGCTCGCGAGCGCGCTGGCGGGGTCGGCGGTCGGACCGGTGTTCCCGCGGTATTTCGCGATGCAGGCGGTGTGCGCCGCGATCGCTCTGCTGACGGCATTGAGTTGGTTCCGACTCGGAGGGGTTCACCGGGTCCGGGTGTTCGTGATCGCCTTCGCGACGGCGACTGTGATCGCCGGGTGGCCGATCTCGAACGAGGTGGCCCGGCTCCGGCTCGAACGATTTAACCCAGACGCCACCATCGCCGCCGCAGCGAAGGCCGCGTTCGTGTCGTGGCACTTCGTGAGCCTCGGGTTGAGCATCGTGACGGTCGGCGCCGCGGGCGTGGCGCTCGCGCTCGCCGGACGGCTCCCCGGCGATCAACAAGGTCGAGGAGTTTGATTCGTCGATCACTCCGGGTTGTGACGGCTGGAGACGCGGTTCAGGAACGTCCGCACATCAACTTCGGGATCGATTTCGCCCCCGTCACACAGGTGCGCGGCGAACTGGTTCGCGAAGAACGGCGACAGCAGCGAGCCCTTCGACCCGAGCCCGTTGAAGAACGCGACCCGCGGGCAATCCGGGTGCCGGCCCAGAACCGGCACACTCCCGCCGATGATCGGTCGCACCGCAGCGCGGTGTTCGATCACCTCAAACGGCAGCTTGAGCAACTCGCGGAGCCGCCCTTCGAGTTCGGTTCGGCCTGCCGCGGTAGGAGCACCGTCGAGTTGGTGCCAGGAGTACGTCGCTCCAACCCGAAACACCTCATCGCCGAGCGGCGCGAGCCACACGCCACGGTGCGTCACACGCTCCTCGGCCAGTCCGGGCACCCGAACGGTCAGGAACTCGCCCTTCGCGGCGCGGAACGGGATCGCGCCGAACCACGGATCGCCGTCCGGAGCGAACCCGCGGCAGAACACCAGCGTTTGGGCTTCGACATCCAGTTGAGGGATGCGAACGGCGGCAGTGTTGGGCTCGATCTGTTTCGGGTCAAGGTCTGCGGTGCGGAACGCGCCGACGGCGCGGAAGTGCGCGCGTGACGCTTCTAGGTAACAGGGCACGTCGAGCCGGGCGGCCTCGGGCATCACGAAACCGCCGAACGCGGCGTTGAACCAGTCATCACGGACGGCAACTTCGCCGCCGGGACCGGAATAACGCGACCGTTCGTTCGCGGTGGCGAAGAGCCGGATCGCTTCCCGCGGGTGAAAGAACGTGGTCCTGGTCCGGGTCTCGATTTCGCGGTAGAACGTTTCCGCCGCGGGGCGTAACTCGTTCCACCGCCAGCTTTTCGCGACACGTTTTCCGGTGATCGGCGTGATAAGGCCCGCCGCAAGTCGAGAACACCCCCCGCTCTCGCGGTCCACGACGAGAACCTTCCGGCCGCGGCGGAGGAGCTGCCACGCGAGTGCTGTTCCGGCCAACCCCTGGCCGACGATGACGAATTCGGGGTGCGCCGACATGAGTGCTACTGGGCACCGAGCGGGGGTTCGAGGTCCGGGCGCCGCGCGAGTACGCGGTCCCGTTCGCCCCGGGTGAGGTCGTATACGCCGGGCCGTTCGAGTGTTTCGCCGACCGCAAGCCGGCACGCCGCGCGTTTCTCACGCGCGAGGTCCAGAAGCGTCGGAACGCACGCGGCGCAGGCGAGGCCGTACGTTTTGAGTTCGGCGGTGGTGCCGTCGCTCCACTTCGCCGCGATTTTGTAGAGCGCGGGCGAGTGACACCCCGGCGTGTAACACAGCACGGGGTACGGTGACATCGGCATGGGTAGGGGCTCAGTCGCACGCGTACGGAAGCGGCTCGCCGTGGATGTGGGCGAGGGCGTTCATCGCGGCCTTCAGCTCGGCTTCCTTCTTGGTGTGGCCCCAGGCCGCCGGGAACCGCTCGTCGTGGACCTGAGCCGCGACCTTGAAGCACTTGTTGTTGTCCGGACCTTGCTCGTCCAGAAGGAAGTAACGCGGCGTGTCACCGTACTCCCGCTGGGTCACGGTCTGGAGCTGGGATTTCGCGTTGGCGGAGATGGCCTCGCGGGCCACGCGGTTGACTTCGGGCTCGATAAAGTCCAGCACGAAGTCGCGTGCCGCGTCCCATCCGCCGTCGAGGAAAATCGCCGCGACCAGGGACTCGAATGCGTTGGCGAGGATGTTGAGCGGCATCTCGCCGTTCGAGTTCACCCCGCGGCCCAGGAACAGGAAGTCGCCGAGCCGGATTTCCTGACTGAACCGTGCGCAGGTCTTGCGGCTCACAACGGCGGACTTCACCTTGGTGAGGTCGCCTTCCTGGTAGTCCGGGAACCGCCGGTACAGTTGCTCGCAGGTGACCAGACCGAGCACGCTGTCGCCCAAAAACTCGAGCCGCTCGTTGGATGCGGCCCGGGTGTTCGCGCTGGACGTGTGCGTGAGTGCCGAGCGGAGCAGTTCCACTCGCTCAAAGCGGTAGCCGATGGTGTCCTGGCACTCGTCGAGAATTTCGCGTTCCCGGTTTCCGCCGGGCGGGTCCGAAGGAGGCATGACTAGTGGTACATAAAACGCGGACGGGCAATAATAAAGGATGAGTGCCAACGTACCACCCTGGTGGGGCACTGTCAACGCGCAACCCGGCCCGTTTGTCGCGGGCCGATTGACAAGCGATTGACAGGTCGCCAGGGCCGCCGTGTTCCGACCGACATGAACCCGGGCCGGAACTGGGCCAGGTGTTCGGAACTGTAACGGGGGTTACAGCGGCCGGACCAGTCGCACTCGACGACGTTGGTGCGGGGGGATCTGACGGCGGTTGACTGGCTCTCCACTACCGCTCGACTGGTCCGCGCACTGGCAATTCGCTGGGTGGTTGCTACCCACGAATCACGTTCTTTGACCATGCATTTGGCTACAAACGCTTACGGGAACCATCTCCAGTAACTCTGTGGATTCTGGATGTAAAATGTTGTGGCGGTTTTTGTTGCGGCAAATGTGGTTTACAGGAATACCTTCGCGTTCCAGTTGAGAATGAATTTGGTCATTCCCACAGCGATGGTGGGACGTGATTTCCGGAACGACCACATGGAGAACAGCGAGGAATAACGACAGGGCTCGCTCACAGATCCGCCGGCCGCAACTTGGATGGTTCGTTGGGGCCGATCGTTCAGGACTACGGGGACGAAGTCGTCAGGTCCGCAAGTCATAAAGTCACAAGGGTTTTCCCTTATTGAATTTGTGACTTTACGACTTGCAGCGAGTGGACGTCCTTAAGCGCCGATCTTCACCCGGCGGCGCGATCCGCCAAGCTCTTGCGATTTGGCGGGCGCCGGGTACAGGGCTTCGACGGCGTCGATCAGTGCGGCTTCCGAGAACGGTTTGGCGAGGAACGCTTCGGCTCCCGATGCGGCAGCGTAATCGCGGTGGTGCGAGGAACTGTAGCCCGACATCATGAGTACACGGACCGCGTCACCGAACCGCTCGCGGAGGGCATGGGAGACCTGAAATCCGCTCTGTCCGGGTAGCAAGAGGTCAACGACCGCCAAAGCGGGTTGGTACTCGGCGGCCAGTTCAACCGCCCGCAGCCCGCAGCCGGTGCTGACCACCTTGTAACCGCGGCGCCGCAGTGTGAACTCGAACGCGGCACGCAGGTCGGCATCGTCTTCGACGAGTAGAATGAGCCCCGGGTGTGAGGTCACGCGGGTTGCCTCCGTGCAACTCCCGGCAATTGGGCCGGGTGTCCGTTTGGGCGACGTCGGGAATGTAACGATCACTGTTGGTTTCCCGCAACGGTGTTTTACGAAATTCTCTCGTGAGATTGGGCGAGTCCAATGAAGATTCGCGTGAGGTTAAAAGCGCCCCCGCGATATTCCCCCCTCGCCTGAAATGGTAGCTCAGGAACGGCCTACAAAAATGACCAAATCGCAAGAAATCGCGCCGTACCGGATGCCGGCGGAGTGGGAGCCGCACGCGTCCACATGGCTGGCGTGGCCGCACCGCGGCTCCGACTGGCCCGGGAAAATGGAACCGATCCCCTGGGTGTACGCGGAGATCGTTCGGGCGCTCACGCGGCACGAGACCGTTAACCTGGTTGTTCCCGATGACGTTCGCCAAGCCGCCGCGACCGACGCGCTCACGCGCGCTGGGGCTGACATCAGCCGTGTGAGGCTGTGGGAGAAGCCGACCGACCGCTCGTGGGTCCGCGACTCCGGCCCGATCTTCGTGCGGGACGCGGCCGGCGAGCGGGTGGCGCTCGACTGGCACTTCAACGCCTGGGCGAAGTACCCGGACTGGCTCCAGGACGACAGCCTACCGGCGTTCGTGGCCGAGTCGCTGGGCGTGAAGTCGGTGCAGCCGGTTCGTAACGGCCACCGCGTCGTTTTGGAAGGCGGGAGCATTGACGTGAACGGCGCGGGCCTGCTGCTCACGACGGAAGAGTGCCTCCTGAGCAAAACGCAGGAGCGCAACCCGCCGTTCAGTCGGGCGGATTACGAGGCGGTGTTCGCGGAGTACCTGGGCGTTCAGAAGGTGCTCTGGCTGGACCGCGGGATCGCGGGCGACGACACGCACGGCCACGTCGACGATCTGGCGCGGTTCGTGGGTTCTCGTACCGTTGTTACGGTGGTGGAGAACGATCCGAGCGACGAGAACTACAAGCCGCTTCAGGAGAACCTGGAGCGACTCGGCGGCATGACCGACGTTCACGGGACGAAACTGGAGGTGATCCCGCTGCCGATGCCCCGACCGCTGATCTTTGAGGGCACCCGGCTGCCCGCGAGCTACGCGAACTTCTACATCGCGAACGGGACGGTAATCGTGCCCACCTTTAACGACCCGGCGGACCGACTCGCGCTCGGCATCCTGGCGGAGGCGTTCGCCGACCGCGAGGTGGTCGGGATCAGTTGTGTGGACCTGGTGTGGGGGTTCGGGACGCTCCACTGCATGACGCAACAGGAGATCGCACCCCGGTGATCTTCTGAACGGCTCGGCGGCACCAGCCGATGAGGGCCACCCTTTTGGCCTGTGGTTTGCTTCCTGCCGCTTCGGTTATCGCGGCTGATGTGTTCTGCCCCGCGTTGACTTCGCTGCCGTTCGCGCGGCGCCAGACGGCGCCGCTGCGCCGCCCGAACCGGAGCACTCATGGACCCGCATTGGCTCGTCAAACTCGATCAGACGCTCTCTTCGTACTCGATACTCGCCACACTTCTTCTGCTCGCTCTCGTCGCCGGCGGGTTGTTCCAGATCGGCCTCATCGGCTGGGTCCTCGACCGGTTCGGGCGCGTCACGCGGTGGGCCGTGGCCCACGGGTTCCGCGTGTGGGAGCGGTGGCTCTCGTGGGCGTCCTGGGGCGTGTACCTTGCCGTCACGCTGACGCTGATTGTTGGTGGAGGGGTGACCGCCACGACGGCTCCGGTCGTGACGCTGCTGTGCGCCGGTGCGCTCCTCGCGATGGGTGTGGCGACATGCCTCGCGTACATGTTCATCGACGTCGAGCGATACGAGATCGAGCGTGGGCGTAAGGCCGTTCATAACCCGACCAAAGGGCAGGAGCTTGCGTCCAACGTGGCCCGATACGGGCACCGGGTCGGCGTGCCGCTGATGGGCGTCGCTGCGGCCGGGGTGATCGGCGGGTTCGTGCTACTGAACCAGGGGACATACGAGACCGTCGGCCGGAACTGGTACGTAATCGAAGGGGACACGCACCCCGGCTTCGTGGACTTTTTCACCTACGCAATCATCAACCTCGTCCGGCTGGTGGACGTACTCAACCTGGCCGACTCGAAGCAGCTCGTCCACACCGCGTTCGTGCGGAGCGCCGCTCCGCCGACCTCGCTGCTGCTCGCCGCGTTCAAGTCGTTCTTCACGCTGATCTTGTTGCAACAGGTGTTCGCCTCGGTGCGGCAGGGGCGGCTCATGTCCGAAACCATCGCCGATTTCTGGAGCCCGCACGAGCCGATCCACGACCGCGCCCGGAACGCGCTCCCGCAGTTCGGGGCCGCGGCGATCGGACCGGTTCTGGTCTCCCTGCGCGGGCTGACGGCGTTGACGAAAGAGCAGCGCGACCAGTTGCCACTCGTGCTGGCCGCGATCGGCCCTTCAACCGTCCCGATGCTCGTTCGGCACCTGTCCGACCCTCATGAGCACGTTCGTGCGGTGGCGGCGGCGGCGCTCGGCCACCTGCACGCTCGCGACGCCGTTGCCGACGTGGCGGGGCTGCTCGGCGATCCGAGCGGTATGGCACGGCTGAGTGCGGCCGAGGCGCTGGGTTCGATCGCTGAAGGGGGGGTGAAGGCGGAGCGCGTGCGCCGGGTGCGGCGCCCACGCCGCGCGAACACCCGCTGGCCGTTCTTGAACCGCGCTCAGGAGACCGGCCGGGAACTGGACCCGACCGGGTTCGCGGTCGAGAACCTGCGCCGCGCCCTCGGCGACGAACTGGCGGCCGTTCGCGGCGCGGCCGCGGCGGCGCTCGGACGTGCCGGGGCGCCCGCGGGGCACGTGGCGAAAGAACTGGCCGCGCTCCTGACAGACACAGACGAGACGGTTCGATGCCGCGCCGCCGAAGCACTCGGGGCGGTGGGGGCCGCTCCGGAACTGCTCGCGCCGGCGCTCGATGATCCGGCCGGTCCGGTGCGCGCCGCCGTCGCGCGGGGGCTGAAGGCGCTCGGCCGGCGGGCCGCGCCGGTCGTACCCCGGCTGATCGAACTGCTTCAGGATCGCGAGGAATCCGTTCGCGAGGCGGCGGCGGAAGCGGTGCGGGCGGTTGGTCCGCTGGACGACGGCGCAACCACCCAACTCGCAACCGGGCTTTCCAGCCCGGACACCACAATCCGCGCGCAGGCGGCAGAAGCGCTGGGGGCTGTGGACGCGCCGGCCGAACATGCAGCACCGCCGCTGATCGAGGCCCTTGCGGACGGCAACGACATGGTCCGCGCGAAGGCGGCGGAGGCGCTCGGCAAGCTCGGCGCGGAGGCGGCAGAGGTCGCGGTCCCTCATCTGGTGAAAGCGCTACGCGACCGCGACAGTTGGGTCAGCGCGCTGGCCGCCGAAGCGCTGGGCGAGATGGGCGTCGGACAGGGCGTGGTTCCGGGCCTGATTCGCGCGCTGGGACACGTCAACCCGCAGGTCCGTGCGAACGCGGCGGAGGCGCTGGGCAAACTCGGGTCGTCCGCGGGGATGGCGCGGGCCGCGCTGGAAAAAGCGGCCACAGATGAGGACGGTGCGGTCCGCGCCCGGGCCGTGCGCGGGCTGGGCACGTTGGGTTCGCCGACGATTGGGACCGCGCGACTCGTGCGGGAGGCGTTCAAGGACACCGATCCGGTGGTGCGAACCGGAGCCGCGGCCGCGGCGGCGGCGTGGGACCGGCCGCCGGAAGACCTGCTGGCCGACTTACTGCCCCTATTGCGCGACCCGAACGATCAGGTTAAGGTGCAGGTGTGCGAAACGCTCTCAAAGTGGGTGCAGGCGACTGATCCGGTCGTTGACGGGCTGTGCGAGGCGCTGACCGCGGACGATAGCGACTGGGTGCAGGCCGCCGCGTCCCAGGCGCTCGCACGGCTCGGCGCGGCGGCCGTGAATGCCGGAGCGGCGCTGCTCCGCGCTGCGCGGACCGGTGAGGCCGGGGTGCGTGAGCAAGCGATGCGCGCACTCGCGATGATCCAGCCTCCGGAAGGGGCCGAGGCGTTTACGTCTGGCATGTCCGATCCGGAGGCGCCGGTGCGGCTCGTCGCTTCCGCCGGGTGGATGCGGGCGGCTGAAGTTCCCGAGTCGGCCGGTTCGGCACTGGTCGAGGCGCTTCACGACCCTGAAACCCAGGTCCGTGCGAACGCGGCGCACGCCCTCGCCCGATTGGCCGCTCTCCCGCCCGGTGCGGTTCTGCCGCTCCGCGAGTGCCTGAGCGACCCGAACGACGGGCTGCGATTGAACGCCGCGCTCGCCCTCCGGCTGGCCGAGGTGGCCGAAGTTTCCGATCTGATGCTGGACCTTTTGGACGACCCGAACGTGCGGGTGCGGATGGTAGCGGCCGGTGCCGTATTGGGGAGCAATCCCGCAAACACCAGAGCTGCCGCCGTCGTTCACGCCGCGGCAGACGATCCGTCGCCGCGCGTGCGGCAGGCAGTGGAAGAACTGCTGCCCCTTATTCACATTGAGGCATCCAGCACTGAGCCAACAGCGGACGAACTGCACGGCTTGATCCCGGTGCTGTGAGCCATGACATGTGCCGGGCCGCCCATTGCTGCCGGCCTACCTTGTGTGACCGACGCATTCCCTACATTTGGCGCATGTTTCGATCGCGAAGTGTAATCCGAGAAACAAATTGCGCCTCGCGGCGCCGTGATTGCATCAGGGTTTCCCAGTCGGAAGTTTGGATCCGGTGAAGGAGATGAAACAATGATGCGGTTCCTAATTGCGGCCGGTGCGGTCGCTGTGTGTGTCGCTCCTGTCGCGGCTCTACCGCCGAGCAATGCTAAGACCCTCGAACACGCCGAAGAGGTGCTCGCCGACCTGAATAGCATCCCTCTCAAAGGCATTCCGGCAAAGTTGCTGGCAGACGCACATGGCGTGGTGATCGTGCCCCGTGTGATTAAGGCCGGATTCGTGGTCGGTGGGCGTGGCGGTCACGGCGTTGTGCTCGTGAAGGAGAAAGACGGGAACTGGTCCGATCCCGTGTTCGTTGACCTCGGTGGTGCGAGCGTGGGTTTCCAGGCCGGTGTCGAGTCCACCGACGTTGTGCTGGTGTTCCGCAACCGCAAGACTCTCGACCGGTTGCTTGAAGGCAAGGGGAAGCTGACCCTTGGCGCCGACGCTTCCGTGGCGGCCGGTCCCGTCGGGCGGATGGCGGCAGCAGCTACCGATGCCAAACTCGAAGCCGAGATCGTATCGTACTCGCGGAGCCGCGGGCTGTTCGCCGGTGTGTCGCTGGACGGCACCACCATTCATGCCAACCGCCGGAACAACATGCAGTTCCGGCAGCCCGGGCGCGAGGCGGAGCTGAAACTGGCCGATAGCTTGAAGGCGAAGTTGGTCGAGATGAGCACCGAAAAGCCCGTGCCTGCGGCCCAGCCGGGCGCGCCGGTTCTGATGCCACCGGTTCCGACGCCGCCGTCCTCGGCTCCGACTCCAATCCCGACCCCGGCGGCGCCGCCTGTGCCGTCGCGCCCTTAATCGTAACAGCCTAACGTGACCGGACCGGTGGACGCCCCCACCGGTCCGGTCAAGTTGTTTTTGTAGGTGTTACGCCTTACCCAAACTCCCACACGGGCGCCTCAAGACCGCATGAACTGGCACAGCTTTCGGCCCGACAAGTGCAACTCTCAGAGCGACCCACGACACGGAGGTTGTCATGGTCCGCTACTCACTGTGCGTTATTGTCACCGCCTTGTCACTCACGCCCGCGTCCGCACAGACCATTCTGGGCGCTGCGGACATCCTCGATTCAATTCCGCCGTCGGTGCCATTAGCCGATGCGCGGGCGGTTGCTCTCGTACCGGCCGCGCACGGCGCAACTCTCCGGGGGTTACTATTTGTGAAGAGTGAAAGTGGGTGGGGAGAACCCGAGTTTGTTGTGCTGCGAGACGCTCCGCCAACCGGCGCGCGTGAGACACCGGACTACGTTTTGATCTTCCGCACCCGCCGGGGCGTTGAGCGCGTTGCGAACGGCGATGGTCGGCTCGACCCTGAAGTCACCGCGTATGCCGGCCGCGGCAGTGCATTCGCACCGGTTTCGCTCGGCGGCGCGGTGCTTCGCAAAGGTGGTCCTTTTGCCGGCACGCCTGACCGTAAGTGGACGGTGGAGCTGAAAGCGAAGTTGACCGAACTGGCGACACCAAAGGCAGCCCCAGAAGTGAAAGCGCCGATCGAGATCGACTGGGTGCGAATAGTCGAGCAGCGCGAGGTGTTCATGGGCGGGTTCGCGGCGCTCGGCGCGTGGCTCGCGATGATGAAGCGGCGCAACCGATAACGGCGGCCTCTGGTGTGTGACATGGTTCATAGCCGCAGCAACTCACCCCCCGAGCAGGGTGTCGCCGAGGTGTTGGCGCAAGAGCCGGTGGCGGAGGAGCGGTTTACTCCGGCCGTAAACCGGAGCACCGCGTCGGATGTGACCCTCCGGAGTGAACGCCGCGTCGTCCCTCTCAACAGCTCCGGTCAGCGCGAACGTGAGCGTTGCGTATCCGTTCGCAAGGCCGCGACGTTTCAGTTCGAGCGACCGCACGGTCTTGGTGATTTTGTCGATCACGAGTCGAGCCGACGCGAGTTGGAGCGGAGATACTTCACCGCGACGGGTGGCCTCGACGGAGTAGGTTTGGGTGCTGGCCGTGGGCGGTTCGGACCAGTCCATCTCGAACGATGCGAGCACCTCGTCGAGGAGCGTGTCGGGCTCAAGCTCATGAATTTTCACCACGTTCCGGAGCCCCTGTGGCAGTTCAACCTCGGTGAACGCCGCCGCGCCGTCAAGGGTCGGTGCGACCCACACGCGGCCGGCCCCGTCGCTCCCCCAGGCGCCCTTTCCGCCGAACCCGGGCTCGACCACGAACCGATCTCCGCGGGTGCAGAGCGTGCGCTCCGCCTCCTGCGCGAGCAGCGGAAAAACTTCCCGGCCTCGGGCGTCAATCGTCACCCGGTAGCAGCGGGTAGCGCTTCGCGTGTAGGCGACCCGGGCGTCCCGAATCGCTGCCTCTGGCGTGGGGGCCGCCGCAACCTCGCGCGGTCCGTATGGGGCGAACACTGCGACTACAACCGCCGCGGCCATCGCCCCGATCGCGATCAGCCCCGCAGCCGATTTCCAACCCGGCCGACGTCGCTGGCGCGGTTCGGCGCCGGCGTCGAGGCGGGCGAGAACGCTTTCAGCCATGCTCCGACCATCGGAACGAGCGGCTTCGGCATCGAGTTGCGCGCGCACGCTGGCGTCGATTCCGGGTTCGGGTTCAGGAAACGAGCCGGGAGGGGGCATGATCGCTTCTCGGTAAGTTGTGCGCTCCGTCAGTGGCGGTTGAGCGTAACAACCCACTCTACCAGGTTGAGTTACACGTTTTTCTGCGGCACCTCACCTCTGAGGTGCGGTTCGAGCGCGCGGGCCAACAACTGGCGCCCGCGGTACACGAGCACACCGGCGTTGGTCGCGGACACGCCCAGTGCGTCGGCGATCTCGTCCTTCGACATCCCCAGCGCCCGCAACTCGACGGCGGCCCGCTGGAGCGGCGGAAGCGTCTGGAGCCCGTCCCGAACGGCGTTCTGAAGCTCGCGGTGCTGGGCGATCCGTTCGGGGCTGAGCGCCCCCGGGTCGGAGAGGGTGACCGGTCCGTCGTCCGGGTCGGTTGAGGAGTCCAGACTCAGCAAAGCCTTTTCGCGCGTCGCTTGGTTGATGCACAGGTTGGATATCGCTTTGAGTAACAACTTGATGCCATCGCGCTCAAGGTCGTATTCGTTCGCCCGGCGCAGGAGGCGGTAGAAGCACTCCTGAACCACGTCTTCCGCGCGCGACGGGTCGCGAACGAGCGACCGCGCGTACGCGACCGCGCGGGGGGCGACTGCGGTTACCCACGCTCCGATCCGCTCGCGCTGGTCGTTGGTCAGCATCCGCCGTTCCTGATTGTTGCCGTACATCCTACTGGCGCGGCCGGGTGAAACCGTTTGCCCCATGTAACCGACGCCGAGTCCGTGGGTTCTTCGGGTGTCGTCGGTTGCCATTACCTCTGAGGTGTCGCGCATGTTTCTGCGCTCGGCTGTGATGACGTTCACCCTCGTCGGGTTGGTTACAGGTTCGTCTGCGGCCCAACCGGAGGGCAAAGCGGACAACGGCCGGCTCAAATCACGAACGTGGAAGGTGGGCGACGTGACACGCGAGGCACTGGTCTACGTGCCCGCGAGCAGCGGCGCGAAGCGGCCGTTGGTGTTCGTGTTCCACGGGCACGGTGGTAAGTCTGAACTTTCGGCCCGGTCGTTCGCCATTCATAAACACTGGCCCGAGGCGGTGTGTGTCTACCCGCAGGGGCTACCCACCGCTGTACCGGTGCTCGATCCGATGGGCCGGTTGCCGGGTTGGCAGAAGTTCGTCGGTGATCAAAAAGACCGCGACCTGGAGTTCTTCGATGCCATGCTGAAGTCACTGGTGGCGGAGGAGAGCATAGACGACAAACGTGTGTACTCGACGGGGCACTCGAACGGCGGCTTCTTCACCTACGTGCTGTGTGCGGCGCGGCACGACAAGTTGGCCGCCGCCGCACCGGTTGCGGGTGCGATCAATCCGAGGGACGCGATGAACATGAAGCCGCTACCGGTGCTGCACGTCGCGGGCGAGAAGGACAAGATCGTGCCGTTCGCGACGCAGGAAAAGACGATGGACCAACTCCGAAAGCTCAACAAGTGCGACGAGAAGGGCAAAGAGGCCGGTAAATATTGCACGCAGTACACCTCGGCGAACGGTCCGCCGGTGGTGACGTTCATTCACCCCGGCGCGCACAACGTGCCCGCGGGTGCGCCCGAGCGGATCGTGGAGTTCCTGAAACTGCACACGAGGAAGTAATCCGGGTTCCACCAGATGTGGCGCCCGGATTGGTGCCTGATGTTGACGATTGGGCTGCCATTAGGGCGATTTCGCTCGTTTGAGCTCAAGGAGCGAGCAGGCGGGCGGACGGCTGTCGAGCTTTGCCGCATCGCCCCCGGCTAGCGCTTCCTCAACCCCGACTTTGAACTCGAGTGTTCGTAGCGACCGCGGTGCGGACACCCGGTACGAGATGCGGAGGGTGTCGTTCGCTAACTCATACACTCCGTACCCGTTCGCGTCTCCCGGCTTACTTTTACAAGCGAAATTGAGGTCCATCCACTTGGGAGCTTTTGTCGGATCGACGGTGTATTCGGTCGCCTCCCACAGGAACCCTCCATTGGAATGGGGGCGCTGGAGGATAGAGGTGTCCGGAATGGATCTCGACCGTTCCGATCGGGCGAAGGCCACGAAGCCAGCCGGGCCGGCGGGGGCGATGGGGCGATGGGAAGAAATTGGAATGCGGTTCATGCTCGCTCCGTACCGGGTTCGCTAAGTACTCCGGTACGCTGGGCGGCGCGTCCACATTTTTCTCGGTCGCGGAAGCAACCGCAAAACCGCAACGCCCCCGGCGATGCGGTCGCCGGGGGCGTTGCGGTTATGAGTCGGAGGATACTATCCTACGAGCCCGCAGGTCGAGGCGTCCGTGGAACACCACTGCGCGGCCTCTTCCGAATTCTTGTTCAGGTGGACGTGCCGGTCCACGTGGTCGACCATCGAAGTGGGGACGTAGTGGTGCTGGCCGTCACCAAAGCTGTCTTTCGTGAGCTTGATCACTTTGCCATCAAGGTGATCGACAACGCCGATCTTCTTGCCGCACGAGGCGATTACGTCCATGTGCGCACGGATGCCTGCGACCCCGGCGTCGGAACCTTCGGCGCGGCCCGGACCGACGCCCGTCTTTTCCTTGACCCAGTCGGCCGCGTGGGCGACGTTGTCCGCGATGCGCTGGCCGGCGTCTTTCAGCTTATCGGTGGTGTGGGACATGGTACCGTTCCTCGTCGGTTGAAGGCAGCAGAGCTACCTGCGCGCGGCACACGCCGCGACGTGACGAGAAAATAGCAACCGACGTGCCGAGAACCTGAGGAGTTGCTTCGCACGAGTTCGGTAGCGTAGGCGCTGTGAGGACCGCGTGCGTGGTCGTCACCTCAAGCCCGCGCTCGTCGGTGACGGCCAACTCGTACACCAGTGGGCGCGCTGCGGGCAGTTTTGCAGTGACCACCCCGTCTTTGATGTCGGCCGTGGTGCTCGCCCACTGGCGCTTTTGCCACGTCCCTTCGGCGGTCGCGTAGTGCAGTTGCGCCGACTTGAGCTTGGTTTTGCTCGTGACCTGTGCGGTTACCGTATCGCCGGCCCGCGCCATCGTACCAAGTTCGGGCAGCGGGGCGCCCTTGTTGAGGTGTGAATCGATGAACGCGTCCACCTCGCCGAAGTTCCAGATGTGCCCGTGCGGGAGGCGCACACGTACCGAGATCGTGCGGGGTGCCTGGACCAGATCGTAGCACTTCTGGTAGCTGTCCATCGGATAAGCGAAGTCGTTCGTGCCGTTCAGGAACAGGATCGGGCACTTCACGTTCGGGAGGTAATTCGATGGGTCGAAGGTGTCGGTCCACCGCTTCGCGCGAGCGGCGGCGACCTTGTCGAACCGGCTCTCTTTCCAGACGCTGTTCTCGTGCAGGAACCCGCACCCGTAAACCGGCACCGCGGCTTTCAACCGGCCGTCGAGCCCCGCGATAATGCACGTCAAGTAGCCGCCCCAACTGATCCCCGTGACCGCGACCCGATCCTTGTCCACCTCCGGAAGCGCGCGGAGCAGGTTGTGCCCCCGTAGTACCGCTGCAACCGCGTGGTAGGTCCACATCTCGCGCACGGTCTTGTCGTCGAAGTCGCGGAACTTGGTGTCATCGGACTGGTCCGGGCCGCCGTCTGGCAGACGCCCGTTGGGACCGTGCCCCGCGAGGTCCATCGCGAGCGCGCAGTAGCCGCGGTTGGCCCAGTGCTCGGCCCAGGCGGAAAACGCCTTCCCGCCACCGCCGTGCACCAGCAACACGGCAGGGAAGGGGCCGTCTCCTTTCGCGGGCCGCGCGTAGTACGCGAATACGCGAGTGGGTTTACCGCCGAATGGCTCGCCGGGATAGTACACCTCGCGAACCGTTCCCACCTTCTGGCCCCACTCCGGTTTCACGTCCGCCGAGGCGAGGGCTTTGACGTCCCACGGGCCGGTCTTCGGAGCGTCTGCGGCGCGGGCGAGAGCGGGCGGTGCGCAAAGCAGCAGTGCGAGAACGAATCGCTTCATGTCGGGCACCGGGGAATGGTGAGGCGGGGTCGGGGACACTATACCCGGTCCGGGCACGGAAACCTAACCGGCTTCTCGAGCACGCGGAACCCGCTTGTCGTGAGGGTGAGAGGACTTCGCCCCGTGCACCGGCGGTTGGCGGCGAGTGGTGTTTCACTTTGCGATCTGATGGAACCCGCCCTTGAGGTGCTCGACGCGGGAGAACGGACTTCCCAGATTCAGTATCGTTTCGGTCGAGCCCAGAAGGAGGTACCCGTCCGGGCGCAGCACTCGGGCGATGCGGTTGAGAAGGGCTTTCTTCGTTTCGGAATCGAAGTAGATCATCACGTTCCGCAGGAACACGAGGTCCGTCGGCGGCAACAATGGCCACGGGCGCGCCAAGTTCAGCACGCGAAACTCGACGGCGCCGCGCACGCCGGCGCGCAACTGCCATTCAGCGCCGGTCGGCTCGAAGTACTCCGTCAGGAGTGCCGTCGGCAGCCCACGGCTCACCTCAACCTGGTTGTACCGTCCCTCTTGTGCTCGCGCAAGTACCTGCCCGGACAAGTCGGTGGCGAGCACGTTCACTTTCCAGCCGGTCAGCTCCGGGAAGTGCTGGCGCAGTAGCAGAACAAAGCTGTACGGCTCCTGTCCGGTGGAGCACGCGGCCGACCACACGTTCAGCGTGCGGGCCGCGGCGCGCCGGCTGATCAGGTCGGGAAGGACGGCGTCTCGGAGCACCTCGAACGGGGTCCGGTCGCGGAAGAACAGCGTTTCGGTGGTCACCATCGCTTCCACGACGCGGGTGCTCAGCGCGCCGTCTTGCGTGTCCCGTACTGCCGCAACCAGCTCGCCCGCCGACGCGAACTGAAGCTCGTTCGCGAGCGCCGCGAGGCGCGCTTCGGCGAGGTACTCTTTGCCCGGCTCCAGAACGACCGCGCTGCGGTCGCGGACCAGCCGGCACACGAACGCGAATTCGGCGGGTGTCATTTGGCCTCCGCGCGCCCGACGCGCGTCCGGCGGGCCAGATCTTGCGCCACGAGCGCGAGTGGCAGCACCTTGTCTGCCAACCCGGCGCGGGCCACGAACCCGGGCATCCCCCACACCACCGACGATTCCTCGTCCTGAACGACGACTTGGCCGCCGGCGGCCCGAATCGCTTGGCACCCGCGGTGCCCGTCTTGACCCATCCCGGTCAGCACGACCGCCAGCGCGTGCGGCCCGTAAGCGCGGGCCACCGAGCGGAACAGCACGTCCGCGGCCGGGCGGCACGAGTGTTCTGGCGCGTCCTTGCTGAGCACGAGGTGCCCGCCGGCCGGGCCGCGTTCGACCGCGAGATGGAAGTCGCCCGGCGCCACCCACACCCGCCCGGGCGCGAGCGGCTCGTTGTGGGTAGCTTCCGTGACCGGCAGTGGGCACCGCGCGGAGAGCCGTTCCGCGAGGAGCCGGGTGAACAGCGGCGGCATGTGCTGAACCACCAGCACCGGCACGAGCAGGTTTGCAGGCAACGCCGGGAGCACCTCGGCCAGCGCGTTCGGCCCGCCGGTCGAAGCCGCCACCGCGATGACATCCACGCGGGCGGGGGGAATCGACGGCACTGGCGGGCGCGTGAGAACCGTACCCGCTGGGGCCGCGGGCCGTGCGGGTGCCGGGGCGAGTTCTCGGACGCGGGCCGCGCAGAGGTTCTTGATCTCGGGGATCAGCTCCTCGCGCACCACGCGGAGCGAGTCCTCCAAGCTGTTCGTAGAGGGCTTGGCGAAGTACTCGCTCGCGCCTTGGGAGAGGGCTTCGAGGGTGGCGATCGCGCCGCGCTCGGTTAGCACACTGAACATGATGACCGGCAGCCGCGGGTGCCGCTTACGGATCTCGCGCAGGGCCTCCAGCCCGTCCATCTCGGGCATCTCGATGTCGAGCAGCACCACGTCCGGCCGGAGCCGGTCCAGCTTGACGAGCGCGGCCCTGCCGTTGGCCGCCGTGCCGACCACTTCGAGCTCCGGGTCTGCGCTCAACTCGTCGGCCACCGCACGGCGGAATACGGCGGCGTCGTCCACCACCAGGACACGAATCTTGGCCACGGTCACGGCCCCCCGCCGGTGTGAGGGGGGCAGAATTCGGTCGTTAGTGGGTGACGGGGCAGCGGCGTCACAACATCCTCGTCCCGGGATGACGTCCGGTCGGTACGGCTTCCGGATCGAACCGCGCCGGCGTTCGTCGGCGCGCGGTGCCAGTTTACTAGAACGGATTTCATGGCAGTGTGCGCCGGCGCGAAGGGAACGCACGCCGAAGCCCGCGGGACCGCGCTGACGTTGTGCCGCGGCGTGAGGATTCATGCCGCGCCGCGGCGAGAGACCCGAGGTCGTCGCCGCCTGCGCGGCCGGCGGTTCCACTGTGAATTGCCGATGGCCCGTGAGTTGGTGATCCGCTCGCACAACGGACAGGGGCGTGGGCCGCTCCGAGGGCCAGTGATACCAAATCCGATTGATTCGTAACCCTCTCCGGCGCTGGGCGTAATGCTTTACCTGGGCCACGCTCCGACCGGCAGTTACGGATCAATCGGATTTGGTATGAGTTCGGAATCACATCTTGAACTGTGCCACCAGCTTCTGAAGCCCTTGCGCGACGCGGGCCAGCTCGTCGGCTGCTAACTTGGTCTCGTTGGCCCCCTCGGTCGTGCTCCGGGCGGCCTGTGCGACGCCGGTGATGTTGAGCGCGATCTCGCTACCCCCGTGGGCCGCCTGCGCCACGTTGCGGCTCATCTCGCCCGTGGTAGCGGTCTGCTCCTCAACTGCCGTCGCGATACTGTTCTGGATGTCGTTGATTTGGTTGATGACCCGTCCGATCTGTCCGATCGCCTCGACGGCCCCCTTCGTGTCGCCCCGGATCGCTTCGATTTTACGGCCGATGTCTTCGGTCGCACGGGCCGTTTGCTTCGCCAGCTCTTTGACCTCGTTGGCGACCACCGCGAACCCCTTGCCCGCCTCCCCGGCCCGGGCGGCCTCGATGGTGGCGTTGAGCGCCAGCAGCTTGGTCTGCTGCGCGATCGAGGTGATTACGTTCACCACGTTGCCGATCTCGGCGCTGCTCTCGCCCAGCTTGGAAATGGTCGCGTTGGTCCGGTCCGCGACCTTAACCGCGGCGGTGGCGACTTTGGCTGCCTCGTTCGCGCTTTTGGCGATCTCCCGGATGCTCACCCCCATCTGCTCGGTGCCGGTGGCGATGGTGCTCAGGTGCTCGCTGACGTGCTCCGCGGCCCCCGAGGCGACGCTCGCCTGGGTCGCCGTCTCCTCCGCGTTGGCCGCCATCTGCTGGCTCACGTTGGTGAGCTGCTGCGACGCTTCGGTCAGCGCGCCGGCGTTGTGCGACACCTCCGCGATGAGGGTATGAACGGCCCGCTGGAACAGCACCCGCGCCGTCACGTCGGTGGTGAACTTCATGACGCGGTACGGCCGCCCGGAGGCGTCGAGGAGCGGCACGTACGCGCCGAACACCCATACCTCGCGCCCGCCCTTTCCGATCCGCTCGAACTCACCGGCCCGGTACTCGCCGCGCCGCAGTGCGGCCCACAGTTGCACGTACTCCGCCGACTGGCGGCCCGCGGGCGGCACGAACATGCTGTGGTGCCGCCCGACGACCTCGTCGAGTTCGTACCCCATCGATCGAAGGAAGTTGCCGTTGGCGGCGACGATCGTGCCGTCCAACTCGAACTCCGCGACCGCCTGCGCCCGATCAACGGCCGCGAGCTTGGCGGCGAGTTCCCGGGCGCCCGGCCCCGCGGCGGCACGGGCCGGGGCGGTTGCGGCGCGGGGCGGGGCGGCGGCACGGGGGGCGGACCGGGCGCGCTTTTTCGGTTCGGTGGCCATCAGTGGGGCTCCTCGTTCGGGCCGTGAGTCGGAAGGGTGACGGCGCGAGTCGTGTCGAGAACCAGTAACAACCGGCCGTCGAGCTTGTACACCCCGTGGACCAGTTCGCCCGCTGGGCCGCCGAGGGTGCCCGGCGGGCGCTCGAACGCGCCGGCGGGTGCGGTCAGGATGTCGCCGATTTCGTCCACCAAGAGGCTCACCGGGCCGTCGGCCGTGCCCACCACGACGTTCATCGGCGGGAGTCCGGCCGGGCGCTCGGGCAGCTCAAGCCGGCGTCGCAGGTCCAGCGCGGTGACGACTTTCCCGCGCAGGTTGATGAGCCCGCGCACCACCGGGTGGGCGAGCGGCACCGGTGCCATCGGCTGGTGCAAGAGCACCTCGTGGACGTGGTTCACATCGACGCCGAAGAGGTGGCCGGCCAGGAGGAACGTGCAGAGCTGTACCTCGTCGCTCATGACGCCCCTCCGCCGCTTCGGGGCACGGCCACGAAACCGGATGCGGCGCCGCGGGTCAGCGCGTCCACGTCGAGAACCTCAGTAATCCGGCCGTCCACGACGGCGTTGAAGAGCACTCCCGGGCGGGTGGCGCGGGAGCGGACGGCCAGCTCGTCGTCAACGATGTCAACGATGCGGCCCACAACCACGCCCACCGGATCGGAAGGCCCGGCGAACACCACCACCGGCATGACGGCGGCGGGGGCCGGGCGTGGGCCGAGGTGGATCAGCGGCAGGACGGTGCCGCGGTACTGTACCAGATCCCGGCCGCCCACCGATTCGACCGCCGCGGCCGGCAGTTCCTCGATCCGCGCGACCCGCTCGGTGGGGGCTGCGAGCCGCGAGCCGTCCGGCGCGTCGAACAACAGAACCGACTGGCGCTGTTCTTGGGGGGCTTGTGGGGCCGGTTCATCTCGGGCGCGCTCTCGGGCACCCCGCAGCACATGAGCCCGCTGCGCCAAGCCGATCACGTCAAGAATCAGCGCCACCCGTCCGTCACCCATAATCGTGGCGCCCGAGAACACCCCGGTGCTTTTCAGTTGCGGCTGGAGCGGCTTGACCACGATCTCCTCGGTGTCGTGGATGTGCTCCACCACCAAGCCGAACCGGCGGTCGTCCGCCTGGAGCACAACGACGTTCAACTCGTCGCGGCCGGATTTGTGACCGACCCGCAGCTCGTGGGCGAGATCGACCAAGGGCAGCAGCGCACCACGGAGCCGGTACACCGGGGCGCCGTGAAGGGACTCGACCGCGTGCGCCAAGTGTGCGCCTTCCAGTCGCACCAGTTCTAACAGGTTCACTTGTGGGATCGCGTACCGATCGCCCGCGGCGGACACCACCAGCGCCGGGATGATCGCCATCGTCAGCGGGATTCGTAGCCGCACCGTCGTGCCGTGCCCGAGCCGGCTGTTGACCTCGACGAGCCCGCCGATCCGCTCGACGTGCGTGCGCACCACGTCCATCCCGACGCCGCGGCCGGAGAGGCGGGTGACCGCGCCGGCGGTGGATAGCCCGGGCAGGAAGATGAGGTCGAGCAACTCGGCGTCGCTCATCCGGGCCGCGTCCTCGGGCGCGACCGCCCGGGCCGCCAGGGCCTTGTCGCGCACCCGCGCCGGATCGATGCCGCCGCCGTCGTCGGTGATCTCGATGACCACCTTTCCGCTCTCTTGGTACGCGCGGAGGAGCAACTGCCCTTCCGCCGGCTTACTGCGCGCGGCACGCACCTCGGGCGGTTCGATCCCGTGATCGACGGCGTTACGGACCAGGTGCGTCAGCGGGTCCCGGACGGCCTCCACGATGGTGCGGTCGAGTTCGGTGTCGGTACCCTCCATGTCGAGCCGCACCTGCTTGCCGCACGCCGCCGCGAGGTCGCGAACGACGCGCGGCAACTTGGCCCACACGTTCGCGACCGGCTGCATCCGGGTCTTCATCACCCCCTGTTGCAGTTCGGTGGTGATCAGGTCGAGCCGCTGGACCGTGCCGGGGAACCCCGGGTCCTCGTGCGGCCCCGGCGACTGAACGAGTTGGTTCCGCGCCAGCACCAACTCGCCGACGAGCGTCATGAGGTGGTCGAGCAACTTCACGTCCACCCGCACGTTCGAGTCCGACACGGCGGACGTGCGGGGGGCGGCTACGTCCGCGGGGCGCGGCTTCGGGGGGGGCGCAGGTGCTCCGCTCGCCGAACTGGCGGGAGAGGGGGTGGGACCGGGGGCGGTGCGCCGGGGCGGCAGGAGCCGTTCGGCCGTCTGGATCGTTGCGGAAAAATCGCCTCCGCCCTCGCTCGTGCCCCCACTTGCTTCGAGTGCGGCGAGCACGTGACGCACCGCGTCGACGGTGCCGAGCAGAGCGGTGGCGATTTCGGGGGTGAATTCGAGGTCACCGGACCGCACGCGGCTGAGCACACTCTCGCCCGCGTGGCTCACGGCTTCCAGCTTCGTTAACCCGAGGAACCCCGCGCTGCCTTTCACCGTGTGGACCGTGCGGAACACCCGCGCGAGCGTTTCCCGGTCCCCGGGCTCGCGCTCCAGGGTGACGAGGTCACGGTCGAGTTGCGCGAGGCTCTCGTGGCTCTCAACCAGGAACTCGCGGACGATGTCGTTCACGGCCAGCCGACAGCGGGGAAGAGCACCCCGCGCGGGGCGCCGGAGCGTGATGACGGAATTCTGGATGGTCTAGGTGGGATGTGCAAGCGATGCGGGTAAGGCCGCGCGAACTTGATGGGTTCGCGCGGCCCTACAACTGCTCTTGACCGGCGCATTCGGAACGGCACGGTCGTAACGATGGATCTGTCGCCCCGAGGCCGTTGCCGGTTTTGAGGTCGGCGCCGGGCCGGCACTCATGGGCCGATGGCTTCGGAGCCGCGCTCGCCGGTGCGGATGCGGACGCAGTCTTCGAGCGGCAGCACGAAGATTTTGCCGTCGCCGATGGTGCCCGTGTCGCCGGTGCGGGCCGCGTGAACGATCGCCTCGACGGTCGCCTCGACGAACGCCTCGTTAACGGCGATCTCGAGCTTCAGTTTCGGGATCAGCCGGATCTGTACCTCGGTCGCGCGGTACACCTCGGTGTACCCGCGCTGCCGCCCGCACCCGCGGACATCACTGACGGTCATCAGGTACACGTCGCGCTCCGCGAGCGCTTTTTGCACGTCTTCGAGCTTTTCGGGGCGGATGATCGCAACAATAAGCTTCATGTGTGGATAGTTGTGTTTATGTGGGTGGAACCTGCGGTGGGGACGAGCGCGAGTGACGGGCCGGTGGCGGGCCACCTTGCTCCCTTTCACTCACGCTCGCACGCGCACTCACACTTTGGCCGCCGTGACCGTCTTTTTGGTGTGGCGGGTGAACAGTGAGGCGAGCCGCTTGGCGATCGCCTCGGGGCTCCCGTCGCGGCACCGGAACGTGGTGCCGCGAACGGTCGTGACGTGAGGGTACACCGCGATGAAGTCTTTGTCCGGGGCGCCGTCGGTCGGCTGGCACAGCCGCGACCACACCTCCATCAGTTCCTTCGCATCGACCCCGGCCACCTGCACCTCGAACCGGCCGTTGCCCCGCGGCGCGGACGCCGCGCGGGGCTCGGTGGAAGCCACCGTGACCGACTCCGTCGCGCCCGAGAAGTCGAACCCGACCTCACCGTGCTCGGTGCGGTCCAGGCCCTCGGCCTCGCTCCGCTCGCTGGTCTTGAAGTTGCCCAGCGTGATCGCCTGCGTGGCGATCACGAGCACTACGCTTAGCACGAACGCGAACACCGCCGAGACCACCGCGGCCTTGGTCTGGATAATGAGTTGCGACACGGCCGACTTGCCGTCCAGGTCCTGCTTATCGATGATCGGCTGGAGCGCCGTCTTTTCGGCTTCCAGCTTGGTCACTTCGTCGGCCTTCACGCCGGCCTCGTACTGAACTGCGGTGAGTTCGTCGTTCTTCTTCTGCCAGTTCTCTTTCGCCTTTGTGAACGCTTCGGCCTGGGCTTCCCGCTTGCCGGGCGTCGCTTCGTTGAACGCCTTCTCCGCCGCGTCCTTGGCATCGGTCAGGGGTTTAAGCTCGGGTTCCAGAGCGGCTTCCTTGTCCTTCGCGGCCTTCTCGGCGGCTTCCTTGGCCGCGATCGCGTCCTTGATGAGCTTCCCTTCGTCTTTCGTGAGCGCTTCATACCGGGCGCGGTGGACCGGGTAGGCGAGTAACCCGTCGGCGCTGCCGCTCTGAACGAGCTGCGAGCAGCACAGACCGGTCAGCACCGCACCGACGAACCCGCCGACCCCGTGGACGCCGAACGCGTCGAGCGAGTCGTCGTAACCGAGTACGTTCTTCAGCGCAACCGCGATGTAGCAAATCACCGCCGCTGCCACGCCGATCAGCGCCGCGCCCCACATGTACACGTACCCGCTTGCCGGCGTGACCGCCACCAACCCGGCGACGATGCCCGACGCCAGCCCCAGCGCCGTCGGCTTGCCCTTGTGGATCCACTCCACCAGCATCCAGGCGAGCCCCGCCGCCGCCGCCGCCGCCTGCGTCGCGGCGAACGCCGACACGGCAAGGGCGTCCCCGCGTACCGAGCTGCCGCCGTTGAACCCGAACCAACCGAACCACAGTAGCCCGGCGCCCAACAAGGTGAGCACCATGCTGTTCGGGTGCGCGATCTGCTTCGGGTAGCCGGCCCGCTTGCCGATCACGAGGCAGCACGCCAGCCCGGCCATACCCGCGGCGATGTGAACGACCGTGCCGCCGGCGAAGTCCAGCGCGCCCATCTTCCCCAGCAGTCCGATTGCGTTGGCACCTTGTTTCGCGGCCGGGAGCGTCTTGTCGAACCAGTCCCACGCCCACACCATGTGGGCCAGCGGGCAGTACACGAACGTGACCCACAGCAGCATGAAGAGGCAGAACGGCCAGAACCGGATGCGCTCGGCGATGGCGCCACTAATAAGGGCGGGGGTAATGATCGCGAACATGCCCTGGAACATGACGTGCAGGTAGACCGGGATGTCGTACCCCGGGAGCTTCGCGGTGGCGTCGATGCCTTTCAAGAGTACTAGATCCCAGCTCCAACCGATCAGTCCGCCGTCTGTTGCGCCGAGGGCACTGATCTTGAAGACCGACGGCCCGAACGCCAGTGCGTACCCGATGGTGACCCAGAACACGCCCACCACCGCCAGGGCCGCCATGCTGTGCATCATCGTGGCCAGCACGTTCTTGCGACGGACCATACCGCCGTAGAACAGCGCCAGCCCAGGCACCATCAGCAACACGAACGCACTGGAAACGAGCATCCACGCCGTATCACCGCGCTCCTTACCGGTGGTCGCTGCGGTGCCTGCGTCTGCGAACCCTTTCTCGGTCGCCTTTTTCAGATCTTCCGCTTCCTTTTTCAGGCCTTCGGCCGCTTTCTTACTCTCGTCCGCACCCTTCTCAATCGCGACGAGCTTCTCGGCTGTGGCCTTACCGTCACCACTCACGGCCTTGACCGCATTGACATCGGCGGTGAGTTTGGCGAGGTCGGCCTTCAAGCCTGCGGAGGTTTTGGTCGCCGCCGCGAGTTCCTTTTCGAGCGTCGCAATTTTTGTCGCGGCGGCCTTGGTGTCGGCCGTGCTGGTTTTCAGGTCGTCAATCGCCTTCTTGGTGGCGTCGAGTTCCTTTTCTGTTGCTTTCAGCGCCTTCTTCAGCTCTGTGATGGCTGTCTCGGTGTCATCAGTCTTTGCCTTGGTGGCCTTTTTATTCTCTTCTTGTGCGAACGCTCGCCCCGAGGTGGGTGCCCATGCACTGGGCAGCCAACAGCAACCCGCGAAGAGGAGGGACGCGAACAGGAGACGGCGAACTTGCATTACGCACCTTGGTTATGCACACCGCGGCGGGAAAGCGCCAGTTTCTCAGCACCGGCACTAACTGATAAACAGGAAGGAACAGGGGTGCCCAAAGGCAGACCTGGTGCCGCATTGTGGAAAAGCAGAAAAATGTTCGTAAGAGGCGAATTGATATGGTTTTGCGGCAGTTCGAACGCTTGCGACCTTGTGCCCTAACTTTAGGCTGTTGCTTGCTTTTTGTGCATCGCTGCCTGCTCTTTCAACTTTAGGCTTTAGCCCATCACTAGGGTTACCGCTAATCCTCACCGGAACAGCCGTTACAACCGGTACACGCTCAGAGCAATTTCTTTGCGACTAACCCCTTCCGCTGTCAGTTCCCGTTACTGTTGGTCGATTCGAAATCTCGCTGGAAGTTCGCGAATCAACCCGAACGACGGCTCAGGAAGGGCTGCCGCAAGGGGCAACCGGGAATGACTGACGCGAGCTTCGGTCCAGCCCAAGGAAGGATTACATGAACGCACTACTCTTGCTCACCGCGGCGTCGGTCGGCCAGCCGCCGATGACTCTACCCACCGCGCAGCCCGCGCCCATGCCGGCCACGCAGCCCATGACCGGTACGCCTCCCGCGACGAACGGCGGCGGTAACGGTAACGGTGACGCGAAGGAGGAAGAGAAGAAGGACGAGCCGGCTGCCCCGGAGCCTTACGCCCTCCAGCGGTTGCTCTCGACCACCCGGTTCGGGTCGTGGCTCGACGACAAGGGGATCAAGGTCGACGGGTGGATTCAGGGCAACTACACCGCCAGCACCGCGAACCGGAACAACCTGCCGATCACGTTCAACGATCGTGGAGACTTCTGGCAGTTCAACCAGAACTACTTCCGCGTCGCGAAAGAGGTGGACACGAGCAAGGACGAGTTCCAGCTCGGCTTCCGGACGGACTGGATCCTGCCGGGCTCAGACGCCCGGTTCTCGCTCGTCCGCGGGTTGTGGGACGATCAGCTCAAGCCGGCCGGGCGCAACGGCGCGCTGCCGAACTACCACCCGATCGACCTGTTCCAGGTGTACGCCGAGGCGTTCATGCCGAACCTCGGGCCGAAGGGTTCGACGGTCCGCGTCGGTCGGTTCGCCACGCACGTCGGTTACGAACTGGTCCAGGGAGCCGAGACCCCGTTCCTGAGCCGGTCGTACATGTTCCAGTACAACCCGTTCACCCACTCCGGCGTGTGGGCCATCACCCCGCTGAACGACACCTGGACCGTGTCGAACGGGTTCTCGGTGGGCACCGACAACTTCTTCGGCGACCCGACCAACCGGTTCACCTACCTGGGTCAGTTGAAGTGGGCGCCGAAGGACGGGAAGACCACCGCGGCGTTCAACGTCGTCCTGAACGATAACAACTACCAGACGAACCAAGCGTTCCCGCTGTACAACGTGTACAACGCCGTAATCACGCACAACCTGACCGACAAACTGACCTACGTGGCGGACGCGACGTTCTCGCACATGGACAACACCCCGCTGCCGGCGGGCGGGACCGGGTCCGCGACGTGGTACGGGGCGGCCCAGTACCTGATCTATAAGCACTGCGACAACCTCACCAGCAACCTGCGGGTGGAACTGTTCGAGGACACCAAGGGCGTGCGCACCGGGTTCAAGGGGCTGTACACCGACGTGGCGTACAACCTAGCGTACTCGCCGGTGCGGTCGCTGATCCTGCGGCCGGGCGTGCGGTACGACCACAACAACACGAGCCGCCCGTTCGAGGGCAAGTCGGACCTGTTCACCGCAACGATGGACGTGATCCTTCGTTATTAAGCGAGCGAATCGGACCGTCGCGACGGCCGGGGTTTTGCCCGGCCGTTTTCGTTTGTGTGCCTTCACGTTCCTGATTCGGTCGCAAAGTTCCGCGCCGCCTCGACGCGGCACACCCGCAGCGAAAACGACCGGTACCACTTCTCACGCCCGAACCGCTGGGCCAGCAGGTGCTCCGCGTGCCGGCCCCAGGCGGTCACATCGTCGCGGGTGGCCCAGTACGAAACGGTGATTCCGAACCCGTCGCCACCCCGCGCCGATTCGATCCCGAGGAACCCGGGCTGCTGGGCCGCGAGCGCTTCCATCCGTTCGGCCATTTCGCCGTAGCCGTCGCCGGGTTCGGCGCGGCGGTGCGAACTGAAAATCACCGCGAAGTAAGGTGGGTCGATCACGGTCACCTCGGGTACCGGGGAGTGTGGCAGTGTAAATTATGGTGATCTGGTCGAGACTATGGGCTCGGGAGTCGAAGGCAGACGCGACGAAATCGGTGCCGGCTGACCTCGACACGCCGGGACACGCACTAAACGTTGCGTTGAACGTCCACTCTTCAATGACGCTTCTGTCGTTCCAGGTTTGCAAGTTTGGAACTCGTTGCCGGCCGTACAGCCCGCCTGCATCAGCGCGCCGCTTTTCATCGTGACCGCACAAGTTC
>NZ_JAXBLV010000241.1:0-25796 GCF_034097035.1 Gemmata algarum
TAGCGCCAAGAGCGGCACTAGAAATAGTAGTGGATGCTCGTCGCCTCGCCCCAATCCACCCAGGCCTCATGCTCACGAAAAAGGTTTTGACAGGATGAGCAAGATAAACAGAACTTGCCTTTGTCTTGTTCATCCTGTCAATCCTGTCAAAATCTTCCGAAGCTTTCGGTACACGGGCAACGACGGATCACCGTTACGGGGTCAGTTCGAGACCGATTACGGCTCCGCTCCCTCGAAGGTACATGCGCGTGCCGACGAACGCAGGATGCGCGTAGACGCCCTTGTCCGTCCCACTGAAGGCCGACAGACGCCCCAATTCCGTATATTCCCGCGCAGCGGCGTCCAAGAGGATCAGTTCACCGGATCGTGAGACGATCAGGACGCGAGTGTCGGTTGCGACGGCCGCGCAGTAGCCCGAGAACGCCGCCCCGTCCTCATCGTACACCTCTCTCAGACCGTTCTTCAGGCTCAAGCAGTAGAGCCGGTTCCACACGCCGAACACGTGCCCCCCGGCCACCACTGGCGTGTGGGTGTCCGGGGCCAGCTTCTTGTTTACCGCAACCGGCTTCGGATCGATGCTCCCGTCGCCCTTAAACCCGAACAGCCGCGTCCCGTTGTTCTCGGTTGTTACCAGCAGTTTGTCGCCAACAACCAGCGGTGTGGGCACGTTAAAGTCGCCCCGTCGGTCGGGCTTTACGGTCCACAAACGTTTCCCGCTTTTCGCGTCCCACCCGCCCAACGTTTCTGCGTCGTGCCCGACGATCTGAAGCACCCCGCCCAACTTCGCCGCGACGAACGATCCGTATCCGGCCAGGGCGCCGGTGACTTTCCAGACGGGCTTCCCGGTTTTCGGGTCGAGCGCCGCCAGGGCCGCGTCTTTCCCGCCGGGGGCCACGATCAGGTTACCGTCCGCGATCAGCGGCGAGTCGCACACGCCCCACTTCCGCTCGTCCGTCGCGTCGAACTCGTCCCGCACGTTCAGCGACCACTTCGCCTTACCGGTTCGCAGTTCCAGGCACGCGAGGTCGCCGAACGCACCCTGGCAGTACACCAAGTCGTTGTGAATGAGGGGGGTGGCGCGTGGGGAGTTGCCGTAATCGAGCCGTCCGACGGCGGGCACGCGGTGCGCCCACGCCTCTTTGCCGTCCGCGGCCTTGAGGCAGCGGAACACGTCCACCGTGTCGTTCAGTTCGCGGTCGGAGACGAGGACGAACTCGGAGGTGGCTGCAACACCGCCAAGACCGGGAGCGGTGAGAGCCGTTTCCCAAACGGGATCGGCTTTGGCAGGGAGTTTGTCAGGCAGCCACGCGAGCCGACCGTCACGGTTCGGCCCGCGCCACTGCGTCCAGTCGGGGTTGCCGGCTACTTTTTTTTAGCCGGCTCGATGAACCCCGCCTTCGTTTCGATGGCGGCGCTGAGGTCCTTGTCCTTGCCGACCGCGAGCAGAGCGGCCCGCACCGCGTCGCGCTCGGCGGCGGTCAGGCTACCGGTGGCGAACGCGGCGATGAACGGCACCGGGTCCGTTTCGGCGATGACCCGCAGGGCGCCTTTCTTGATCGTCCCGCACCCCTCGAGCAGCGGCTGCGCGTAGGACGAGATCACGGCCGCGACCTTTTTGCCGGCCTGCGCCTCCTCGACCACTTTGGTCGCGCCCTCCGAGCACGTGGCGCAGGTGTCGAGCCGCGCCGGCACCTCCAGACCGAACTCTTTGAGGGCCTGCACGGCCGCGGCGCTCTTCTCTTCGGCGGCGGCGTTCCCGAAGTAGATCGTGTACCCCTTGAGGTCCGCCGGGGTGATCGCCTTATCGGCGGCGGCGACGCACACGAGCCCGGTCTGCGTGGTCTTGCCGTCCTTGCCGGTGAGGGCCGCGAGTTGCGTCACCTCCAGCTTGGCGCCCGGCGCCGTCGCGCGGATCACCGAGTCCTTGCCGATAATCAGGTGCGCCTTGCCCTCGGACTTTTTCAGCGCGCCGGGCAGGCTCTCGCCGTACACCACCGCGACCGGACGGCCGACCTTGCCCGCCAGGTATTTGCCGAACTTGTCGTAGTCGCGCTGGCCGTAGCCGCTGACGCACGGGCACGACAGGTCTTTGGACAGCGGGTCCATGACCAGGACGACGAGCGCGTTCCCGGGTATCACCGCCGGCTTCTCGGCCGGCTTGGGCTTCTCGTCGCCGCGCGCGGCGGGCAGGGCGGTCAGAGCGAGTGCGGTTGCGAGCGCCTCGCGGCGGCTCAGATCGGCGGCCATCGGTCGCCCCCCGGAAGAGTGGTCGGGAACAGAAAAAAGCCGCGCGCCCGGACGGGCGCGCGGACCGGCACGGCCTACTTCGCCTTCTTTTCCAGGATGTGGAACTTGGAGCCGGGCTGGTCGCAGAAGTAGATCTTCTGTGCGTCCGCGGACACGGCCACCGCGACGTTCTTGCACCCGCCGGTGAGCTTCACCACGCCGGCAGTCTCGAGGAACTCGCCCGACGGGCTGAACCGCTTGATGACCCCCTCGCTCTCGGCCGTGTAGATGTCGCCCACGCCGACCGCCCGGATGTTCATCGGGTTGCAGCACCCGCCGAAGCACTTCGGGTCCGTGTCGTCGCCGCGCTTGCCGAACGAGCCGACCTTTTTGCCCTCGCGGTCGTACCGCGCGAACTGGTGCTTCGTGTTCTCGGCCACCAGCACGTCCGGGCCGTGGCACTGGATGTCCATCTGCCCGCAGCACCCGCCGATCTCGCTCAGGATCTGTTTGGGGTCCGTGAGATCCTTGGTGAACCGCCACACCGCGTACCCGTACCCGATGTCGCCGCACGCCACGAACACGTCTTTCTCGGACACGGACATGCCGTTGGCCACCCGCAGCCGCCCGGTCATGGCCTCGATCACCTGCTCGACGGTGCGGCTCTTGTAGTCCGCCTCGATCTTCTCGTACTGCTGAATGAGGTTCTTGAACTGCTCGATCTGCCGCACCTCGGTCTTCGACCGCTCCTCCGCCTTCTTATCTTCGATCCGCTTGAGCTGCTCGGCGATGCTCTTACGGGCGTCGCCGTAGGCCTGCGCCATTTGCTCCTTTTCTTTTTTCAACTGGGCTTCCGCCCGGGCCTTCAGCGCCTCCTTGTCCTTCACCGCGGCGGCGACGTGCGGCAGCTCGGCCGTTTCGCCGAGCTGCTTGCCGGCAGCGTCGAACTTGGCGATCTTGGCGTCCCCGGCCACGTAGATCGCGTCGTCCGGCCCGCAGTTGACCGCGGTCGCGTGGAACGGGACCTTCCAGTTCGCGACCGGCTTGCCGCCGGCGCCGAACACGTGGATCTCGGCGGTCGCGCCTTTGGCCGGCGGGCCGTACGGCTTGGGCGGGGCCACCAAGGCGACCACATGCCCCTTGCCGTCGAGGCAAATGGTCTGGAGCGTGAGCCCCTTCTCGCCTTTCACGTCGATCGAGGCGACCACCTTGTGCGTGGTCTCGAACTTCTCCGCCGGGTTGGGCGGTGCGACGGGCTGGATGGGCACGGCCGGTCGCGCGGCGGGCTTCTCATCGGCGACCGCGAACCCGGTGACCAGCGCCGCCGCGGCGGCGCTCAGGCGGAAGAGCCTCATACTCGAACTCCGGGAGTGGGGACAACAACTCGGTCGGCAATTCTTAGCGTGGAGGTGACGAATAAGGTATCCGAAGCTAACTGCGAGGGCTACCATCGAGTACAGTTACTTGGGCGACCGTGGGCCGAATCGCGCGGGCATGGTCGAGATGATTGCTTAATTGAAAGGCAAGCGTCACGGTGTCGGCTCTTCTTAAGTGCCTCGGCTCCTGAAACTTCCGGCTCTCGCTGTCGCGCGGCAGTGGAAAAGGCTTCGGCACGATGTGCCACACCTCGCGGCCGGATTCGCGTCGCACCGTGGCACCTGTTGCCGGCTGGAGTTGGTGTGGCCCGACCTCGGTCGTCTGGTTGCCGTTGCCCCGCGCCGCCGCCGGTCGGCACCACGACCGACGATCCGTTGTTCCCGGAGGTCAATCGCATGGCCCTTACCCGCCGCGGCCTGATGGGACTCTTCGGCCTCGCCGCACTCCCGTCCCGACTGAGCGCCGGCCCCGAACGGGTGTCCGAACCCCTGAGCCCGTTTACGACCGCCTTGTGGTTCGCGCACCACTTCGCTGCGCCGCGCGCGCTGGGCGCAGGGAATGATCGCCCGCTCAAGCTCAGGCTGACGGCCGCACTCAACAAGTCCCCGGAGCTGTCCTGGGAGGTGGCCCAGGAGTTCTTCGACAAGGGAGCGTTTAAGGCGCTCGCCGGTGACGGCGCGCCGATCTCGGTCGAAAAGATGGGGCGCCTGCTCCGGGAGAAGTGCCCGCCGTCCCGAAAGGATATGCACGCCAAGGCGCGGTTACACGCCGACCTGCTGACCACGCAGTACGACATGATCGAGGACGCCCATCGTAAGCGCGCGGAAGAGCTCGTCGCCTGGGTGGTCGAGCACTACCGCGCCGGCAACCCGCTGGGCGTCATTGCCGTCTGCACGGGGAACACGCGCCGCAGCGTGCTGAGCGCGACGATGGGCAACATCGCCGCCTCCTACTACGGCCTCCCGGACGTCCGCTTTTACAGCGGCGGTACGGACCCCGACGCCATCAACCCGCGGACGGTCGCCACGCTCAAAGAGATCGGCCTGGAGGTGGAGCCGACGGGGAGAGAAGCGCCCCGCGGAAAAGGGGGGGGCGCGAACCCCATCTACAGCATGACTTGGGGTAAGGGGCTCGCGACGCGGGAGTTCTCCAAGGTCTATTCCGATCCGCAGAACCCGCAGCGCGCGTTCGCCGCCCTTCTCGTTTGCAGCGAGGCCGACACGGCCTGTCCGAAGGTCACCGGCGCCGCGGCCCGCATCCCGCTGCCGTACCTCGACCCGAAGTCGTTCGACGGCACCCCCTTCGAGTCCGCGAAGTACGCCGAGCGCCGCGACGACATCGGGCGGCTCATGCTCAGCGTCATGATGCAGGCCCGGCGCCGGCTAGAACTCGACGGAGCGCACAAGTAGCCGTTCGGCGCCGCCGACTCAGGTTCGAGGTGATGTGGCCCCGCGTCGTTCGCGACAGTTGCCGACAAGCGCCGGTGGGGCGTGGCCGGTTCGCGCGTTGACGGCCCAGGCCGGCGCAGTGCGGGCGTGGCCCACCGCCCGGCCGGTTGCATCAACCTCTGGGCTACCGCACCGCGCCGCAGTGTACGGCGTCGGGGGCAAGACAGCCTGACGAAGCGGGAGCAAAGGGGCACCACCTGTAGCCCGGGCGCTGGGGCACCTCACGCTCGCCCGCGTTCTACTCCTTACCCAGCACCAGATCGACCACCCAGCACCCGCGCGCGTGCGGCCCCGGGCCGCGGCAGTGGTCAAGGACTCGGCCGCTCTCGCACCCGGCGTCCTGGAGCGCGTCGGCCAGGATCGGCATTTGCTCGAACGCATGATCGTTGTAAATGTAGTTCGCCAGCGCCAGCACGTCGGGTGTAAACCACACGGGGTCGGGCACGACGAACCAGAACCGGTCGGTGAACAGGTCGCGCACGAGTTCCGCCTGCGCAAGCTCCTCGGCGCAAGCCGCGTCGGACGCCGCGGCACGCACTTGCCAGTCGCCGATTGCGGTGCGGAGTGCGGCCGTTTGAGCCGCGCTCTGAACCGCTCGCACCGCGTCCTGCCCGAGGCCCGAGCGGCTGATGCTCACGGCAACCGCCGTGCTGAGCTCGCGCAGGGCCGAATACTGGGCCTCCAGCAGCGCGGACGCGCGCACGTCTTTCGGCGGCCGGGTCCCGCTGCGGGTTTCGATTTCGATGCGGCGGTGGGCGGTGTGAAGGTCTTCGCCGACCCGCCGCCAGGCGTCGCGCAGCTCGTCGTTCGAGACGTGCCCGTCGGCGAACCGTTCGGCGACGTCCAGCGCCGCGCGGAGCCAGAGTTGCGGAAGCGGCGCCTCCAGCCGGCGGCAGCAGGCGCACGCGAACAGGCGCCGCTTCCGCGGGCTGGCGAGGTCCCCCAGCGCGTCGAGCATCGGGGCGGGCTGGCGGCACGCCAGCCAGTCGGCTTCGGTCATACGCTCACCTCGCGCGAACGCGGCCGGGCTCTTTTCTCTTTGTTCTTGGGGCGCAGTCGTGGCCGCCCGCTGCGGGTGCCGTGATCGTACCACCCGGCGGGCGCGGACGCCACGCCCCGGGGCGACTGCTATACTGGTTGCACCACCCGTTCCCGAGAGGTTTTGGAGACATGGCAGGCCACAGTCACGCGAAGAACATCATGCGCCACAAGGCGGTGGTGGACGCGAAGCGCGGCAAGCTGTTCAGCAAGCTCAGCCGGTACATCATCATCGCGGCCAAGAACGGTGGCGGCGACCCCACGATGAACCTGCCGCTCCGCTACGCCATCGACAAGGCCCGGTCCGTGTCGATGCCCAAGGACAACATCGAGCGGGCCATCAAGCGCGGCACCGGCGAGCTCGAAGGGGTCACCTTCGACGAGATCCTGTACGAGGGCATGGTGAGCGGGGTCGCGGTGCTGGTGGAGGTGATGACCGACAACCGGAACCGCACCAACGGCGAGATCAAGAAGATCTTCGAGCGGGCCAACACCGAGCCCGGCAAGCCGAACAGCGCCCTGTACCTGTTCGACCGCAAGGGCCTCTTCGTCATCGACGCGGCCAAGTTCAAGGACGAGGACGCGGTCATGGGCGTGGCGCTGGAGGCCGGCGCCGACGACATGAAGCGCGAGGGGGACGTGTTCGAGATCACCTGCGACCCGTCCAAGTTCTCGGCGGTGCTGGAGGCGCTCAAGGCCGCCAACCTCGATACGCTCGAGGCCGAGGTGAAGTTCCTGGCGAAGGCGCCCAAAGAGATCGACGTGGAGACCGGCAAGAAGGTGGTCCGGTTCATGGACGCGCTGGACGACCACGACGACGTCCAGAACGTCTTCACCGACGCCATCATCACGGACGAAATGGCCGAGTAGAAGATGTCATGGCGCTCCCCTGCGGGGATCGCCATGACGCTCGTCTCATACAGACTCCAGTAGTTTCAAGTTGGCGGTCTGGGATTTTTGCCGTCAGCCACGTCTGTGAGTGGCTGACGTGTGCTTGCTGCGGATGCCAAGCTCTCGGCCAACAGGATCAGGCACGCGGTTGTCAGTGTCCCGCCATCGCCTCGTTCTGTTCGGACCGGTCCCAGCCGTTGCGTAGGATCCGGCCCACAGCAACCTCACGACTCCATCGGTCGTCGAGGTCCGGTGCCGCACAGCCGGTCTGCGCAAGGGTTCAGTCTGGGTAGCCTGGGCAACCGCACGACCCACCCGGTAAAGTGACGTAATTATTGGAAATTAAGGATTCACGACGTTTCGGCTCCGCGGCCATTCAACCAAGTTTGGATCTCTGCGTTGCCCCGCCCCGCTCAACGAGCGGTGTACGACCAGCCGCACGCCGGGCAGGTGTCCGCGCCCGCCGGGATCGATCCGCGGCAGGCCACGCACGCCGCGGGCTCCGAGGTGTCATCGGCTTCGGGCGGGGTGAGCGTTTCGGCCCCACCTTCGGACGGCCCTGCGGGCGCGTACAGCGAGCCGTACACGACGTGGAACACGGCCGCCACGACCCCGCTCCCGAGAACGATGACCTCGCCGTCGGTGAACGGGGCCGCGACCGCCCGGGGGACGATCAGGAACGCGCCGACGACGCGCACGCTCCAGTCCCGGGCGAACAGGAGAAACACGCCCGCGACCGCAACGAACAGCAGCGCGTGAACAAGTCCCGGTTCGATCACGCCTGAGAGCCTTCCTGGTGCCGCGCCCCGCGCTCCCACGGGCGGTCGGCCGCCTGACCGAGCCACGCCCGGAGGACCTCGAACAGCCACGCCCGTTCGGACTCGGTCAGGCAGCCGCCGATCTCGGCCCGCCGCCCGTCCGCATCAAAGTACAGCCGCTGGCGCCCGTTGACCCGATCGACGCCGAACCCGCGGATGGCGGCCTTGCTCACCGTCACCGCCGGCGCGGGCGTCACGGGCACGACCGTTCCGTCCGGCAGTTCGGCGCAACTGCGTGAGGCGGCCGGCCCGGTCCCGGGGTGGTACCGCAGCGTGTCGGGCTCGAGCCGAACGCGTTCCGGTGTGGGCGGCAGGTACTCGTGCCGCATCCAGTACAGCCCGGCCGCGCAGTTCAGAACCGTGAACGCCGCCCAGAGGAACGGTTCCACCCCGCCATCGATCAAGCCGCGATAGAGTGCGAACGCGCACCACAAGGACCACGCGCACACCCACAGCACCAGGAACCACCGGGTCAGCCGCGTCCCGCCCGCCTTGTACGCGGACCAACTCAGTGTCACGCCGCCCGGGTCGGCGGTTCGTGTGATCTCACAACCGGTCGGCATTTCGGGGTGCTGTTCCACGGTCCGCCCTCCGCACCTTGTCGATTGTTGTGCCGCGCGGAAACTAGTGTCAACTCTCGTTCTGGTATTCGCCGCGGGGCGGGTGAAGTTAACACCATTCGCACTTTCAGGAGGGCCGGCATGTCCGATTCACGAAAGGTCGCGCTCGTGACCGGCAGCGCGACCGGTGTCGGCCGGGCGTGCGCGGTGCGGTTCGCAAAGCTCGGGTACGCGGTTGTGGTCAACTACTCGCGGTCCGAGGCCGACGCCCGCGAGACGCTGGCGCTCGTCGAGGCCGCGGGCGCCCCGGCCCTGCTGCACAAGGCGAACGTGGCCGACGCGAGCGAGGTGAACGACCTGATCGCGGCGACGGCGGCGACGTTCGACCGGCTCGACGTGCTGGTGAACAACGCGGGCACGACGCACTTCGTTCCCCACACCGACCTCGACGCCCTCACCGATCAAGTGTGGCAGGACATATTCGGCGTTAATGTGATGGGGGCGTTCTATTGCGTCCGGGCCGCGCTCCCGCTTCTCAAGGCCCGCAAGGGGAACGTGGTGAACGTGACGAGCGTCGCGGGGCTGACGGGACAAGGCAGCTCGATCCCGTACTGCGCGAGCAAGGCGGCACTGAACTGCATGACGCAATCGCTGGCGCGGGCGTTCGGCCCCGACGTGCGGGTGAACGCCGTCGCCCCCGGCCCGATCCTGACGCGCTGGCTCGACGGGCGCGAGGCGCACGTCGCGAAGTTCCTCGAGCAGGCCCCGCTCGGCCGCGCTGCGACCCCGGACGACATCGCCGACGCGGTCCTGTACCTCGCTACCGGCACCGCGCTCACCACCGGTCAGGTGCTCGTGGTGGACGGCGGCCGGACCATGTGAAACCGGAATGTGCGGATCGGCTTTGGTCTACTCACTCCGGGCTGCACAAGAAATGATCTCACTCCGGCTATTTGATTTTGAAAGCCGCCGTTTGGGCTGTTACGAGGTACAGGCGATTCGTCTCGGTAGTCTATTCTATATATCGTTTATTTGTTTTATTTACGCACCTGATCCGCTCAATTACGACAGACGGCCGATTCGAGGCTCCCGAGGGGCTTCACCAGATGGGTCGATCGGATCTGCTAACAGCCGAGCACTCAAGACCGTACACCCGGTGACGAACGCAGCCGCGATCAGAGTGTAAAGACCGATGCTCGCGTACTTCCACACGCCCTCGTCCCAGAGGAACTCTTTGGCTTCGATCATGGGGCGGGCGTTCAACTCGGCGGTCGTTGGGGTGTAGGAGAGGGCAACAGCAACGTCCAATTGCAGAACGGGAAAGGCGAGGAGTGAGAGGACCAAGAGCCAGTTCGCGGCCCAAAACATGGCCAGCTCAGGCTTGTTCTTGCGGCTCAGCCCGAGGTCACCTTTCTTCGCCAGCGCCAGCCCCCACAGCACGGCCGTCACTGCTAACCCGATCTGGAATACGTGTGCGGCCGAGCCCTCGCGCAGCTCAAGGGCCTTCTTCTCGTTCTCCGAGAGTGACGGAAGCGGGCCGTGCTGCTTGATCCGGTTGATTCGCCAAGCCTTGGCCGACTGCTGCGCCGCGACGTACACCACCGTGCCGGTACTGGAGACCACGAGGAGCCAGCACACGCACGCCAACTCCCACCTCCGCCGCACGTTCGCTTCGGGCATTTGAATTTCTCCTGCGCGTGGGCGCCGCGCTCGGCATGCGTCGTTCTTCCACGCCGCAGCTCCGCATTATTTCTCCGGCACGACCGGCGCCATCGGGATCATTGGCGCACTCGGGATGGGGCTCACCGGCGGGCCGAGGATGCCCGTTCCGGCATTACGGCCGGTGTCGGTGAGGGCCGTTCCGGAGCGGTACTTCGCGCCTTCGCCGGGCTCGTACCCGGGCGGCGTGATCCGCCAGTTCGGTCCCGACTGCGCCCACTCCGCGCCCGCACAGAACAGCCGCGACATCTCTTTCGGGTCGAACTTGGTGCTCTCGAGCGGCGAGTTGATCTCCGGCGGGATCACGGACACGTTGTACGTCATCCCGGTCATCGCGGTGAGCAGGAACAGCTTGTGCAGGTCGCTGCGGGTCTGGTCGTAGATGACCGTGGACACCGCGTTGCTCGCGATCGTGAACGTGCGCGGCTTCACCGGGGACGGGTCCGGGTACAGCTTGCCCGCCACCAGGATGTACAGGTTCGAGCCGTGCAGCCAGCCCGGCGGCGGCTCGTGCCCGGGCGGCGCGTACGGCGGGGCGAAGAACATCGACGACGTGGTGCCGCCGTCGATGTGCCGCTCCACGTACCGCCGGCCGTCCACGGTCATCGGGATGCGCACCGGCGGGAAGAACCCCGGGATCGCTGCCGAGGCCAGGAGCACCTTGCGGAACAGCTCGCGGCTCTCCGGCGTGTTGCGCGCCGCGATCGCCCCCATGTCCCACACGACCGCCCGGCGCGCGTCCAGGTCCGTGGTGCCTACGTAGTACCGCCGGCCCTTCGCGTGCTCCGCCGCGAACCGGGCGATCCGCGCGTCGTTCGCTGTTTCCGCAATGACCTGCGCCAGCGGGCCGCTGTCCGCCAGCGACTCGGACAGCAGCGACGGGATGATCCGGTTCCGCTTGTAGATGTCCCGGTCGCGGAGCGTGGTGTAGCACCGCTGCAACTCGGCGTCCTCGCCCGGCCCCAGGAACGCGAACGCGCCGAGCAGCGCGCCGGTGCTGATCCCGGTCACCACGTCGAACTCGGGGCGGGTGCCGGTCGCGGTCCAGCCGACGAGCACGCCGGCCGGGTACGCGCCGTAGGAGCCGCCCCCGGTGACGACGAGGATGTTCCGCTTCGGGGACGGGACCGCCGGCCGCGCCGCGGCGCGCGACTTTTCGGCGAACGCGAGCAGCTCCGCGGTGCTGATCGTGCTGCGCCCGGCCTCCTGGGCCGCGACGTCGAGCCACCCGACGGACGCCTTCAGTTCCTCTTTGGTGCGCTCGGCGCGCACGCCGTGCTTCCGGAACGGCGCGAGCCGGTCCCCGACGGTGCTCGGGCTGGAGCACCCGAGCGCGACGGCGAGCAGCGCCAGCGCAAGAGCGAGCGCCGGCCCCGGCCGCGTGAACGTGCGAACCATTGTTGCTTCCCCCAAGAACGCGGGGGATAGCGTCGCCCGCACCGGACCGCAAGCGCCGAGTTGCGGTTTCCGGAACTCCCGACACGGCGGCCTTACGCTTTCGGCGGCTCGATGCCAAAGTCCCGGATGGTGAACAGCGGGCGGAAGTCGTACTTCGCGAGCGCGTCACGCGCGCCCTGAAGCCGGTCGCAAATGCACACCACGCGGAGCACCGTTGCCCCCTTGGCCTCCACCGCCTCGATCGCCTGGACCACGCTGCCGCCGGTCGTCAGCACGTCGTCGATCACCACCACCTTGTCGCCGGCGTTGACCTGCCCCTCGACGAGTTCCTTGGCGCCGTGCTCCTTGGCCTTCTTGCGCACGAAGAACCCTTCGAGGTGCCGGCCGTTCCGGTGGAACGCCGTCAGCGCCGCGGCGGCCATCGGGATCGCCCCCACCTCCAGACCGCCCATCGCCTGGAACTCGAGGTCCTTGGTCGCGTCGTAGAGCAGCTCGCCGAGCAGCGTCAGCGCCTCGGCGTGGAACAGCACCTTCTTCGAGTTCACGTAGTACGTGCTCTTCTTGCCGGACGCGAGCGTGAAGTCCCCGAACTGGAGGGCGCGGGCGCGGAACAGCTCTTTCAGTCGATCCTGTGCGGACATTCTTCTCCCCGTTTGTGTTAGCCCAGTGCGTCGATCTTGGCCGCCACGATGAAGTCGTTCGCCGACAGCCCGCCGATCGCGTGCGTGCTCAGCTCGACCGCGGCGTGCCGGTAGCCCGTCAGGTGCAGGTCCGGGTGGTGGTCCTCCGCCTCGGCGAGGTCGGCGACCCGGTTCAGGAACGCCATCGCGGACGCGAAGTCCGTGAACTTGTACTTCCGGCGGATCAGCTTGCCGTCGTCCGAGAGCGCCCACCCGGGAACGGCCGCGAGGTGCGCGGCGACCTGGTCCGCGGCGAGCGGGGGCGTGCCGCCCTCGCACGCGGTACACTTCTTGGCGGTCAGTTCGGCGGCGGATACGCTCATGGGAAGCTCCCCTGAACGGGCGAGTTGGTGTCCATCTTACGCCGCGCCCCCCGCCGCGCCGAACCCTTTCCCACAGAGCGACCCATGACACGCACGCTGCCCGCATTTGCGCTGTTGCTCGCGACCCCGCTGATCGCACACGCACAGAAGGTTGAGGTGACCGGCGGCAAGGCCGATGCGGCCGACGCCGTCGTGGTCGCGCCGCTGCCGGCCGGCTCGAGCGCCAACTCGGTCACGCTGCCCGACGGCCTGCACGTCCCGGCCCAGGCCACCGCCGACGGCAAGTCGCTGGTGTTCGTCCTGCCGAAGCTCAAGGGCGGCGAAACCGTCACCGCTACCCCGACGATGCTCAATTACGTCAAGGCGCCCCCGCAGTTCAAGTTCACCGCGGAGAAGGACGGCACGACGGTCCTGTCGTTCGACGGCCGTAAGGTGCTCCAGTACTTCAACCTGCCGCGCGACCCGGCCAACCACTACTACACGTTCAAGCCGTTCCACAACGTCTACGACCCGACGAAGGGCGAGGCCCTGCTCACCAACTCGAGCGCGAAGACCGACAAGGACGGCCAGTTCCCGCACCACCGCGGGCTGTTCTTCGGGTTCAACCGGATCAGCTACGGCGAGAAGCAGACCGCCGACGTGTGGCACGGCACCAGCGGCGTGTTCTCGCAGCACGACAAGATGCTCGCGACCGAAGCGGGCGAGGTGTTCGGCAAGCACGTCTCGCAGATCTCGTGGCACGGCAAGGACGGCGCCACCTTCGCGACCGAGGAGCGTGCGGTCACGGCCTACGCCGCCAAGGGCGGTACGCTGATCGACTGGTCCACGACGCTCTCCACCAAGCTCGCGAAGGTGCGGTTGGACGGCGACCCGCAGCACGCCGGGTTCCACTTCCGGGCGAACCAGGAGGTGTCGAAGAACGGCAAAGAGAACACCTACTACCTGCGCCCGGACGGCAAGGGGAAGGTGGGCGAGACGCGGAACTGGGAGCCGAAGGCGAAGGAGCCGAACCCGAAGACGATCGACCTCCCCTGGAACGCCTGCAGCTTCGTGACCGGCGGGAAGCGGTACACGGTGCTCCGCATCAACCACCCGGACAACCCGAAGGAGACACGCGGCAGCGAGCGCGACTACGGCCGGTTCGGGGACTACTTCGAGTACGACCTCACCGCGGACAAGCCGCTGAAGCTCAAGTACCGGGTGTGGGTGCAGGAAGGGGAAATGACCGTCGAGCAGTGCGCCGCGCTGGCCGAAGGGTTCGTCCACCCGCCTGTGGTAAAGTGAAGGCAGATTGGCCACAAAAAGCACAGAACAAAGGCAGATTGGCCACAAAAAAGCACAAAGGGCACAAAAGGAAAGCGAAGACCAAGACAATAGAGTGAGTTCAAAAGCACTTCTCTATTGTCTTGGTCTTCGCTTTCCTTTTGTGCCCTTTGTGCTTTTTTGTGGCCAGCCTCTCTTTATGCCTTCGTGTTTTGTGCTTTTTGTGGCCACTTCGTGTCAGCTCTCGGTCTTCGTGGCAGCTTCAAGTAGCCGCATGATCTCTTCGAGCCGCAGTTGGATGTCGTGAAACCGCTCGCCGGCCGCTTCTCGCACCAGCGACATCATCCCGTCGAGCAGCGCGTCCCGCTTCTTCGCCGGTGCGAACCCCATGTCGCGGTACATCCGCTTCGCGTGTTTCAGTGGAGTCGTCTTTTCGTCCGGGTTGGGCAGGTTCGGGTCCGCGCCGAACGCCAGCAACCGCCGCACCTCTTCCACCTCGATCTGGTCCACCGAGATCCACAGCGGTGGGTACTCGTCCTCGCCGAGGGCGTTGATGTCGGCGCCCCGCGCGACCAGTTCGCGCGCGAGGGGCTCGTCGCCCGTGAGGATCGCTTCGAGCAGCAGGTCGTGCGGCGACGGGACGTACTCCTCCTGTTCGGCCTCGCTCTCGGGCTCGTCCGATTCGAGCAGGTCGTACAGGCCCTCCCACGAGGTCCAGTGCGCCTCGCGCGTGTCGGGCGCGTAGGTCACCACCATCCCGTGCTCGTCCTGCCAGTCGGATTCGAGCAGGAACACGAGGTGCGCGAACCCGTTCCGGGCCTCGCGGGCGATGTCCACCCGTGTGACCGCGAACCGGCCGTTCAGGTCCGCGACGGTGGCCGCGGCCTTGATCCCGGCCACCTGGCGCCAGTGCTCCTGTTCGTATGCGCTCTGGAACGACTCCCACACCTGCCCGACCACGGCGTCGTACACTGTGGCCTCGTTGTCGCACAGGAACCGGTACGACGCCTGTTGAGCGGGCGAGGGCTCGGCCCCGCCGGGTGCGGCGACGCGCACCGGGAACCGCCCCTTCGCAAACAGCGCCGCGTTCTTCTCGCGCCGGGCGGCCCGGCGCTGCTCGCGCTCCTGGTCCTTGGGGTCGGACTCGGCAGGCGCCGGTTCGGTCCCTTCGGCCGCGCGGTCGAGTTCGGCGAGCGCCTGGTCCACCCGTTCGCCGAACTGCGCCCGCATCTGCTCCTTCATTGCCTCCAGCGCCGCGCTCATGTCGGCGGCCATCCGGACGGCCTCTTCCTCCGTGAGCGGCGCGGGGGCGGGCATCTGACCCACGGCCGCGAACCGCGGCAGCCCGGCGGACCCGGCCCACGACTCGTCGGCTTCCTTGAACCGCAGTTTGCCGAACACCTCGTGCGTCACGGGCTCACTCCGCGGGCGATCGCGTTTCAGGCACCAGGGGCGACACGATTCAGGATAGCGATTTCGTTCGCCCGCGAACCGGTCCGCGCTGGCACGAGTTGTGTTGTAGAGTGCTGGCTGGGCACCGCCGCAGCGGGGACCGGACAGGGGGCAGCCGTGAACGCGCAACTCGAAACCGCAAAAACGATTGTGGCCCTGAAGGGCCACACGGCCGGAGTCCTCGCCCTCGCCTTCTCTCCCGACCGGTGCCTGCTCGCCTCGGCCGCCGCCGACGGGACCGCCCGCGTGTGGAACGTGTCCGGCTCGAAGGTCGGTGAGCGCTCCGTGTTGCGTAAAGCCGGGGACCTGTTCCATTCACTCGCGTTCGCGCCCAACAGCCGCACCCTGGCCGCCGGGTCCGGGGCGCTAAACGGCATGGTCTGGCTGTACGATGTTACCGATCCGACCGCGGCCGAGGCGGGGGGGCTCCGCGGCGCGCGCGGGGCGGTTGACGGTTTGTGCTTCTCGGCGGACGGCAAGCAAGTGGCCGGAGCGGGCGCGGACCGGACGGTGCGCGTGTGGGAACCGCGGGCCGGTGCGAGTGCCGACCCGCGGTCGATGCTCGTCGGTCACACACACGCGGTAAAGGCGGTCGCGTTCGCCCCCGACGGTACCGGGCTGGCGACGGCGGCGTCTGACGGCTCGGTGCGGGTGTGGTCGGTCGGGCGCATCCGTTCGACCGAGCGCGCGGTCCTGGCGCACCCGAGCGAGGTGAACGCGGTCGCGTACTCGGCCGACAGCAAGGCGCTCGCCACGGGTGCTCAGGACGGCGTCATCCGGTTGTGGGACGTGAGCGCGCTCAAACCGGTCGTGCGGGCTGAACTGAAAGGAACGGTTGGGCCGGTGCGCACCGTGCTACTCCTGGCGGACGGCGACACGCTGGTGAGCGCCGGCGACGACCTCCGGGTGCGCAACTGGAGCCTCCGCACCGGGAAACCGGTGCGCGAGTGGGAGGTGCCGGGCGCGCCGGCCACGCGGTTCGCGTTCACCGCGGACGGCCGGTACATGGCGAAGGGCGAGACCGGCGGGGCGGTCGAAGTGTTCCGGGTCGCGGAGAAAAGGACGTAGCTTCCCGTTCGTGCGGCGAATGTTAAAATGGAGGCGCGTACAGAACTTTTCGGCGGAGGCGCGTACCGTGGCCAAAGACCCGCTCGACCCACAGCGCTGCGCGAAGCTGCTCTCCGCACTCGCGGCGCCGGAGCGGTTGAAGATCGTTCGGTTCCTCGCGGACGGCCCGCAGAACGTGACCGCGATCGCTGATATGCTGCGCCTCAAGAACGTGGTGAACGTGTCGCACCACCTCAGCGTGCTGAGAAACGCGAACCTGATCCGCGGCAAGAAGATCGGCCGGTTCGTGTTGTACTCGCTCCGCCCTGGGGTTCTCGAAGACGCCGTCGAAGCCGGCGTTCCCAAGGACGCGCTCAACCTCGGCTGCTGCCGCATCGAGATGCCCAACTGCCGCGCCGATGTGGAGTAGAAGAAGCGTGTTCACCGCAGAGGGCACGAGAGGCCGCAGAGAGAAAACAGAGAACGATCATTTGTTCTTGGTTTCTCTCTGCGGCCTCTCGTGCCCTCTGCGGTGCACTCTTTACCTCACACCGGCACCACGTCGCCACGCACGGGGATTTCTACGTCCGCAAACCCGACCCCTTTCAACCCCTCTGCGAGCTTGGCCGCCCGCTCGGGGTCGCCGTGGACCAGCCGCACGCGGGCGGTGGAACCGGCCAGCGGGCCGAGCATCCGCAGCAGGTCCGGGTGGTCGGCGTGGCTGGAGAGCCCGTTCAGCACGACGACCTCGGCCTTCAACGGGCACAGGCGGCCCAGGATGCGCACCTCCGGCCGCCTCTCGACGAGGCGGCGGCCGAGCGTGTCCGCGGCCTGGTAGCCCGCGATGAGGATGGTGTTCCGCGCGTCGCCCAGCGCGTGCTTCAGGTGGTGCTGCACGCGCCCGGCCTCGCACATGCCGCTCGCGGAGATGATGACGCACGGGCGGTCGAACCGGTTCAGCTTAACGCTCTCGTTGACCGTCTCGACGTAGCGGACGTGCTTCTCGCCGAACAGGTCCGGGTGGGCGCCGAGCAGCGCGAGCGTCTCGTCGTCGAAGCACTCGGTGTGGGCGCGGAACACCTCGGTCGCGCGCGACGCCATCGGGCTGTCCACGAAGATCGGCAGCGCGGGCAGCTTCCCGGCGGAAATGAGCTGGTGCAGGAAGTACACGACCGTTTGCGTGCGGCCCACCGCGAACGCCGGGATGACGACCCGCCCGCCGCGCTCGACCGTCTGCCGCACCACCGCGCCGAGCTTGTCCGCTGTCTCGTCGACGTGCTCGTGGGTGTGGCCGCCGTAGGTGCTCTCGGTGATGAGCAGGTCGCAGGGCGGGATCGGCTCCGGGTCGCGCAGGATGGGCAGCCCCGGGCGGCCGATGTCCCCGGTGAAGGTGACGCGGCGCGCCCCGGCGGGGCCGTCGATCCGCAGGTGAACGGTGGCGGAACCGAGCAGGTGGCCGGCGTCGGCGAAGGTGACCTCGATGCCCTTGCCGATGTGAAACGGCTTCCCGTACGGAACCGCTTGCATCTTGGTGAGCGTGCGGTACACGTCGCGGGCGTCGTAGAGGGGTTGCACCTTCGCGTCGCCGCGGTCCCGCTTCTGGTTGAGGTAGTTGGCGTCCTCTTCCTGAATCTTGGCGGCGTCGCCGAGCATGACCGCGGCCAGCGCGCGGGTGGCCGGGGTGCAGTAGATCGGCCCGGCAAACCCCTTGCGCACGAGGTTCGGCAGGTTCCCGCAGTGGTCCACGTGCGCGTGGCTGAGCACGACGGCGTCGATGTCGCGGGTGCGGAACGGGAAGTCGCGGTTGCGGGCGTAGCTCTCGGCCCGCTTGCCCTGGAACAGCCCGCAGTCGAGCAGGAGCGTTTTGCCCGCGGCGTCGAGCCGGTGCATGGACCCGGTGACGGTCTGCGCCGCGCCCCAAAAGGTGACCTGCGGTTCCGGCTGCGGTTCTGTCACTTTGGCCATGTCACCTTCGGACGGGTGCGACAAACGCGGGCGCCTGTGTGCAGCATACCCCGCGGCGGCCCGCCCCTGTAAGGGCAATCCAGCCACCGGTGTGGTAATGTGCTGTCGGCCGAGGTGTGTTGACGCCGCGGCATGAGGCACGTGGTGCGTGCTGGAACCAACAGACGGCGAGAGGCGCGAATGGTGTACTTCCGGTTGCGACCGTCCACGATCCCCGGCGCGGGGGTCGGGGTGTTCGCGGTCACCGACATTCCCAAAGGCACCCTGATGCCGGAACTGTTCGCGCCGGGCGACGTGCGGCGCTTAACCTGGGAAGAGTTTTCCGAGCTCGCCGTGCCGGACGAGGTGAAGAACAACTTCGCGACGCGGTACGAAACCGAGTGCTTCGTACCGGCCGACTTTAACCGGGTCAGCGCGGGGTGGTACCTGAACGACTCGGACGAACCGAACCTCGCCCACGACGCGAACTACGACTACTTCGCCCTGCGCGACATCCGGGCCGGCGAGGAACTGTTCATTCGTTACGACGACCTGTGACGCCGGGCGCCGGGACTCGAAACGACCGGGTCACCGGTTGAACAGGAATTCTTTGCTGTTCAACAGCGCCCACAGCACGTCCTTGTACACGTCGTTCCGCGGGGCGTCCTTGAGCAGCCGCCGCACCGTCTCGCGTTCCGCGGCGGCCGGGGCGCGGGCCAGGGCTCGCAGGAACAGCGCGTCCGTCACCTTGTCGTCGTCCTTTTCGGCCGCGAGCAACTCGGACACCCACCCGCCGGCGGTCAGCTTCTGGGTCACGGTTTCGCCGCCCATCAGGTTCAGCACCGCCGGCAGCGACACCTCCCCGGTGCGCTCGCACGCGCACGCGGTCACACGGTCGCTGCGGCCGAACGCGCGCAGGAAGTACGAGTTCGCCCCCGGGTCCGGCACCTGCACCGCCCGGGTGCCCGTCGGATACCCGGCGAAGTGCTCCGGCACGCCGCTGAGGTCGCAGACGGCGTCGAGCAGTACCTCGGCGGGCAGGCGCCGCGCGTAGTAGTGCGAGTAGAACCGCGGGTCCGTCTCATTGCCCTTACGGGTGGCGCTGGAGAGCTGGTACGCGCGGGAGTTCAGCACAACACGCATGAGCGCCCGCAGGTCCAACTTCTTGTCCACGAACTCCTTGTTGAGCGCGGCCCATAGCGCCGGGTTCGTGGGCGGGTTGGTGGCCCGCAGGTCGTCCACCGGCTCCACCAGCCCCACGTTCATGTAGTGCTTCCATACCCGGTTCACCATCGCCCCGGTGAAGTACTCGTTTTTGGGGTCCGTGATCCAATTCGCCAGTTGCGCCCGCGGGTCGTCGGTGGGCTTCACGTCGGTCGGCGTGCGGTCGAGCGGTTGCGGCTTCATGAACGCGCCGGTGCGCGGCTGGCTCACGCCCACCGGGTTCTTGTTCTGGTTCTGGTCCGGGTGGCTGACCCTCAACACGGTCGCCCCGTCCTTCGCCTCTTTACGGTCGAGCTTCACGCGGCTGAAGTACGCCGCGAAGTGGTAGAAGTCGTCCTGCGTGTAGCGTTCGAGCGGGTGGTTGTGGCACTTCGCGCAGCCGATCCGGGTGCCCAGGAACGCTTGCGCGACCGACTCGGGCGCTTCCGAACTCTCGCCGTGCCGGTGCTCACCGACCGTCACGATGAAGTACCCCACCGCGGGGCTCTCGGTGCTCGGGCCGGTGGCCGTGAGCACGTCGCGGGCGATGGCGTCCCAGGGGCGGTTCGTGGCGACCTGCTTGCGGAGCCACGCGTGGAACTGCCGCACGCCTTTCACCCCGCGCACGTCGTGGTCCCGCTCCTTGCGGTTCTGAAACAGGTCGCTCAGTTGCAGCGCCCAATAATCGGTGAACTCCGGGCGCGCGAGCGCCGCGTCGATCAGCTTTTCGCGCTTCTTGGGGTCCGGATCGGCAACGAACGCCCTCACCTCGTCAACAGTGGGCAGCACGCCGCAGGCGTCGAGTAACACGCGCCGGACGAACTCCGCGTCGGTACACAGGTCCGACGGCTCGACCCGCAGCTCCTTCAGCTTCGCGAACACGTGGGTGTCGACGAAGTTGTTCGCGGCGGCGAACCGCGCGCCGTCCACCGGCCGGTCGAACGGAACGCCGATCACCGTGACCGCGACCTCCGTGAGGTACATCGCGCGAACGGCGCTGGCCCCGTGGCGCAGCGCCTTCGCCCGGCCGCCCGGCGTTACGGCGAGGTACGCGGGGTCGTTGGAGTCGAACTTGGTGAGCCAGGTGACGTCGCGCCGCGAGCCGTCGGCGAACGTGGCGGTCGCAACCAGTTGCACCTCTTCGCCGGGCTTGAGCACCTGTGACGCCGGGGCCAGTTCGAGCTTGCTGACCGACACGTCCCCTTTGCTCGGCCCCGGGTACCCGGCTTTCAGCCAGTCGAGCAGCAACCCGTACTCGCGGCTGGTGGCCGAGAACAGCCGGCCGCCCTCGTGCGGGGTCTGGCCGGTGGCTTTGCGGAGCAGCAGGCTCTCTTCGGGCCTCGTGCGGTCGAGGCGGCGGCCGTCGAACTCGCGGGTGACCCACTTGTAATCTTGCTCGGGAGCGAACCCGCGGAGCGACAGCCGGAACCCGTTCTGGCCGGCCCCCTTCCCGTGGCACGCGCCCTGGTTGCACCCGGCTTTCGTGAACAGCGGGACGACATCCGCGGTGAACGACGGAACGTCGCCGGCACGGGTCGCTCCCGGCGCGCAGGCCGCAACCGCTGCGGCGAGCAGGTACGCGAGCCTTGGCATGTGGGCACTCGGAGATAGGTGTTCGGCGGGTCGGGCGGGGGCGACCAAGCAGACGGGGCGCGCCTGCGGGCTTCCCTCTGAGCTTAAGTCGCACGCGGAGCGCGAGCAAGCGGAAACGGCGCGCCCGGCGGCACGATTGACGAACTCGCCCCGGTCTTTCCCATTATTAAATTTGTGACGTTACGACTTTCGACGAGCAGACCTTTGGTCGGCTGTCTTACCGTCCCGGCGGGAGCGGGGCCAGTTGCACGCGCGGCCCTGGTGCCGACGGCCCGGCGGCGTGGAACCGGAGTTCGTCGGCCCGTGCCGGCGACCACCCGCGGCCGGTTGCGGGGCGCGCGGCCCACCCCGCAACCGGCCGCACCCGCACATCGATGGATGTGAGCCGGCCGTTCGGGACCGCCGGAACGATCGGCTCGAACGACCATTCGGCCCCGGGTTTGCCACCGGGATCGAGCGTCCCGGTCCACTCGACGGCCCCTTCACGGGTGCCGGCCCGGAGCCACACCTGCACCCGCTCACCGGCCCGGCCCCACCCCGACACGTCCGGGCCGCGCACCTCCAGCACCTGCACCCCGGGAACCGAGAACTCGAACAGCGCGACCGGTGCCTCGCTGCTCCACGACAGACGCCCGTTCGCGTCGGCGCGGGTCGGCCCGACGGCCCAGGCGGTGGAGGAGAGCACCCGAGGGGCCTCGCCCGTGCGCAACACGGGGCGCAATTCGGCGGTGGCGCCGGACACCGGGCGGAACGCCCGCGGCAGGTGGTTCGGGTCGAGCTTCAGGTCTGTAACCGGAACGAAGTCGCGCAGCGCGTCGGCCGAAAAATCGATCACCCCGGTGCGGCCGACCTCCTCGACAACGACCCGCGCCGAGCGGAGCGCGTAGACGGGGTCCGTTTCGCCCTTCACGGAACCGAACACCACCCGCGGGAATCGGAGCACCGGTTGGCGCGTGAGTGGCTTCCGCGGCGCGCACTCCAGCACCACCAGGAACCGGCCCGCGGACGCCCCCTGGAAGTCGATTTGCAGCGGGCGTGCGCCGCTCTTCTCAGGTTCCAGTCGCCAGTCGCGCAGCGCGGGCGCCGTGCCGAGCGCGTCGGGCGCCCGGACCGCGACCCGCAGCACCTCCAGTTCCGCCGGCACGTCGACCCGCAGGCCCGCGACGGTCCCCTGCTCGACCCGCACGAGGTACGCGGCCGTCAGCTCGGCCCCGCCGTCGGTCACGTCCCACACGCACGCCTCGCGCACCTTGACCGCGGCGGACCCGTCCACGCCCTCGCGCCACCGCAGGTGAACGTGCTTCACCGCACCGAGGTCCGCCTCGATCGTGGTCCGCTCGCCCGCGGTGGCCGCCGTCTGCCGGCCGAGCCGCCCCGGCGCCTGCGGCTGCCGTGCCGCGCCGGGCAGCACCGCCGTCAGCTTCGTGTCGGGCACGTCGGGCGTCCCGAACCGCAGCTCGCGCTCGGCCCCGGAGGCCGTAACGGTTGCGGCGAACCGGACGTCGATCTCGTACCGCCCCGCCGCGCCCAGCGGGACCGCGTACGTGTCGGGCTTGGGGGCGGTCGCGAACGCCGGCCCCCCGTTCACCGTCACCCGCTCCAGCCGCGCGTCCCCCAGCGGGAGCGCGAACACGTTGTCCCCGGGGCGGAACGCGTACACAACGAACCGCGCGTCGACCCACGCCCCGGTGTCGTCGGCCCTCACGTCGTAAGCCGCCGCGGTGGCGACCGGGGGAGGCGGGGTGGGGTGGGCCAGCGCGTCGAGCCGCTCCAACAGAGCGTTCGCGGCGGTAACCTCTTCGCCGCCGTCGCCCCCGGCGCCGATGAAGACGGTCGCCGCCGCCGGCGGTTGAGCGATCAGCCCGAACGAGCCGAGCGCCATCGCGCCGATCAGGAGGCCGGCGACGACCGCCCGACGGGCCGTGGCCCACACCAGCGCGCGGGCGAGGCCGACCAGCGCGGCGCACAGCACCGGCCACGCGACCCGCGCCCACCACGGCGGCCCGAGTTCCGCGGCGCCGAGCGCGACCGCCGTAACGGTACCGAACACGAGCGCTCCGCGTGCCCGGCCGGCACCAACAATCCCGAGCGCAACTACAACCGCCGCTGCCGCTGCCGCGACCGCGTCGGCGGTGCGCACGGCGCCGACCCGCACCCACCCGTCGTCGGACCGGATGACCAGCGCCGGCGGGCCGCCGGCGATCGGCCCGCCGAGCAGCGGCGGCCCGTCCGCGACCGCCCCGTCCGGGCGCGCCGGCCACCCGGGCAACACCCCGTCAGCGAAGCTCCACCACCGGCGCACCGGCGGATCGCCCGGCACCTGCGGGGCCGGGCTGGCAACGGACCGGGTCGGCCACCCCGGCTCGGCGGAAAGGCGGTACCGCACCTCGAACCGCACTGCATCGCCGACGGGGATCGGGACCGACAGCGCGCCGTCGCGCGCCGCGCACGCGGCCGGGGCGAGCCAGCGCCCGTTGACGCACACCCCGCGCACTTCCGCGCCGGCGGGGAGTTCCACCGGCAGCCGACCGCCCGCCGAGTCGCGCACGGTCGCCCCGAACACCGCAACGACCTCGTCGGGGCCGCGCACCGCGGTGAGCAGATACGCGCCCGCCACCTGTAACCCGGCCGCCGCGGGCGCGGGCCGCACGCGCACCTCGGTGCCGTTCAACTCGATCGCGGCACGCCCGTGGAGCGCGGGCGCCAGTTCCGCGCGGGCGGTTCGGTCCGCGCCGATCAGCCGCGGCATCCCGAACACGAAGTCGTCCGCCCCGAGGGGCGGCCCGGGGGCGGCGGTTTCGAGTACGGCGCTGGTCACCGGCCGCGCGAACCGCACGAGCCAGAGCGTCCCCTCTTCACCCGCGCCGGCCCGCACGCGGGCACCGACGAGGCTCGCGGGCCAGTCGATCCCTCCCAAGAAGGGGGGCTCAAGTAACGCGGGGGGAATCGGGATCGCGCTCGCGGCGTTCTCGTGCGAACCGGTAAGGACCCACGTCCGCGCGTCGTCGGGCGGACCGGGCACGAACGCCAGGGCTTCGGTGAGCGCGCCGCCGGCCGCGGAAAGAGAAAAGCGCGTGTTCGCGAGCCACCGCCCGCCGGCCGTTCCCAGCGACACGACGGCGTCGGCTCTCAGCACCGGCGCCGCGGGGGCCAGTACGAGCGTGCCGGCCGGCTCCTTCGCGCGGTAGGTGTAAACGGCCCGGGCGTCGGCGGGAGCGTCGGTCGCGAGCCAGCCCCACAGCCCCGCCGGCGTCGCTCCCGCACCGGGCCGGAGCTGTGGCGCCCAGCCGGGCGGGGTCGAGACGCTGAGCCACCCGGCGCGCTCGGTCGCGGCGGCCACGGCGAACGCCGGGAACGGTACCGGCGTGCCGGGCCGCGCGCCCGGGCCGCGGAACTCGAACCGCAGCTCGGCTTGCTGACCGGCGAGCAGCGGGCGGGCCAGCTCGATGACCTGACCGTCGGCCCCCGGGGGACCGATGTGCGAGACGAGTTCGTCCGTTCCGGCCGCGCCGCGGTCGAGGGCGAACCCGGGGGGCGGGCGCACGGTGAGCTGGAAGAGCGCCCCGCGGGTGGCCCGCACGCCCACCCGTGCGACCAGGAGCGACGCTCCCGGCCCCGGAAGCCATTCCAACCGCTCGGAGGTGTTGAACGCGCTCGCGGGGTTGGACAAGCGGACCGACGGCATCCGGCGGAACGGCGCGTCGCTCCCGGGGGCCAGCAACGCACCGCTGAGCGAAAGGACCCGCGACAGCTCGGCCGCCGTCACCGCGTCTGTGAGGTGGTAGTCCCCCGGCGCCCACGCCTCGATGTTCAGCCCCGAAGCCACACGCAGTTCGACGGACTCGGTCTCGATGACGGCGCCGAGCGGGCGGACCACGGGCAGCGGGGCGTCCGCGGGGCGGGCGGGGTCCGGGAGCGGGGCGACCGCGGTAACCAGCACCTTCCCGCCCGGGCCGGGTTGCCGCAGGGAGACCGTCACGCGGCGCGGCCCGCCCGGCGCCGCGGGCGGCTCGACGGACCACCCGGCCCCGTTGTTCGCGATCACCTCGGTGACGCGCAGCCCCGGGTCCGCGAGGAACGTCCACTCGCCCACCGACCCGCGGACCGGGCGCAGCTCGTACTCGAACGCCGCGGCGAGCAGGTGCGGGCTCAGCTCGTACTTCGCGACCAGCGCCGCCGTGGCCCCCGCGGACGCTGAGCCCGTGGCGCGGACCGCGAACTCCAGCCGGGGCCGGCCGCCGAACTGAAACCGCCAACGCTTCCGCCCGGGCTTGCCCTCAGCGGCGACCGGGCCGGTGAGGAGCGCGTCCGTGAGCGGCGTGGGCGCCTGGTCTTCCGGTAAGTCCAGGTCTAGCGCCGCCGACGCGCACGCCGGCGCCTTCAGCTCGAACCGCCGCTCGCCGGGCTCCGCGGTGCCCGCCAGAGACCACCGGAACTGGAGCGCCTGCCGCCCGTCGCGGGCGACCCACACCGCCGGCGCGGCCGCGCCGGTCGGAATGGCGAGTACCGCGGCCTCGTCGGCGCCCCACCGCGGGTCGCGGACCGCCACGCGCAACGGGTCGAGCGACAGGAACGCGGCGCCGCCCGTCGCGTTCAGCACCCCGAGGGTCGCGGTGCCGACGAGGTCGCCGCCGTCGAGCTCGGCCGTGTAGCTCGCGTCGACGATCCGCGGCGCCTGTTTCGCTCGCGCGACGGCCCGGCCCGCGGCCCGCACCCGGGCCTCGAATTCGCCGCGCGGCAGACGGAGCACCGGACCCGGTTCGAACTCTTTCAGCACCTCGGGAAGTTTGGACGCCGGGGCGCGGACCCGGCGGAT
>NZ_JAXBLV010000242.1:0-25265 GCF_034097035.1 Gemmata algarum
GCGCATGTGGGACGCCGTGGCGCAACTGCTCGCCGAGGCCGGCGAGGTGGAATTGGGCCGTTGGTGACGCCCCCGGTGTGCCAGTTCGGCGCACCCGCCCAGTCTTATTGGTTCTGTCTGGTATTTCACACAAGAGGAACCGGTGATGAGTGACCCGTTCGACCTGTCGAAGCTCCGCGAGCCGTCGGAGTCCGAGCGCCCCCGAGCGCGCCCGCCGCGGCACCGGCCCTGGGAAAAGTTCCTCAAGGGGCCGGTCCCGTGGCGGTGGATCGAGGCGGCGGCGCGGCTCCCGGGCCAGGCGCTGGCGGTCGGGCTGGTGGCGTGGTACGAGGCCGGGTGCCGGAAGTGCGCGGCGGTGCCGCTCAACCTGTCGCGGCTGGTGGTGCCGCGGCGCACCGCCCACCGCGGGCTGTGCGCGCTGGAGCGGGCCGGGCTGGTGTCGGTGGACCGACGCAAGGGGCGCCCGCCGGTGGTGACCCTGCTGCCCGCGCCCGCGGGTCCTTCCGCCGGGGCGCCCGAACGCACCCGCACCCGGAACGGGTGAGCACCGGAACACTGTCTGTCCCTCGCCCGTTACTGTGTCCATTCGCCCGCGGGCTTCGTGTACGGACCCCGCGTTGCGGTGGCCCGGAAGGACCCTGACATACCGAGATCGCGCCCGCCGCGGGCGCCTGCTATACTCCATCAACCTTTGGTCGGTGCGGCGGAACTGCGACCTGAGAACCGCACCCGCCGCGCCGACCGTTCTCAGAAAGGTGTCCCGCTTATGGCCTCGCTGTTCAAGCCCACCCGCCCCTACCCGCTCCCCGCGAACGCCGAGATCGTCACCAAGGACGGGAAGCCGCACGTCCGGCTCCGGGAGCGCGGCAAGGCGGTTTTGTACCCACTCTCCGAGGACGGTAAGCAGTACCTGAAGCCGGCCGCGAAGTGGGCGGCCGACGTGCGGTTCGCCGATGGCACGCGGAAGCGGGTGCGATTCAGCCCGAACCGGGACGCCGCGGCGGTGATGCTTGCCGACCTGCTCAAGAAGATCGAAGCCGAGAGATCCGGCGTGCGGGACCCGTTTGCAGACCACCGCAACGCCCCGCTCGTACCTCTGCTCACCGAATACGAGCAGCACGTCCTCGATAAAGGCGCCACGGCGAAGGAAGCCGCACAGGCGGCCCGGCGGTGCGAGATCGTGTTCGAGGCGTTGAGCTTCGTCACCGTCCGCGACCTCGACGCTACCGGCGCCGAGCGCTGGCTCGCGGACCGGCGGCGGCTCGCGAAAACCGACGGTGGTTTTGGCCCGGCCACCAGCAACCACTATCGCAAATCACTCGTCGCTTTTGGCAACTGGCTGGTGAGGACCCGGCGGAGCGCGGAGAACCCGTTCCGGCATATCCCAAAAGCGAATGCCGACATCGACGTGCGGCACCCTCGCCGGCCACTTTCGGCCGAGGAATTCGCGCGACTGCTCGACGCGGCCCGATCTGGACGGGTGTTCCGAAAGTTACCCGGTCCGGCCCGCGCGGTGCTGTACACCGTGGCCGGGATGACCGGCCTCCGCGCCCAAGAACTCGCGAGTCTTTCACCCCGTTCATTCGCACTCGACGCGAACCCACCGGTCGTGGTGGTCGAAGCCGCGTACTCGAAGCACCGGCGCCGCGACGAGGTTCCGCTGCACCCCGAGTTGCTCGCCGAACTGCGGGCTTGGCTAGCGGACAAGCCGGTCGACGAGCCGCTGTGGCCGGGCAATTGGGCCAAGCACACGGCCGCGGTCGATCTCATCAAATGCGACCTGGAGGTGGCCCGTGCCGCGTGGCTCGCGGAATCACCCTCGGACGACGAACGGGTGCGGCGCGAGGCGTCCGATGTCCTCGCTTACCGAGACCGTAACGGTCATTTCGCCGACTTCCACGCGCTGCGGCACACCTTCGTTACTAATTTGGTGAACGCGGGCGTAGCCCCAAAGGACGCGAAAGAACTGGCTCGGCACTCCACAATTACGCTGACGATGGACCGGTACGCCCACGTCGGCATCCGTGATACGGCTGCCGCGTTAGCGAAACTCGACCTGCCGACAGGACGACGGGACCGTACTGAACGCCCCGATTCGGGAGCAGCACCGGGAGCAGCAGAAGGTGGTGACGCGGGAGAGTTGGCGGAGGTAAACGAGAAAGTGGTGCCAGAAGGTGAAAAAAGCAAACCCCTGGGATTACAGGGGTTAGAGAACAATCGAGAGGAGTCAGAGACCACTGAGGAAGTATGCCCGACAGGAGTTGAACCTGTAACCTTCGGCTCCGGAGGCCGACGCTCTATCCAGTTGAGCTACGGGCACATCGCTTTAGGGAATATAGGCCGTTCGAGGGCTGCGGACAAGGGGAGAGCATAACTCCAGGCCGTGCCGTTCCGTTGTACCCAAAGCGGTCAGCCGTAACACGTCTCGAACGTCGTCTGGAACGTCCGTGTCTTGATGGGTTGCAGGGTGCTCGCGTGAGTCGTTGTGATACCGGCGGGGGAGTTCAACGGCGGTTCGGAACGAGGCACCGTGGCGGTGACACTTGCCGCATACGCTATGCCGCTCGGTTAACCCCACGACCGTTCGACGAGGTGCCGTTTGGCAGACCGGACGCGCGAAACCTACCTCGAACTGCGGGAGTTGCTCGACACAGGGATGTAGAAAGCACCTTGGCAGCACGAGACGCTATCGAGAAGATCACGGGCGAGAAACCGCCCCAGAAGTGAGTTCGCACACCCTCAATGCAGCACGCGGGTCTTGAGCACCAAGGCCCGCGTGCGAATGTAAACGGTTACGATCCCGTGGGCTCAGCGGATCAGGCTCAGCGGCAGATCGCGCCCGCGGAGGCGGCTCGGCTGGCCGGTCAGGAACTCGTCCACGTGCCGGGCGGCCTCCCGGCCCTCGGCGATCGCCCACACCACCAGCGACTGCCCGCGGCGGCAGTCGCCCGCCGTGAACACCCCGCGGACCGACGTCGCGTACTTCGCGTCGCTGCGGATCGCGCCGCCCTCGGTCATCGCCAGCCCCAGCCGCTCCGCCAGGCTCCGCTCCGGCCCGGCGAAGCCGATCGCCAGCAGCACGAGGTCGCACGGGAACACCAGCTCCGAGCCGTGCAGCTCCTCGAACTGGCGCTCGCCGTCCTTGTCGAAGTAGTGCTGAACCCGCACCGCGTGCAGCTCCGTGACGCGGCCCTGGTCGTCGCCGGCGAACCGCTGGGTCTTAATCTGCCAGTCGCGCTTGCCGCCCTCCTCATGGGCCGGGGTGATGCGCAGGATCTTGGGCCACAGCGGCCACGGCGTGTCCGGGTTCGCGTTCTCCGGCGGGCACGGGTTGTAGTCCAGTTGCAGCACCGACTTGGCCCCCTGCCGGTGGCAGGTGCCCAGGCAGTCGGCCGCGGTGTCGCCGCCGCCGATGATGATGATGTTCTTGCCGGTGGCGGTGATGCTGTCGGCCGGGAGCTGGTCCCCCAGCCCGCGGCGGTTCTGGGCCGTCAGGAACGTCATCGCCTGCACGACGCCCTTCAGGTTGCGGCCCGGGATGTCGAGCTCGCGCGGCCGCGTGGCGCCCACCGTCAGTACGAGCGCGTCGTGCTTCGCCCGCAGCTCCTGCGGGTCCACGGTCTTGCCGATGTCGGCGTTCGTGACGAACTCGACGCCCTCCTCGCGCATCTGGTGGATGCGCCGGGCGACGTAGTCCTTCGACATCTTGAAGTCGGGGATGCCGTAGATCAGCAGCCCGCCGGGCCGGTCGTCGCGCTCGTACACCGTGACCGCGTGCCCGGCCCGGCGCAACTGCTGCGCCGCCGCCAGTCCAGCGGGGCCGCTCCCGACGACGCCCACGGACTTGCCCGTCGAGTGGCCCGGCGGCTCGGGGACGATCCAGCCCTGCTCCCAGCCGTGATCGACGATCGCCTGCTCGATCGTCTTGATCGTGACCGCCGCGCCGTTAAGCGCGAGCACGCACGACGCCTCGCACGGGGCCGGGCACGTCTTGCCGGTGAACTCCGGGAAGTTGTTCGTGTCGTGCAGCGCGGTCAGCGCCTCCTGCCACCGGTTCCGGTGAACGAGATCGTTCCAGTCCGGGATGCGGTTGCCCAGCGGGCACCCGGTGTGACAGAACGGGATGCCGCAGTCCATGCACCGCGTCGCCTGCGCGCGGGTGCTCTCGGTCGGCATCGGCTGGTACAGCTCGTCGTAGTCGCGGACGCGCAGGTGGATCGGCCGGGGGGTCGGCTTCTGCAACTCGACGTTCAGGAACCCACGCGGGTCTGCCATTGTGCTCACGATCGGCGAACCGCCGTCGCTCCTCCGTTGAGGCGCCGGGGCTTTCACCCCGGGCTATTTCCCGCGACCCCGTTGGGGTCGAAAACCTGTTCCGCGACCCCAACGGGGTCGCGGACAACAGGGCTGTTGAAGTCGCTTGTGCCAACCGTCAGCCGTTGACCAGCTCCCACTGGCGCTGCACGGCTTTGTTCTGCTCGAGCACGCGGCGGTAGTCCTTCGGGTACACCTTCACGAACTTGGGCAGCGCGGCGGCGAAGTCGTCCACGATCGCGTTCCCGACCGTCGAGCCGGTGTACAGCACGTGCCGGTTGATGAGGTTGCTGAGCGTGCCGACGTCCTTGTACTCCTCGACCGGCAAGAGGTCGACCATCTCGAGGTTGCAGTTCTCGCGGAACGTGCCGTGCGGGTCGTACACGTAGGCGAACCCGCCGCTCATGCCGGCCGCGAAGTTGCGCCCGGTCGGGCCGAGCACCACCACCACGCCGCCGGTCATGTACTCGCACCCGTGGTCGCCGATGCCCTCGACCACGGCCTTCGCGCCGCTGTTGCGGACCGCGAACCGCTCGCCGGCCCGGCCCCGGAAGTACGCCTCCCCGCCGGTCGCGCCGTACAGGGCCACGTTCCCGATCACCACGTTCTCCTCGGGCACGTACCCGGCCTCGGGCTGCGGCGCCACGATCAGCTTGCCGCCCGACAGCCCCTTGCCCACGTAGTCGTTGGCCTCGCCGCGCAGGCGGAGCGTGATGCCCCGGGTGAGGAACGCGCCGAAGCTCTGGCCGGCGGTGCCGGTGAACCGCAGGTCGATGGTGTCCTCGCGGAGCCCCGCCTCGCCGTACCGCGCGGTCACGAAGTAGCTGAGCAGCGTGCCGGTGGTGCGGTTCCGGTTGGTGATCGGCATCGCGAGCTGGAGCCGCCGCGGGTGCTCGACCGCCTCCTTCGCGGCCCGCACCACCTCCCAGTCGAGCTGCTCGGCGAGGATGTCGGGCTGGCGCTCGACGTTGCGCACCACCGACCCGAACGGCACGTTCGGCCGGGCCAGGAGGGCGGACAGGTCGAGGTGCTTCGCCTTCCAGTGCCACGACAGGTCGATCGGGGCGAGCAGGTCCGGCCGCCCGACGATCTCGTCGAGCGTGCGGAACCCCATCTCGCTCAGCAGCTCGCGCACCTCTTCGGCCACGAAGAACAGGTAGTTGACCACGTGCTCCGGGGTGCCGGTGAACTGCGCCCGCAGCACCGGGTCCTGGGTGGCGATCCCGACCGGGCACGTGTTCAGGTGGCACTTCCGCATCATCACGCAGCCCATCGCGATGAGCGGCGCGGTCGCGAACCCGTACTCCTCGGCCCCCAGGCATGCGGCGATCACCACGTCGCGGCCGGTCTTCATCTGGCCGTCCGTCTGGAGCCGCACCCGCCCGCGGAGCCCGTTGCGGACGAGCACCTGCTGCGCCTCCGCCAGCCCCAGCTCCCACGGCACGCCCGCGTGCCGGATGCTCGACAGCGGGCTCGCCCCCGTGCCGCCGGAGTCGCCGCTCACGAGGATGCGGTCGGCGTACCCCTTGGCGACGCCCGCGGCCACCGTGCCCACGCCCGCGGCGGCGACCAGCTTCACCGAGATCTCGGCGTGCGGGTTGGCGTTCTTCAGGTCGAAGATGAGCTGCGCCAGGTCCTCGATGCTGTAGATGTCGTGGTGCGGCGGCGGGCTGATGAGGCCCACCCCCGGGGTGCTGTACCGGGTCTTGGCGATCGCGCTGTCCACCTTGTGGCCCGGGAGCTGGCCGCCCTCGCCGGGCTTGGCCCCCTGGGCCATCTTGATCTGGATCTCGACCGCGTTGGCGAGGTAGTTGGCGGTCACGCCGAACCGCCCGCTGGCGACCTGCTTCACCGCGCTGCCGCGGCGGTCGCCGTTGGTGTCCGGCTTGAAGCGGACGGGGTCCTCGCCGCCCTCGCCGGTGTTCGACCGCCCGCCGACGCGGTTGAGCGCGATCGCCAGCGTCTCGTGCGCCTCCTTGCTGATGCTCCCGAAGCTCATCGCCCCGGTGAAGAACCGCTTCACGATCTCCTTGGCCGGCTCCACCAGCTCCAGCGGGATCGGCTTGTGGGTCTTCTTGACGCCGAGCAGCCCGCGGAGCGTGCACAGCCGCCGGCTCTCGTCGTTGGCCGCCTGCGCGAACTCCCGGTACGCCTCGCGGCTCTCCTTGCGGACCGCGTGCTGGAGCGTCTGCACCGTCTCCGGGTTCCACATGCGGTGCTCGCCGCGGCGGCGCCACATGATCTCCCCGCCCACGTCCAGCTCGGGCGGGGACACCTCGTGCCCGCCGCCCGCCTCGGCCGCCCGGGCGTCCGGGAACCCGACCGCGTGCCGGGTCAGCGACTCGCGGGCGATCTCGCCGAGCCCGATGCCGGCGATCCGGCTCGGGGTGTCCACGAAGTGCTTGTCGATCAGGTCGCGGTTCAGCCCGATCGCCTCGAAGATCTGCGCGCCGCGGTAGCTCAGCAGTGTGCTGATGCCCATCTTGCTGAACACCTTCAGCAGGCCGGCGTTGATGGCCTTGGCGTAGTTCTTGAACGCCTTGGCGAGCTCGAGCTGCCCGCCGTGGGCGTCGACCAGCATCCCCTCGGCTGCCAGGTCGCGGTACGTCTCGAGCGCCAGGTACGGGTTCACCGCGGCGGCGCCGTAGCCGACCAGGAGCGCGAGGTGGTGGACCTCGCGGGCCTCACCGGTCTCGACCACGAGCCCGCACTTCACGCGGAGGCCGGCGCGGATCAGGTGGTGGTTCACCGCGGCCGTCGCGAGCAGCGACGGGACCGGCACCCGCTGCGCGTCCACCCCGCGGTCGGAGAGGATCAGGATCGTGGCGCCCGCGCGCACCGCGGCCTCGGCCTCGCCGCAGAGCGCGTCAACTGCCCGGGCCAGGCCGGGCTCGCCCGCGGACCGGTCGAACAGGGTCGTGAGGGTGCAGACCTTCAGCCCCGGCCGGTCGAGGGCGCGGACCTTCGCCAGCTCCTCGTCGTTGAGCGTCGGCCCCTTCAGCCGCAGCAGCCGCGCGTGCTCGGGCGTCTCGGCGAGGATGTTCTGCTCGCACCCGATCAGCGACTCGGTGTTCATCACCACCTTTTCGCGGATCGGGTCGATCGGCGGGTTGGTGACCTGGGCGAAGTGCTGCTTGAAGTAGTTGAACAGGAGCTGCGCGCGGTCGCTGAGCACCGCGAGCGGCGTGTCGGTGCCCATGCTGGACACCGGCTCCTGCCCGTCCTGCGCCATCGGCAGCAGCACCCGGGCCACGTCCTCCTGGGTGTACCCGAAGGCGTGCTGGCGGTTCCGCACGGTGGCGAGGTCGGGCTCGACCGGGGCCGCGGCCGGCAGGTCGTCGAGCTGCACTTGGTTGGCTGCCACCCACTCGGCGTAGGGCTTCTCGCGGGCCACCTCGAGCTTGATCTCGTCGTCCAGGATGACCGAGCCGCAGGAGGTGTCCACGATGAACATCTTCCCGGGCTGCATCCGGCCCGCGGTCTTCACCGCGCCCGTCGGGGTCGGCAGCGCGCCGATCTCGCTGGCCACGATCACCCGCTCGTCGGTGATGACGTACCGGCCGGGGCGCAGCCCGTTCCGGTCGAGCATCGCGCCGATGATGGTGCCGTCGGTGAACGACAGGCTGGCCGGGCCGTCCCACGGCTCCGTCAGGCACCGGTGGTAGCGGAAGAACCCGCGCACGGCCGGGTCCAGGTGCTTCTGCTCCTCGTACGCCTCCGGCACGAGCATCATCATGACGTGCGGCAGGCTGCGGCCGCTGTGGAGGAGCAGCTCCACGGCGCGGTCGAGCACCGCGGAGTCGCTCAGCCCGTCGAGGTCCAGCGGGAGCACCTTCCGGAGGTCGTCGCCGAGGGCGCCGCCCTCCATCAGCGCCTGCCGCGCCTTGAGCCAGTGGACGTTGCCGTTCAGCGTGTTGATCTCGCCGTTGTGCGCGAGCACGTTGAACGGGTGCGCGAGGGACCACTGCGGCGAGGTGTTGGTGCTGTACCGGCTGTGAACCAGTGCGAGCGCCGACTCCACCCCGGGCTGCGACAGGTCCGGGAAGTACGCCTCGAGCTGGTCCGGCTTGAGCATCCCCTTGTACACGATCGTGCGCGCGCTGCAGCTCGTGACCGCGAACCCGGCGCCGGCGGGCGCGGTGGCAGCCCAGTGCTCGGTGCGGCGGCGGATCACGTACAGCTTGCGCTCGAAGGCGTCCGCGGGCGTGCCCGCGCCGCGGCCGACGAGGAGTTGCTCCATCGCCGGCTCGGTGGTGCGCGCCAGCCAGCCGATGGCCGCCGACACCACCGGCACCGGGCGCCAGCCCAGGACCGTCTGCCCCTCCTCGGCCACCACCTTCTCAAGCGCCCGGCGGCACGCGGCGGCGTTCGCCGCGTCGGCGGGGAGGAAGCAGAACGCCACGCCGTAGCTGCCGGCCGCGGGCAGCGCGACGTTCAGCTTGGCCGCCGCGTCCCGGAAGAACGGGTCGGGCAGCTGGAGCAGGATGCCGGCGCCGTCGCCGGTGTCCTGGTCGCACCCGCACGCCCCGCGGTGCTGGAGGTTGCGGAGCAACTGGAGCGCGTCGCTCACGGTGGCGTGCGTTTTGCGCCCGCGCAGGTCGGCGACGAACCCGACGCCGCACGCGTCTCGCTCGAACGACGGGTGGTACAGCCCCTCGGGGACGAGGGGCGAGGGGACGAACGCTAAAGTCTCTGGCTGCATATGCGTTTAGTACGGGGTTGAGCCGCTTCCGGCCAACTCGGGAGAGGCAATGTGGCAGAAACCGCGTGAATGTAGTGCCAATTAAATCGCTCGAAGTCAAATATCTCGATAGCGAGACATCTTGGCAAGGCGCGTTCTTCATCGGGCCGTGGGCCTCCGGCCCGCTTCCGCTCCGCAGCCGGCGCCGCTCGAACGAATCCGGGTGCCGCCTCGCACCTCCCGCAGGAGCGGGCGACAACGCCTCCGCGGTAAACCGCGGAGCCCGTCTGCCGGGCAACAAGCGGGCGAGACGCCCGCGGTCCCAGGGAAAGGCGTTCACCCCGTGTTCTTCAGCCCGGACGCGACCCCGTTGATGCTCTCCAGCACCGCCGTCACCAGCTCCTCGCGCGGGCCGCTCTGGTTCCGCAGCCGGTCGAGCAGCACCAACTGGATGAAGCTCAGCGGGTCCACGTACGGGTTCCGCCGCTCGATCGATGTCCCCAGCACCGGGGACCGCTCGAGCAGCGCCGACTGGCCCGTGATCCGGCACACCGCGTCCACCGCCGCCCGGTACTCCCCCTCGATCCGCCCGTAGATGCGGGCCGCCAGGGCCTGGTCCGTCACGAGGTCGGCGTACAGCCGGGCGATGACCATGTCGGCCTTGGCGAGGATCATCTGCGAGTTGTCGATCAGGGTGCGCCAGAACGGCCAGCGGGCGTACATGTCGGAGAGCATCGCGAGGCCGTCCGGGTTCGCGCGCAGGAACTCCGCGACCGCGCTCCCGAGCCCGAACCACCCGGGCAGCGTGTGCCGGCTCTGCATCCAGCTGAACACCCACGGGATCGCCCGCAGCTCCTCGATGCTCCGCGCCCCGCTCCGCCGGGCCGGGCGCGACCCGATCTTCAGCTCCGCGATCTCGCCGATGCAGGTCGCCTGCTCGAAGTACGCGAGGAACCCCGGGTCCTCGTACACCAGCCCCCGGTAGTGCTTCCGCGCCGAATCGGCCAGCGCGTCGAGGGCCGCGAGCCACTTCGGGTCGGCCCCCTCCGCCGCGTCCGGGAAGCTGGTCCGCAGGACCGCGTCCAGCACCTGCTCCAGGTGCCGCTCGGCGACGGCCGGGTGCCCGTACCGGTCGGCGATCATCTCGCCCTGCTCGGTGATCCGGATGCGGCCGTCCACGGTCCCCTTCGGCTGGGCCAGGATCGCGTAGTTCGCCGGCCCGCCGCCGCGCCCGACGGCGCCCCCGCGGCCGTGGAAGAACTGGATCGTGACGCCCGCCCCGCGGCCCAGCTCGGTCAGCTCGGTCTGGGCCCGGTACAGCGCCCACGCGGACTGGAGGAACCCGCTCTCCTTGTTGCTGTCCGAGTAGCCGATCATCACCTCCTGCCGGTTCCCGCGCAGCGCGACCTGCCGCCGGTACACGGGCAGCTCGAGCAGCCGGGCGACGATCCGGCGGGCCGAGCGGAGCGGCTCCAGGGCCTCGAACAGCGGCACCACGTCGATGCGGCTCACGCCCTCCGCGGGCCGGAACAGCCGCGCCTCGCGCGCGAAGAGGAGCACCTCGAGCAGGTGGGCCGGCTCGGTCGTCGAGCTGATGATGTACGTCCCGAGCGCCTCCGGGCACCGCTGCTCCAGGACCGCCGCCATCGTGCGGAACGTGCGGACCACCTCCGTCGTGTCCGGGCTGAACGGCAGGTGCGCGGGGATCAGCGGGCGCGCGGACTCCAATTCCTTCGCGAGCACCGCGAACCGCTCGTCGGCGGACAGGGTCGCGTAGTTCGGGCACACCCCGGCCGCGGCCAGCACTTCCGCGGTCGCGGCCTCGTGCTTGGCGCTGTGCTGGCGGATGTCGAGCGTCAGGAGGTGCAGCCCGAACACCTCCACGAGCCGGACGAAGTCCCGCACGGCCCCGTCGGCGCTCGCGGTCGCGCCGGCCCGGCGCAGGTCGTCGGCGATCAGGGTGAGGTCGGCGAGCAGCTCGCCGCGGCCGACGTACACCCCGGCGGGCGGGGCCTGCGCGTCCGCGCCCCAGTCGTCCGCGTGCGTGCGCACGAAGGCGAGGGTGCGCCGCAGCTTCTCGGCGATCATCAGGCACTTCGCGCGGTACGGCTCGCCCGGCTTCCCCTGCGCCACCCCGGGCAGGAGTTGCGCGTCCGCCGCGAGCGACGCCGTGAGCGCCGGGCCGGCCGCGACGAACGGCGCCGAGTGGCTCAGCTTCCCGCCCAGCGCCTCGATCCGCTGGAGGTAGTGGGCGAGGACCGTTTCCTGCTGGAGCCGGACGGCCTCGGCGGTGACGGCGTGGGTGACGTTGGGGTGGCCGTCGCGGTCGCCGCCGATCCACGACCCGAACTGCAAGAACGCCGGCACGCGGCGCCCGTGGTTCGGGTACACCTTCTCGAGCGCCGATTCGAGCTTGCGGTACACCTTCGGGACGACGTCCAGCAGCCGCGCCTCGACCACCCCGAGCACCTGGCGCACCTCGTCGAGCACGGAGGGGCGGGCCGACCGCACCGCGTCCGTCAGCCACAGCGCCTCGACCTCCTCCGCGATCGCGTCGGTCAGCGCGTCGCGCTCGGACGGCGTCGGCTGGCCGTACTCGAGCTTGTCGAGCAGTTGAGCCACCGCGGCGAGCTTCTCCAGCACCGAGCGCCGGCGGGCCTCGCTCGGGTGCGCGGTGAACACGGGCACGACCAGCGCCCGGGCGAGGTGGTCCGCTACCTCTTCAACCGGCACGCCGCGGCGGGCGATGCTCTGGAGGGCGGACTCGGCGTTCTCGGCGCGGGCCGGGTCCGGCCGGGCGGCGCGGTGCCGCAGCGCCCGCACCCGGGCCTGCTGCTCGGCCAGGTTGATGAGGTCGAAGAACACGCTGAACGCCCGGATCAGCCCGCGGAGCTTGGGCACGTCGAGCGTGCCCAGGCGGTCGCGGAGCCGGCGCGCCGCGTCCGGGGACGGGTTCGTGCGCAGCTCCTTGGCGGCCGCCCGCACCTCTTCTTCGAGATCGAACGCGGCGTCCCCGCCCAGGCGCCGGATCGCTTGGCCGAGCAGGTTGCCGAGGAGCCGGATGTCGGCGCCGAGCGCCTTCTGTGCCGCCGCTTGCATGAACGCCCCAAGGGTCAAGGCAAAAGTTAAAAGGAAAAGGCAAAAGGGAAAAGCGGAAGGCAAACAAGAGGAACGCGCTCGGCTTTTCCGTTTTGCCTTTTCCCTTTTAACTTTTGCCTTTTGATTCATCCGAACACGGGCGGCTGGCCAGTGGACTCGAGCACGCTCAGCCACAGGTCGCCGTTGGGGTCTACGGTGTGCCGGGCGCGGACCGCCAGCGGGATCGGCAGCAGGACGAACCGCCCGTGCCACCGGCTCACCACCACCTCGGTGCGCCCGGCCATCGCGGCGTGGACCGCGTTGTGCGCCAGCCGCAGGCAGTACACCGCGTCGAACGGGTTTGCCTTCACGCTCCGCACGAAGTAGCTCGGGTCAAAGTACTTCAGGTTCAGCTCGAGGTTGGCGGCGGCGAAGTCCTCGGTGATCTTCTGCTTGAGGAACACGCCGATGTCGTTGAACCGCGGGTTCCCGGACGCGTCCCGCTCGTCGCTCCCGGGCGTCAGGTCCTGCCCGGCGCCTTCCGCGACCACGATCACCGCGTGCCCGGACCGCTGGACCCGCTTCCGCAGCACCGACAGGAACCCGCGCTCGCCGTCGAGCATGAAGGGCACCTCGGGGATGAGCACGAAGTTGGCGTCGTTGCGCGCGAGCGACGAGTAGCACGCGATGAACCCGGAGTGCCGGCCCATCAGCTTCACCAGGCCGATGCCGTTGGGCGACGCCTTCGCCTCGGCGTGGGCCGTCTGGATCACCTCCGCGCCGGTCGAGAACGCGGTCTGGAACCCGAAGCTCTGGTCGATGAACATGATGTCGTTGTCGATCGTCTTCGGGATGCCGACGACTGCGATCTTGGCCCCGCGCGCCTCCACTTCACGCGCGATGGCCTGCGCCCCGCGGAGCGTCCCGTCGCCGCCGATTACGAACAGGACGTTGATCCCCATCCGCTCCAGGCAGTCCACGATCTCGGCCGGGTCCTGCTCGCCGCGCGAGGTGCCCAGGATGGTGCCGCCCTGCTCGTTGATCTGGCTGACGAACTGCGGGGTGAGCTCGAGGACGGGCCGCTTGTACTTCGGGATGAACCCCTGGTACCCGTTGCAGAACCCGTGGATGCGCTGCACCCCGTACAGGAAGTGCAGCTCCATCACCAGCGCCCGGATGACATCGTTGAAGCCGGGGCACAGCCCGCCGCAGGTGACGACGCCGGCGCGCGTCTTGGACGGGTCGAAGAAGATCTTGCGCCGCGGCCCGGCCGGCTCGAAGCCCGGGATCTGGTCGACGGGCACGCCGCGGCCCGTGAGCGCCGACGCGGTGTCGTCGAAGAGGACGCGGTCGGCTTCGTCGACGTTGTAATAACTTCTCTTGCGCTGCTCCAACAGCGGGAGCATGGGCGAATCGATCCGGCACGGCCCGAGCGACTTGACGACGAGGTCTTCGCGGCTGACCAAAAGACGCCCCCGTGTGTTTACCTGTTCGGCGTCTGTGCGCTGGAAGAGTTTTCAACGCACCCGCACCGCGGGTTTTAAACGGTTGAGTCAGAAAAAGCGTTCGAATCGCATTGCCACGCTGCAACTCTGAAGCCAAATCGCGATTGCCTTGCGAACAGGCAGTTGGAATCGAAATCGGTCGTGCCGATCGGCGATTTCGCGACCTTGCGGCACAGCCTGTTCAATAACACCTGATCGAACAGGCTGTGCCTCAGATGCGCTCACTCCAGGTTCGCGCTCGGGCGAACCACCGAATCCGCACTTTGCCCTCGAATCCAGCAGCAACGCTCTTGTTTCGCGCAAGGGCCGAATCGCTTCTGGTTGTGGGCTCACTTGTCAATCGTCGCGCGAATGGTGTCGGCAACGAGCTTGTTCCCCGCGTCGTTCAGGTGGACGGTGTCGGTGGTCAGGACGCCCCTGTCCTTATCGGCAGAGTTGTTCTTGGCGATGTGGTCCACGAACGCCTTGCGCAGGTCGCACAGTTGCGACCCGGTTTCCTTCGCCACCTTGCGGCTCACGTCGGCGTACTCGTCGAGCTGGGCGTCGAGCTTGTTCGCGCCCGCCTTTTTCTCACCGATGACCGTGGGCGTGCAAAGGACCACCCGCGCGCCGCCGTCCTTGATCTTCCCGATGATCTCCTTCAGACCCGCCTCGAACTTGTCCTTCGGGGTGCCCCGCGCGGGGTCCTTCTCGCCGTGCCACACGTCGTTGATCCCGATGTAAATCACCACCAGCGTCGGCTTCTTCGCGAGCACGTCCTTTTCGAGCCGCCGCTGGAGGTCGGACACCTTGTTCCCGCTGATGCCGGCCCCGATCACCTCGATCCCCAGGTCCTTGTGCGCTTCGTGGAGCGCCCCCTTGACGACCGTGACGTACCCCTTGGGGCCGACCCCGGCCTGCGTGATCGAATCGCCGAGGAACACGATCTTCTCGCCCTTTTTGAGCGGGGGCGGGGCGTCCGCGGCGGCGGCAAGCGGGGCGGCGCAGAACAGGCCGGCGAGCACGACCGGGTGAGCAAATCGCATCGCGTGCGTCCTTTCGGGAAGGGAGAGCGGGAAGGTGATTCTATGAGCCGGCCCGCGCGGAGACACGCGCGCAAGCCGCGATACAATGGCCGTTCCGCCATGACGGCCATCGCCTCGTCTCTCCGGAGCGACATGGAGTCCACGCGCTTACATGACAGCTTACCTCACCCCAGCACGCTCCCGCCCGCCGGGGGCGGCGGCACGACGGACGAGTTGACCGCCCACTACCGCGCGATTCTCTCCGGGACCGACCCGGGCTGGGCCGCCGGGTGCCGCGACCTGAACCTCGTCGGCCGCGGCGGTCAGGGCGTGGTGTTCTTCGCGCGCCGCGAGGGCTCGGACGGGTTCGCCCTGCCCGTCGCGCTGAAGGTGTTCTCGCCGGAACAGTTCCGCACCGCCGAGGCGTACGCCGAGGACATGGCGCGGATCGCGGCGGTGGCCGCGCGGGTGGCCGCGGTGCAGCACGAGAACCTGGTCGCGGTGCACCACTTCAGTGAGCACCGCGGCGTCCGCGTCATGCGAATGGAGTGGGTGGACGGCATCGACCTGCGCGTGGTGCTCACCCCGGCCACCCTGGAGCGGACCCGCGCGCGGCTCGGCCCGGAGCACCTGCGGTTCGTCGAGGACGTCGTGCTGACGGACGGCCCCGCGCAGCCGCGGCTCAAGCCCGGGGTGGCGACCCACATCCTCCGTGACAGCCTCGCGGCGCTGGCCGCGCTCCACCGCGAGGGGATCACGCACGGCGACCTCAAGCCGGCCAACGTGATGCTCAAGCGGACCGGGTCCGCGAAGGTGGTGGACGTCGGGTCCGCGGCGGACCTGCGGTCGGCGGAGGGGCGCCGCGCGTGGTCGCCGTTGTACGCGGCCCCGGAGGTGCTCGACGGCGCGCCGGTCACCCCGCAGTCCGACCTCGCGAGCCTGGGGTACGTGCTCATCGAGATGATGGCCGGGCGGTCCCCGTTCGAGGGCTTCGTCGGGGTGTCGGGGCTGATCGAGTCGAAGCGCACGCTGGAACACCGACTGGCGGAGGTGCTCCCGCACGAGGTCGTCGGGAGCGATCTGCTCGTCAGCCTGTGCCGGCGCCTGGTCGCCGCCGACCCCGACAAGCGGTTCCCGGACGCGGAGGCCGCCGACCTGGGGCGCCGCGGCGCCGCCGCGTTCCACCGGCAGCTCGTGAAGGGGGACCTCGCGAGCGAGTACGGCAACGACCTGCGCGTGTGGCTCGAAGCGCTGAACGAGTGACGCGGGCCGCGCCGGCGGTCAGCCGCGCGGGGTCAGTGTGGCGATCGGCCCGGCGAACGCGGGCCACTTGGCGGTCAGCTCGGCGCGGGTCGCGCCCGTGTAATCGGCGTAATCGAACCCCGGCGCGACGGTGCAGCCGAGCAGCGCGAAGCCGCTGTCGCCGACTAGGCGGGTGCCCTGCCACACCCCGCCGGGGACCACGAGTTGCGGCACCTCGCCGGCCGCCACGTTCGACCCGAGCACGACCTCGCGGCCGGTGCCGTCGGGCCACAGTTGCAGCATCCGCACCGGCGCGCCGAGGTAAAAGTGGAACACCTCGTCGCCCGGAAGGACGTGCAGCTCGGACACGTGGCCCGGCTTGAGCAGGTAGTAAATCGCGGTCGATACGCTGCGCTCCGCCTGATGCGCCGGCAGCGCCGCGGCGGGGAGGGTCGCGGCGGAGCGGTACGTCTCGCGGAAGAACCCGCCCTCGACCGGGTGCGGCTGCAACTGGAGCAGGCGGATCACGTCGTCTGCGGTCATCGGTCGTGTCCTCAATAAAGACAGAAGAGGAGCGGGCCGCAAAAGCAGAAGAGGGTTGGCCACAAAAAAGCACAAAGGGCACAAAAGAAAACCGAGGAAGCAGAAGAGGATTGGCCGCAAAAAAGCACAAAGGGCACAAAAGAAAACCGAAGAGAAAGAGAAGTGTCTTGAACCCACTCTTCTGTCTTCGTCTGTGGTTTCCTTTTGTGCCCTTTGTGCTTTTTTGCGGCCAATCCTCTTCTGCTTCCTGTGCCTTTTTGCGGCCGTTCCTCTTCTGCCTTTAGCCCGCTCGTCACGGGGTCAGGCTGGCGAGTTTCCAGGCGACTTCCAGTGCCTGCGGACCGTCGATGTTGTACTGGCGCCGCAGCGCCTGCGGGGTGCCGTACCGCTGCGCGTCGTTGAGGAAGATCTTGAAGTGGCGCTCGCCCTTCAGCTTGATGAGGTAGTCCGTGACGCTCACGCTCTGGCAGTAGAAGCCGGTGATGTTGTCGGCGGGGAAGTCCTTCAACTCGAACAGCGCCGCGAGGGCGCGGAGTTCGCCGTCGCGGGCGCAGCGGGCGAGCGTGCGGGTGTACCGCTCGACCTCCGTCGGCGCGCCGGCGAGGACCGCCATCCCCTCCAGCGCCCACTTCGGCGGCGGGCGGTCGGCGAACAGGTCCGCCAGAACCACGTGCGTCAGCTCGCGGGGGAGGGCGTTAGTCGCCAGCGCGGGGTCGTCGGCGCGGAGATCGATTCGGCGCGCCGTGGGGCGGCCGTTCGTGAGGCTCACGCTCGCGTGCCCGGTGAGCGCGGCGGGTTTACCGGTGGCCGCTGCGTAGGCGTCGGCGGTGGCGTGGATCACGACATCGCACTTCGGGTTCCAGGCCCCCCCTGGCGGGCCGCTCCAGCGCTCGAAGGTCGCTTTCCGGTTCGCCTCCGCGGCCTTCGCCACGGCCTCCCCCAGCGCGCGGTCGCCGCCGTGGTGGACCCGGAAGCTGGCCGTTTCGAGCACGTCGGCCGATGCCGCAACGGGGACAACCGCGGCGGCGGCGCCGGCCTTCGCCTGTGCCGCCTTCAGCACCTGCTGGGCCACTTTGTAAAGGTCGGCGCTCGGCGGAATCAGTTGAATCGCTTCGGACACCTCTTGCACGGCAGCCGCCGCGGTGCCCGGGGGGCAGTCGGGCGCGTTCACGCGGTCCGCCGCGAGTTTGACCCGGCAGTACGCCCACGCGGCTTTCTGCTCGGCCGAGAGCCGGGCCGCGCCAAGCGCGGCGAACAGGCGGTCGGCGTCGGCGTAGTTCCGGCTCTTGAACGCGGCGACCGCGTCGGCCGCGGCCGCGCCAGCGCCGGCCGTCGGGGCGGGCGGACTCCCGGCCGGAGGCACCGGGGGGGCCGGTTCTTCTGTCACAGTTGGGGGAACCAGCGACGGCCCGAGGTTCGGTGCCGGTTCCGCCGCGACCCGGGGAGTGCCGACCGGCGCGGGGGCCGGCCTCAGTTTGCCATTGAGTATCGCCAGCCGGCGCTGGATTTGTTCCGTCCGCTTTTGGTCGGGGACGGGGGCCTTTTCCGACTGGGCCAGTTCGGCCTGATACGCTTCCCGAAGGAGCGAAAGGAACACGGTGTTGCCGTCGGCGTTGGAGATTTCCTTTTCGAGTTCCGCGACCGCTTCGGTGGGCCGGTGCGCGCCCAGGTGCTCGCGGGCGCTCACCATCGCGGCCTGAACCGCGAGTTGCTTTTCGGTCGGGTGCGGCGGGAGATCGGCAGCCGGTGCGCAGGGCGCAAGAACGAGAACGCCCGCGAGGGCGGTAACGAGCACGCAGCGGAGCATGAGCTGGCGTCCTTGCCAGGAAGCGGCGGGCGGGGCGATCTGCACCCGCCGCGGGGGTGGCACTCTATACGCAGCCCGGCGAAACGGGACAAGCCGAGGTTGAAGTTGTCGAAGCGGCGGAGAGCGTCCAAAAAAGAGGGCGACAACTGCTCAACTCTTCCTGCGTTTACTCTGCGCGCTCTCGTGCTCTCTGCGGTGGAACCTCTTATTTCTTGACCGGCGCGGCGAGGAGCTTGTCGAGCGGCACTTTCACCTCCTTCGAGGTGACCGCTTTCATGATCGCCGCGTTCGCCTTTTCGAGGAGCTGCTGTTCGAGATCGGGCTTGATCGCCTTCACGAGGTCGATCACGAACTCGCCGGCCTTCTGGGCGTCGGCGCCGTCGAGGCCGGCGGTGTGGTCGATCACCACCTTGTCGTAAAACAGGTTCGCCTCCGTCGCCTTGATCGTGATCGTCACCTCGGGGAGGAACGACCCGGGAACCGCCTTCGTTTTCGTGAGGACCTCGGCCTTCATCTTCAGCCCGGCTTTACAGTGCCCGCGGGTCTCGCCGGAGTACAGTTGCAGCCCCCGCTTCCAGAGCTGGTGCTCCACGCGGAAATCGATGTCCATCACGGTGTCGAGGGCGAGGCGGGCGGCGTCCGGGCTGAGCTTCACGAGTTCCGGGATCGAGACGCCGAGCGTCTCGTTCGGGTTCCGCGCGGTGGCCGTGATCCGGCGCCACAGGCCATCGTTGACCTGCACCCGGGGGGCCTCGGGGCCGAACTTCTTGGCGTTGCGCAACATGACGCGGCCCTCGACGAACTCCTTCTGCTTGCCCCACCCCTTGTCCGACTTCACTAGCGGGGTCGGCAGGTGCGCGAGCGCCAGCGTGCGCAGCGTTTTTTCGAGCGACTCGAGTTCCGCCCGGGTGGGCTGCGGAACGTCTTTCGGCGCCTTCAGTTTGATCGGCAGTGGCGCCGCGGGCGCTGGGGCCGGCAGCGGGAGCGGCGTCGGCTCCGGCGGCTGAGCGGTCGCCACCGCGACTAGCAGCGTGCCGAGAAGGGCGGTCAGGGTGAATCGCATCAGTGGAATCCTCCCGCTCAGTGCGCGGCCTTCAGTATGCGCTCGATGTACGCTCTCACGTCGGCAACCGCAACACCGGTCGCGACGCGCGCGTTCGGCGGGCCGGTCGGGTTCGCGCGGGTGTCGATCACGGTCATGCCGCGGGTCAACTCGCCCTTCGTTTCGACATCCACGAAGTGTGGCTCGCTGCTGACGCACCCGGCGACCGCCACCGCCACCACCCCGAGCACGTCCTTCAGGTGGAACCCCTCGATCCCGTACAGGTTGGAGCTGGCGCGGATGCCGAACGGTACAATTTGGCGCAAAAACTGGCACGCCCGCGAGTCCGGGTTCGGGAGGTCGAGTAAGTCACGCGGGGAGAAGATCAGCTTGCGCGTGGCGTCGAGCGGAATCAACAGCGGGTTCAGCTCGCCGGCGAACACCCGCTTGGCGGCGTCGGGGTCGAGGTGGATGTGGAACTCGGCCGCGGGGCCGGCGTTCCCGGGCTCGCGCCAGCACCCCCCGATGATGACCGTCTGGTCGAGCACCGCGGGCAGCACCGGGTCGCGGTCGAGGGCCGTTGCGAGTGTGGTGAGCGGGCCGAGGTTGATGACGGTGATCTGCCGCGGGTGCTCGTGGGCGAGCTCGCAAAGCACCTTGTCCGCGGGGTGCAGCGTGTGCCGCGTGGCGGACGGGAACGTGACCCCGCCGAGCCCGCCGGGGCCGTGGAGCGCGGTGCCGTCGGCGTCGTAGCGGACGGGGAGCGCCGCCCCGAGCTTCGGCCACTTCGGGGGGTCGAAGACATCGATCAGGGTGTGGACGTTGGCGGTGGCCTGCTCCGCGGACACGTTCCCGGCGGTGGGGAGGAGCCCCACCACTTCGAGGCTCGGGTCGTTGAGCGCGAGCGCAACCGCGAACGTGGTGTCGATGCCGGGGTCTGCGACGATGACGACCTTGCGTGGCATGTCGTGCGGTCCCGAGATGATTTGGAGAGGGCGAGCCGCGTGCGAATCCGCCCCGAATTGTACCCACCGGCGTGCCGGAGGGGAACCGGGTACCGCGAAGTGGCGCCGATCGGCCGGCGCCAGGCGCGTGGTGGCCAAAACCGACCGGCCCCGCTCCGCCTGCGGAACTTGAAGCGACTGAATTCCGCTGAAACCGAGCTGAGCGGCGCAGAAGGCTGCCGGGTAAAATACGGTCCGACGCCCGTTACGAGCGCTCACATGAACGTCCGAATCGGCACCGCGGGGTACGCGTACCCCGCTTGGGTCGGTGGGTTCTACCCGCCCAACACCACCCAGCACGACATGCTCCCCTACTACGCCGCGCGGTTCGCGTGCGTCGAAATCAATTCGTCCTTCTACCGCCCGCCGACGCGCGAGCAGGTCGCCAAAATGGCCCGCCGCTCGCCGCCCGGGTTCGGGTTCACGCTCAAGGTGCCCAAGACCGTTAGCCACCAGCGCTCCGACGACGACGTTCCGGCGTTCAAGGCCGCGGCCGACCACCTCGCGGGCACCGGCAAGTTGCTCGGGCTGATCTTCCAGCTCCCCGAGAGCTTTCGCAACACCGCCGACAACCGGAACTGGCTCGCACGGACCGGGGCGCAACTGCGCCCGCACCACGTGGCCGTGGAGTTCCGGCACCGGTCGTGGGCCGCGCCCAACCTGTCCGAGTGGATGGAGCACATCGGCATGGATCTGGTGAGCGTGGGCGTGCCGGACGTTCCGACCTTGTTCCCGCGCGGGCTGCGGGTCGCGAACCGGCGCGTGTACGCCCGGCTCCACTCGCAGAGCGCAGAGAACTGGTACCAGGACGGGAAGCTGCGGTACGCCTACGATTACACCGAAGAGCAACTGCGCGAGTGGGCCGACGGGCTGAGGCGGTTGGCCGAAACGCACCGTGCCGACGAGGCGCTGATCTTCTTCAACAACTGTGTGGGCACGCAAGCCGTCAGCAACGCCGAGCGCCTGCGCGCCGTCTTGCAAGAAGCGGCGCCGTGCGTGCAGGTGGTCGACGCGCCACGTCCGCCGAGCCTGTTCGGTTAAGAAGCGGCGCCGCGTGGTCGGTGAACCGGTTCGGCCCGCCTTTGCGACCCGATCGCGGGGCTGCGCGACACGCCCACTCGCTCGGGGCCGAGATATCAAACAGCGGCCCGGGCCGCCAATCGATGAGCCGTGCAAAACAAGCTACGTGGCCGCGCCGGGGCCGGCCTCCTGGCTCTCGCGTCGGAACTGCTCCAGCAGGTCGAAGAACTGCCCGAACGCCGCTTCCGCGGTGGTCGAGTGATCGCGAACGGCTCGCGCCCACCCGAGACTGCCCGACCACTCGAACCGCTGCCACAGCCACGCACGGAACTGCTCGTTGAACGCGGTACCGAACTCTTTGATACCGTGAGTTTGGAGGGCAACCGCGTATCCGTGGCACATATTCTCCAAATCAGCAAGGGACCAATCTCGGACGACCATCGAGGGGCGTTGCCGAGCAAATTGAAGGAAGTCGTACAAGTTGCCGCCGACTGCCATTCGCCGTCCCCTTGGGTTGCCGAACAACGAGTCCACTGGCCGCTTCGATCGCGGTGCAGTCGCTGGCAGAAAGTTCGGTAGTCGCCCGGCCGCGACGCCGCAGCCGACAACTGGAGCTGGGAGCGCGCCGAGAAACAGCTCACGTGGCCGGTGCCGCTGCCGCGCCGGGTTCGGCGTCTGGGGCCACCGCGTCCGCTGGGGCTGATGCCCCGCGGCGTGGATGCCGGAACTGGTTGAGGTATGCGGCCACCAGCAGGCACACCCCACCAATTGCCGTCTGCCAGAGCGGGCCGTACAGCGGGTTCTCCCGCTTCCACCGTTGGTAGGTGAATGCGTCCTCGATGCCGGCCGAGTGGGGCACCGGGTCCCACGCGGTGAGCGGCCCTCGCCGCTTGTACTCATAGGACCACGTGCCATCCCGCCGCACTGTCGGGCGGAACTCCAGCGTGACCTCGGACGCCAGCCAGTGGTCCGGCCAGCCCAGCCCGAAGTACGTACGCTCGGCGGTCTCGTTGGACTCGTACTGCCGAGTCGGAATGAACCACAGGGCGAGCGGACCGAGGGCGGCAAGTCTCAAACCCCAGACCGCAACCGTCAGTCCGATCCGTCGGGACACCATGCCACCCTCCACGCCTCCGGGGCCGAACGAGCAGCTCACCGGCACCGTCACCATACCGTGAGCGACTCGTACAAATCAGCCGGCGGTTTCAGGTGCCGCGCCGGGTTCGGAGCGTCTCCGCTCCATTCCGGGCAGCGCTCCGAACCGGATCACGTGGATCGCGCGGGCGATCACCGTTTGGATCGGGGTACCCTCGTGGTCCGTGCCCGTCTCCACCGCCAACGCCGACTCAAGTTGCGGCAGGTGCCGCTCGGTGCCCAGATAACAGAGGGCACAGGCCGCCATGTTACGGACCAGTTCGTGCGGCTCGCGGATCAGCAACTCTGCCAGCGCGTCGGCGGCCCGGTAGCACCAATTGAAGAATAGCTTCTCGCAGGCCGTGCAGCGGACGAACCAGACCGGATCAGCCAGCAGGGCGAGGGCCAGTTCGTCGCCGATGTCGGGGGCGATGCACGCGGCCAACTGGAGGCCGCTCGCCCGGATGCCCGGCACTCCGTCCCGTGTGAGGGCGATCAACTCGGCCCGCGCGGCGTCCAACGGCACCACCCGCAGCCGTCCCTCGGCGACGGCGAGGTTGCCGGGCGCCCACGGCTCCAGCAGTTCCCGGACGGCCGAATCCACTCGCGCCTCCCTTGCCGAACACACAGTGCGCCTGCCCGGCCGCGGCACCCGTATCGCAGATGGACAACCGATGAACAACGGGAAACAGACTACGCGGCCGGGTCCGGTACCGCGCCGGGCTCGGCGTCTGGCGCCCCCAACCGCTCCCGCAACCGATGCGCCCCGTACTCACCGCGCGTGCAGAACTTGCAGGTGCAGAACGGCGGCTTGCCCTTGGACTCCGGAAAGAACCGCCACCCGACGACCTGTGGCAGATACCGCACGCGGTGCAACTCGTCGGCCTCGATGCGGCGGGGGATGACGACCTCCCACCCTTGCGCGTCCTCTGCGGCCTCGAACTCGCCGGCCGCCTCGGCCGCGGACATCCAGTGGTGCGCTTGCCGGTAGTGGCCCACCCACACTTGTTCGTCGTCGGGGACGCGGAAGTAGACGCCGGCGATGGACCCTTGGTTCCGTCGCTTCAGCTCCCGCAGCCACTGGTGCGAGACGTAGAAGTTGCGGGTGACCGGGACGGCGAACACCCCGCCGGGGAAGTCCCCGCTCGCTTGCCGCAAGCGGCTGATGCCGTTGCGACGGATGAGGGCGACCCGCGACTCCGGCGCCAGGTGAACGAACATTGCCATTCCGCGTCTGCCCTCCTCGCCGAACATGTAACTCACCGGCCCGACCGCGGCGCCAGTACCGCAGACGGACAACCGATGAACAACGGGAAACAGACTACGCGGACGGATCCGGTGCCGCGCCGGGCTCGGCGTCTGTGACCACCCCCAACACCTCGACCTCGGCGACCGGTTCGTCTTCGTTGGCCGTGAGCCTGAACCGGGAGCCGGGAGCCATGAGGCCGTGCGGCCCCTCGGCATCGTTGACGAAGATAGCCTCAGCGTCGTGCGACTCCCGGTCGCGGTGCAAATACGGAGGCTCCCGGAAGGCGAACCAAAGCGTCCAGTGACCGACCCCGCCCTCGACGCCCTCGTCCGGCACCCCGACCATGCCCCAGAACACAAGGCACGGGGCGAACTCGTAGGTCCGCGGGCGGAGCCCCCAACTGCCGGCCGGGGTAGGGCGGATGCGCACCCTGTACCGGCGGGCCATGCGCCCGATCCGGTCGCCCCACTGCTCGTCGAAACTGGCGACACGCACCATCGGTACGTTGGCCTCCTCGCCAAACATAAAACTCATCTGCACCGCCCTCACCCGACGAGCGGTGTGTCCCGAAGCCGACGGCGGTGCAGGTGTGGCACCGGGTTCGGCATCCCTTTGCTACTCGGAACGGTCACAGTCCACGAGTACCAGCCAGTCGGCCCCCTCGCGGCGGGCGAGAACGCCGAGCAATCGCATGTGGTGCGATACCAGCCGCACCGGCAGCAACTCGGCCAGCGGCAACCCAAGTGCGCCGGCCAACTCCTCGGCCCCGCTGCCCGGCTTGTCCAGGAACCGGCCGAACAGCTTGGCCATCATCTCGTTGGCCGGGCGGAACGCGCGGTCCATTACGAAGATGCCGTCCCGCCCACCGACGCTTCGCGCGTGCTGCTCGTCGAACCCGTAGGCCGCGTTCTTGAGGGCGGCGAGCATCTCGCGGGACCGCCACACGCCCTCCTTGCGGGCGGCCTTGCGCAGTCGCTCGGTCAGGGCGAGGTGGAGGGGCCGCCCCTCACGCTCGAAGGCATGGAACTCCACGAACGGCGCACCGGCGAGCGACTCCTCAATGGCCTTCACCCGGGTTTTCGCTTCTACAATTTCCATCTACCGGGCTTGGCGCGAACCACCTGTGCCCCACAGCGACGGCAACGGTCCCCGGGCCACGCGCTCCACACGGACAGAGCGAACACACCACCGCACACCGGGCACGGCCATGTCCACACCCGCAGCGACAGCCACGAATACCGGGCGACGGCGACCAGGAGCCACACCCCGAGGGTGCTACCCGGCACGGCCACCCCGGCCCAATCCCACCCGCGTGGTTGGGCACGGATGCCGATGGCCAGGGTGACGAATAGCACGAACCCGAGGACGCCACAGGTCGCCGCGGCCCGAAGCCACCGACCCCGCAACTCCAGGTACTCGGCCCATGCTGCCAGGTTCGTGCCCCCGCCCATCGGTGCGTCCTTCCGTATGCCGAACCTGTGTTTAGCGTGCGAGGCTTCGCACACTAATATGAGACCAGTTCGCCTCGTGCGTAACCCGTGCCTGGAGTTGAACTCGGTGACCAATTACTCGTTATCGACCGAATACTGCATTAACAATATACGCAATGACAAATTAACAGGATCATGTGAAGTGTGGTAAG
>NZ_JAXBLV010000243.1:0-24030 GCF_034097035.1 Gemmata algarum
CCCCGGGTACCGGGGGGGGGTGTCCGCGGGGGGCGGCCCCCCCGCCGACGGCGACGGCCGCCCCGACGTGACGGCGGGGGCCGGCGGCACGTCGCACCTCAAGACCTTCACCCGCACCGGGGCCGAACTGTCCAGCCAGTTCCTCCCGGCCGGCGTGAGCGGCGGCGTCCCGTTCGCGGGCGCGAACACGGCTCCGAACGCGCCCCCGGTTCTCGGGCCGATCGGCGGCCGCACCGGCGTCGCGCTCCAGGCCCTCACGTTCGCGATCGCCGCGACCGATGCGGACGCGAACGACGCGCTCGCCTTCTCGGCGTCCGGCCTGCCGGCCGGGGCCGTTCTGGACCCCGGCACCGGGGCGTTCAACTGGACCCCATCGGCCCAGCAGACCGGCGCGTTCACGGTCACCTTCACCGTCACCGACGGCAGGGTCCGCGCGTCCGAAACCGTCGTGCTCACCATCGCGGCCGCCAACGCGGCCCCGGTGATCACCAGCAACGGCGGCGGACCCGTGGCTGGCGTCAGCGCCGCCGACGGGCAGACCACCGTGGTGACCACGGTGACCGCGACGGACCCGGACCCCGGCACCGTCCTGACCTACAGCATCGCGGGCGGGGCCGATGCGGCGCGGTTCGCCATCGACCCCAGCACCGGCGTCCTGACCTTCGTCAGCGCGCCGAGCCACGCCGCCCCTGCCGATGTGGGCGGCGACAACGTGTACGACGTCGTCGTCCGGGCGTTCGACGGGGCGCTCGCGGCCACGCAGGCCATCGCGGTGACGGTCACGGCCCCGCCCAACCAACCGCCGGTGCTGACCGTGACGGCGAGCGGCCCGCTGAACGTGCTGCCCGGGCTGATCTACAACGTCGCGGCGTCCGTCGCCGACCCGGACGCCGGCACCGGCCCGCTCGCCGTCACGGTCAGCGTCTCCGGGCCAGGGGCCCCTCTCCTCCAACTCCTGAGCATCTCCGGGATCACGTTCACCGGCGGCACCAGCCCGATCGGGCAGACGGTCACCTTCACGGGCAGTCTGGCGGCGGTGAACGGTAGCCTCGCCACCCTTTACCTGATCAGTTCGCCCATCTCCGGGGTTGGAACGATCACCTACACCGTGAGCGACCAGGGGAACACCGGCTCCGGCGGCGCGGGGACGGACACCCGGACCCTCACCTACACCGCCATCGTCTAGCGGGCGTCGGGGGCAGGGACTGCCCTCAATGGCACACCTGGGCGGTTACGGGGCGCCCCGTAACCTTGGCGGCGCCTCGGCGAGTGTCTTGTTGTTCGGGCCGTTGCACGGCCAGCCGGCGATGTCACCCGTCGTTGCGGTCGCGGAGGTCGTAGGCCCCGGGCCGCGTCAGCCGCGCCGCGGCCTCGATCGTGACGATGTCGATCTTGCGCACATCATCATGGCGCCGAACGCTCGTCTGGCGGCCGCCGGGTTGGGGGCGGTGATGGCGTCCGTGAGGGCGACCGGGGTGATCTGCCAGTTCACTCCCCGATCCTTGCACCACCCGCACGCGCTCTTGCGCCCGTTGTTCCCAACGACCGCGTCCCAGTACCGGTCGGTCTCGGCCTGGTCGGCGGTGGCCACTTGGAACGAGAACGCCTCGGGGTGCGGCAACGCGGACCCGGTACCGGCTGCCGGTGACCGGTTGGGAGCGACCGGGGGGCCGGTTCACACACGTTTTGCGGTTCACCCCGGATGGGACCGGGCTGATTTCCGGGCACCTGGATACAACGGCATTGGTGTGGGCGGTTCCCGCCCGGCCCAAGAAGTGACCGGACCACACTCTCACGGAGACCTCACTTGCGACTGCTCACGCTGTTCGGTCTGCTCGTCACCCCGGCCCTCGGCGCCGCGGCCCCGGACGTGCCGGCCCCGCCCACCGAACTGGTCGACTACGTGACCAAGAAGGACGACTCGTTTTCCTGGAAGCTCGCGGACAAGAAGGACACGGACACCGGTACCGTGTACGAACTCGACCTCGTGTCGCAGACGTGGCAGAGCATCAAGTGGGAGCACAAGCTACAGGTGTTCGTGCCGAAGGGGGCGAAGCCTCAGGCCACGATGGTGCTATGGAACCAGGGCGGCCGGCCCAACGCCGGGTCCGGCGTCCTGGGGCTCCAGATCGCGACGGGGGTTAAAGCCCCGGTCGCGTTCCTGTACGGGGTGCCGAAACAGCCGCTGTTCGAGGGCAAGGTCGAGGACACGCTGATCGCCGAGACGTTCGTGCGGTACCTCGAGACGAAGGACGGCTCCTGGCCGCTGCTGTTCCCGATGGTCAAGAGCGTCGTCCGGGCGATGGACGCGCTACAGGCGTTCGCGAAGGAGGAGTGGAAGACGGAGGTGAAGTCGTTCGTGGTGACCGGCGCGTCCAAGCGCGGGTGGACCTCGTGGCTGACGGCCGCCACCGGCGACCCGCGCGTGAAGGCCATCGCGCCCATCGTCATCGACACCCTGAACATGCCGGTGCAGATGAAGAACCAGGTCACGGCGTTCGGGAAGCCGAGCGAGATGATCAAGGACTACACCGAGCGCAAGCTGGTGCCGATCCCGGACACGCCGGAGGCGGCGAAGCTGTGGCGGATGGTGGACCCGTGGGTGTACCGCGAGAAGCTCACGCTGCCGAAGATGATCATCAACGGGGCGAACGACCCGTACTGGCCGCTGGACGCGCTCAACTCCTACTGGGGCGACCTGAAGGGCGACAAGTGGGTGCTGTACGTGCCCAACGCCGGCCACGACCTGCGCGAGACCGACGCCGACGGCAAGAAGGAACTGCTCCCGATGCGGGCGGTGGCCACGCTGGCCGCGTTCGGCCGTTGTCAGGTGTTCGACCAGAAGATGCCAGAGCTGTCGTGGGTATGTGACGAGAAGGCCGGCGTGTGCCGGCTCGAAGTGACCTCCGCCGCGAAACCCGTCGCGATGCGCGTGTGGGTGGCGGAGGCCGAGACGCGTGACTTCCGTAAAGCCCGCTGGTCCGAGGATAAGGCCGCGAAGTTCCCGGCCACGGTGACCGCGCCCGAAAAGGGGTTCCGGGCGTTCTACGCGGAAACCGAGTACGACCTTGACGGGCTGAAGTTCGGGCTCTGTACGCAGATCCGCATTTTGGAAGCGAAGAAGTAATGGCCTGGGATTTTGCACGCGAGCTGGCGCGGTGGGGGCCGGGCGCCCTCGCCGCGCCGCGGCTCCGCGACGCCCGCGCGTACTGCGCGGGCGTCGCGAAGTCGCACTACGAGAACTTCACCGTCGTGTCGCTGCTGCTGCCGCGGCGCCTCATCACGCATTTCCACGCGGTGTACGCCTACTGCCGCTGGTCTGACGACCTCGCCGACGAGACCGCCGGCGGGCAAACCGCCCTCGACCTCATCGCGTGGTGGCGCCAAGAACTGATGTCGTGCTACGGCGGCGAGCCGCGACACCCCGTGACGCTCGCCCTCCGCGAGACCGTCCGGCGGTTCGACATCCCGCCGGACCCGTTCCTCGCGCTGCTCGTGGCGTTCGAGCAGGACCAGCGGGTGAAGCGGTACGACACGTTCGAGCAACTGGCGGGCTACTGCGCGAACTCCGCGAACCCGGTGGGGCACCTCGTGCTGCGGCTGTTCGAGTGCTTCGACGCCGAGCGGGCCGCACTATCGGACGAGGTCTGCACCGGGCTCCAGTTGGCGAACTTCTGGCAGGACGTGGCGCGCGACCTCGACATCGGCCGGGTGTACCTCCCGGCAGAGGACCGGGCGCGGTTCGGCTACTCCGACGAAGACCTCGACGCGCGACGGTGTACGCCGCAGTTCCTCGAACTGATGCGGTTCGAGGTGGCTCGCGCCCGCGGCTACTTCGCGCGGGGGGCCGCACTGCTGCCGCTGTTGCCGCGTGCGGCCCGCGTGGACGTGGATTTGTTCATCCGCGGGGGCGAAGCGATCCTGGACGCGATCGAGCGGCAGGGGTACGACGTGTGGGCGCGCCGGCCCGAGGTGAGCAAGGTCGCGAAGGCGAAGCTGTTGCTCGGCGCGGCGGTGCGCGCCCTCGTGTAAAGGCAGGCACGCCGTTACACGAGCCGGGCCTTGGCTTTCTCTCGCTCCAGCAACTCGATCAGCTCGCGGGCCGCGCCGAACGTGAGGCCGTCCGCCACGGTGAACGCGCCGCCGTGCAGCAGCGCCGTCGCCTCCTCGCGCGAACACTGCCGGCTCACGCACACCAGCGGCACCAGCGCGTCCCGCGCCGTCGCCGGCCACGACTCCGCCACCACGCGGTGGTTCGTGGGCGGCTGCTGGAACCGCAGCAGCCGCTCGTAGTCGGGCAGCTCGGCCACCACCGTTAGCTTGTCCCCGACCTTCAGCCGGTACCCGCGTGCGTCGGCGAGGTCGCGCCCCGAGAGCGCGATCGGGAGCAGGTCGTGGTCGAGCACGAACGCGCGGAGCGACGCGCCGTTCAGGTGGTCGTCGGCGTCGTTGACGACCAGATCGACGACCACCAGCGTCCGCCCGGCCACGGGCACCAGGGCCTGAACGCTGTCGCCGTAGAGGGCCGACACGAACGCCGGGGCCGCCAGGGCCGGGGCCGAGATCGCGTTCCGGATGTCGGCGGCCTCGCGCACCGCGTCCGCGAACTCCGGTTCCGTGAGCCGCACCACCACCCGCTGTTTCGCGTTCATCTCGCGCACCAGCAGCGCGACCTCGATGTTGCCCAGCTCGCTGTCGGTGGCCGCAATCACGGCCTTCGCGGCGCCGGCGCGGGTCTGCGCGAGCACCTCCGGCACGGTCGCGTCGCCCACGAACACCGGCACCCCCATTCGTCGCACCGTGTCGTGGAACTGCCCGTCGGCGACCTTGTCGATCGCGACGACGCGCTCGTTCATTGCGATCAGCTCTTGCACCAGCCGGTACCCCACGTTCCCCAGCCCGCAGACGACGATGTGGCCGCCGTCCGGGACGTGGCGCACCTCCAGGGCGCCCTTCAGCCGCGCCCGGATGAGGTAGTTCGTCAGGATGGCCGTGAACCCGGCGATGAGGGCGGCGCCGGCCAGCTTCAGCACGCTGATGAACACCTTCGCCCACTCGGGCCGGTTCTCGCCGTGCAGGTCGCCCCCGGTCGCGATGATGCTGACCGTCTGGTACAGCCCGTCGCCCCACGCGGTGTCGAGCCCGTAGCGGAACACGAGCGTACTGGCGAACAGCGTACCGAACAGCACCGGGGTGATGATCTTGACCGCCAGGTCCACTTCCAGAAGGGTGCGCCGGGCGGTGCGGAGCCACCGGCGCAGGGCACCGGCCCACTGGACGCCCGCGAACCGGTCGCCGCGGAGCCGCTGAACCAGGCGCTGGATGTCGGCCGGTCGCCCGGTGACGGTGAGCCGGTCCCCGGGCGACAGCACGCGCTGGCCGCTGACGGCCTGGAGGAAAACGGGGCTGCCGGCGGCGGGGGCGAGCACCAGCGGCGCGAACCCGTGCTGGAGCGCGAGGTCCGCGATCGGCCGCCCTGCGAGTTCCGAATCGTCTGTGACAAGCAGTTCCGAGATCTGCCGGGGGCCGTCGTCCAGCCGGAACGCGCCGAGCGCGTCGCCGGTGACCGCGGTCAGCGCCATGACCGGGGCGATCAGCGCGGAGACGCTCAGCGCGACGGTGTTCTTCACCGCCCCGCCGAACCGCGTGATGAGGTTCTGGTTGAACATCCGGACGACGACCCGGGCGGTCGGGTTCAGCTTGCGGGCCAGCAGCGCCGTCGAGATGTTCACCAGGTCGTCGGACGTCACGATGACGATTCCGCGGGCCTCTTTGACCCCGGCCCGTTCGAGCAACTCGTGCCGGCGGCAGTCGCCCTTGAGCACCGTCGCGCCGCAGAGGCGCGGGTCGTCGGGTTCGGTCTTGAGGTCGATCACGACGACCGGCAGCGCGGCGGCACGGAGCGATTCGAGCACCCGCAACCCGACCCGCCCGAGCCCGCACAGCAGCACCGGCCGTTCCATGCGATCACGCTTTCCGTTGCGGTCCGCGGCCCGCACCGCAGATAATAAGAGCGTACCGGGGCGATCCTACCGAGTTATTCGGGTGGCACGAATGAATCTCGACGACAAAGTCTGTTACTGCTTCCACGTGTCGCGCCGGAAGCTCGTGAACTGGGTGAAACATAACGCGCCGAAGGTGCCGAGTCAGCTCTCGATGTGTGGGGGCGCCGGGACCGGGTGCGGGTGGTGCATTCCGTTCCTGAGGCAGATTTTCCGACAGCAGGCCCCGCCCGCGGGCGGGTGCTCGTCGTGCGTCGAGGTGCCCGAAGACACACTCGACTCGCTCACCCCCGAGGAGTACGCCGCGTTGCGAGCGGATTACGTGAAGGCGGGGCACGGAACGCCCCCGCCCGGCGCCACGCCGCTCCTGACGGATGGCGAACGGGAACCGGGCGCGTGATCGTGGCGGGGCTCACCCGCCCGTTGCGGTGGGTCGGAACTGTGTGTCCTCGAACCAGTTGCCGAGGCCGACGAGAGCCTGAATGATCCGGTCGCGCTCGTCGGCGGTCAGTTGCTCGAACACGATGGTGGGCTGGCTGCCCGATACGTAAGCCCGGTTCGTGAGGTCGGGGTCGGGTGCGAGGACCGTGCGCACGAACCGGTCCCGGTTCGGGGCGGAGGGGAACCGCGCGAACCCCGAGTGTCTCGCGCGTGCGGGGGTGGCGGACATCGGCAACTCCGTCGGGCGCGGGGCGGGCGACCGAACTTAGGATTTCCGGTCAAAAGCCCGCTCGTCGGAAGTCGTAACGTCACAAGTTCATTAGGGGCAAATTCTTGTGAATTTGTGACTTGCTGACGGCGACTTCTGACCGATGGCCCTTAACCGGCTTTCGGCTTCCTGGGCTTCTGGGCCTTCTTAGCAGTTGTTGGCGTTTTGGGTTTCGGTTTCTTCGCCTTCACCCGCGGGTCGGCGACCGCGGCCGCGCAGTTGATTACCCCGGCGCCGGCGCAGGCATGTGGCAGCGGGAGCGGGGTGCAGGTGTCGCGGATGATGTCCCCGACGGCCTGCGGTGTGAGGGACGGGTCGATGCTGAGGAGCAGTGCCGCCAAACCGGCGACCTGGGGGCACGCGCCGCTGGTGCCCCACCACTCCATCACCCGGTACCCGCTGCCCCAGACGATCTCGCCGTAGGTCGGGGCCACGCAATCCGGTTTCTTGTGCGTTTTGGCCCACTGACCCGGTCCGCGGCTCGAGTTGCCGTGCTGGCCGGCGTCCATCTGATTATTCCAGTTCACCGTCCCGACCGACAAGACCTCGTCGAGCGAATTCGCGCCCCAGATCGAGTTCGGCGAGCACTTCGTCGGATCGGCGTGGCACACGTCAACGTGGTTGTTGCCGGCGGCGAACACGACGACAATGCCGGCCGCGACGGCGTCGAGGACGATCTGCCGGTACGGGTGGTCCTGCGGCAGCCCGGCGGGCGCGGAGCAGGTGTACATGCCGTAACTGTTGCTCATCACCACCGGGCCGGGCAACTCGCCCGAGCGCTTCTTGGTCAGCACCCAGTCGTACAGCTTGTAGATGTCGGTGGCGAGCAGGTTCGTGCGCGCCGACAGGAGCGTGGCGTCCGGGGCGACACCGTCGTACCGGCCGCCGGCCGCCGAGGTGGCCGCGGCGGCGCACGCGCACATGGACCCGTGCCCGACGGTGTCGGCCCACGGGCCGGCGCTGTACGCGAAGCTGCGGCTGAACGGCGAGCGCTTGGCGCCGGGGAACTCGGGCATCGCCGACGACACGCCGGTGTCCACGATCCCGATCGTGACGCCCTGCCCGCGGGCCTTCTTGGCCCACGCGGCCGGCACCCCGGTGTGCTTGAGCACGTCCGTGAGGGTCCGGGTCTGCCACGGGGCGGCGGCGGCCGGGGCCATGAGCGCCAGGTCCGACGGGCGCGCCACCGCGCGCTCCCAGTACGCGTAGTTCAGCCCCGCCGGGAGCAGCGGGTTCGGGGGGCCGACCGGGTGGAACTGGACGTCCTCGTACACCGTGGCCCCGTTCGACTCGGCCGCCTTGCGCTGCTCGTCGGACAGGTCGGCGATGAGGATCTGGTCCTGCGTGAGGGCCTCGAACGGGCGGTACCGTTCGGGGTCGGCGGCGAGCATCGGCATCGCCATCGGCCGCATGGTTTCGCTCGGGAACCGGACGAAGTACTGTGGCACGTGCGGACCTCATTTGGGGGTTGCGCTTCGCACGGCCCCAAGGCGCCTTCGTCGGGCCTTCCGGTCCGTGGGCAGGGCGTGGTGCCCGGGGACGCGCGGGGGAGCCGTGGGCGCGTGGTACGCCCCGCCCGCGTCGCGCCAGTACATCTGCGGCGCCGGCTTGCGGTGCTCGCGGAACCGGAGGTACCCGCCGTTCAGCAGCCCGAACGGGCGTAACTCACTTCCGGGGTTGTCGAGGAAGTCCAGCCGCTCGCGGTGGCCGGCGCGGTGCGACCCGTCCGGCGGGAGTGCGATAGACGGCGGGCAGATGAAGTACGGCGGAAGGACGAAGTTCGAGACCAGAACGTTGTCGACGGGGTAGCACGACTGGCGCACCGGGTCGCACACCTCGCGCTCGAAATAGACGCTCTCGCGGACGTGCTGGCCCGGGTGGGGGGCCGGTACCAACAGGTTCACGTGCGGGTTGGCAATCAGTTCCAGGACCTCGTGCGACAGGGTGACCGACCAGTGGAACTCGGCCGGGCGGTTCCGATCGCCCTCGGCGGTAGTAAACACGTACCCGACGGGGAAATGGTCCCCCGGTTCCATGTCATGGAACCCGTAGCAGTACGGCAGGTCGCGGTACCGGTCGGGGAGGCCCGCGCCCCACTTCTGCACGAAGATGACCGCGCCACCGGCGACCGGGTCGAGTTGCGGCGCGGCCTGGCTCAGGCCGTACTCGTACCGCTCGACCGGCGGACCGCCGGTGCCGCGGGAGCCCGCTAGGCGGAGGGTCGCGGACAGGTTCCAGATCGGTGTGAAGTCGTGGAACACTTGGCGCGACACGGCGCGGAGCACGTGAAGGAGGTGCTCGTTCGGAAGGTCCGGGTCGTGGTTCACGACGGCGATGAGCACGGGCGAGCTCCGGGACGACTCGGCTTACGCCCGCCATGATCGTTCGTTAATACAGGTACGTCAAGCGAAAATTCGCTTGCATGGCTGCCGCTCACCAGTGGTTGGGGAGTTTCTCGCTGCGGAGCCACGCGGTGTACCACAGGTCGAGGGTCAGTTGGGTCCCGGCCCGCACCCGCCCCAGGATGAACGCGCGGCTCTCGTCGGTGGGCTTGTCGAGCGCGCCGGCGGCGTCGAACTCGTAGCACTTGGCGATGTGGGTGTGCGACTCCGCGATGAACGTGTTCACGTGCTCCCAGACGTTGTCGATCTTCTTGGCCTCCAGCCCGCGGCACACCTCCTCGGGGGTGATCTTGTTCTTCTCGGGGAAGCCGTCGACCTTGGCGTGGATGCCCTTCTGCTTGACGGTGCCGTCCGGCTGGTTGCGGCCGTCGAAGTCGCGGGTCGTGTGGAGCGGCATCGCGGCGTCGCCGGTGTAGTGGGCCAGCGTGCCCCCGTACACCAGACACTTCATCGGCACCGACGTGTCCTTGGGCGCCTTGCGGTGGTCGTAGAAGCCCACCGTGAGCTTCTCGTAGTACTCCACGATGGCGTAGGGCAGCGTCCCGACCTTGTTCGGCTCCTTCTTCAAGTCGCCGTAGACCATCTTCAGCCCGTCGTAGCGGTGCGTGGCGGGGTACTTCTTGCCGTCCAGGTCTTCGAGGTCGAGGAAGTGGTTGCCCTCCTCGGCGCGCCGGAGGAAGGTCATCTCGCGGTTCTTCCAGCGGTCAGGATCGCCGGAGAAGTGGGCGAGGTGCTTGCCCCCGTTTCGGAAGAACTCCGGCACCCCGTCCGGCAGCCGCGCCGCCGCCGCCGCCGCTACGGTCTCGTGCCCGCCGGACCACCAGCCCGACGCGAAGCCCCCGACCAGGCCTGCGACCGCGACCGTCGCGAACACCAGAACCGCCGTGCGCCGCTTCATTGAATTCCCTCACAATCTGGTCCGGCGCGCCGAACCGGCGCGTCCGTAACCCGGTTATATTCCCGACTTTGCCGAGTTGGTTGTGATTTCCTGGCGAAGGCATTCAACCGGATCGCCCGATTCGGCCGATTGTAACAGGTGCCCGATCTCCGTCGGGCGGCCAGAAGTCGGTGAAAGGTGAGGCGTGAGGGCTGGGGCCGTAATCGCTCCGACCTCGCAAAGCCACTGCTGTCGGTTCCCTCATTCCTCGCTGACTGAGACGGGAGGTCGGACATGCCCCGTGCGGTGTGGGTCGCGCTGACGTTGGTGACGGTCGGGACCGCGAGCCCGGCCGGCGCGCAGCCACTCGGCCCGCTCGAGCCGCTGCCGCCGGCCGAGTCGCTCGGCTCGACGCCGGTTCGGCCCGCACAAAGCGTCGCACGGGCGGCCCCCGTGCTCGGCGCGCCGGTGGCGGTTGCGGGCCGCGCGCCCCAGGCGGACCTCACACCCACGGGGTTTGTGGACGCTCCCGTTAACCCGCAGCCCCGCCGGGGGGCCGCGTTCGGCGCCCCGGTGGCGGCGGCGACGTTCGGCACCCCGGCGCCCGAAGAATCGGCGGCGGCCGTCCCGGCCGCGCTGGTCGATAAGGCGCTCGCGCGGACCGCCTACACCGCCCCGACGGCGGACACGGTGAACGAGTTCCTCACGAAGCGCTCGGCGCTGAAAGACAAAGACAAAGGCAAGGACGAGAAGCTGCCCGCGCCGAAGCGGTCGTCGTGGAAGTTCGGGGACGCGCTGGAGGGCGTGTTCGGGAGCCGCAACGGCGGGTGGTTCCGCAGCGACCACATGTTCGACGGGTTCATCTCGCCCGTCAGCAACCCGTTCCTCGCGGAGGACCCTCGGTCGCTGACCGAGTTGCGCCCGATCTTCATTTACCAGAAGGTACCGACCGACCAGCGGGACTTCCGCGGCGGGCACATCACGTTCTTCGGCGCGCAGGGGCGGGTGGCGTTTACGGACCGCTGGTCGCTGGTGTTCCACAAGTTCGGCGGCGTCACGGTGAACCCCGACGGCGCCTCGCGGTTCGGCGACGAGACCGGGTTCGCGGAACTCTGGCTCGGGCCGAAGTACACCTTCTACCGCGGCGAGGAGAACGGCGCGCTGGCGGCCGGCGGGGTGCAGTTCCAGTTGCCCGTCGGCTCGTCGGGCGCGTTCCAGAACACCGGCTCGCTGTCGCTGGTGCCGTACGTGACCTACGGCCAGAACTTCCTCCGCGACCTGCGGCTCGGGAGCTTCAACAGCATCATCACGAGCGGCTACTCGTTCAGCACGAACAACGAGCGGAGCGACTACTACTGGCTGTCGGCGCACCTGGACTTCGACGTGATGAACACCCACCGGTTCTACCCGCTGGCCGAGTTGAACTGGTTCCTGACCACGACCCGCGGCACCTCGACCACGATCGGCAGCGAGGGGCGGGACCTCATCAACTTCGGTGGGCAGGCCAAGCACGGGCTGCTGACCGGTGCGCTCGGCGGGCGCGTGAAGCTGAACGAGCACGCGCAATTCGGGACCGCGTTCGAGATCCCGTTCGCGGGGCCGAAGGACCTCTTCCGTTACCGGTTCACGATCGATTTCATCCTGCGGTACTGACGCGGCCCAAGAAACGCGTAAGTGACTGCGGGGGACGCCAAGGCACGCGGGGCGGACAGAAGAGCAGGTGTGATCCGCTTCTTCTGCCCGCCCCCGTGAAGCACCGGACAACATTCCGAAGCTCTACTTCGAGTTTTCTTCCTTCTCGGGGCTGGTGCCGGTGGCTTCGACCGACAGCAGCGCGGACGATTCGCCCGGCTGGTCGGTGCGGACGCGGAGCTGGCGTGCCACCGTCCCGGGCTTCGTCGGCTCGAATTTCACCACAATCACCTGCACCGGCAGCGCCGCGGGCGTTGCGGGCAGCTCGACCGTGATCCCGTCGCCGGCGCCGTCCACCGCCGCCACCTTGAACGGCTTGGCGGCCCGCACCAGCACCCGCTGCGTCGCGGACTCGCCGGGCTTCACCTCGAACCGCACCTTGCCGGGGTTCAGCTCCAGCGGCGCGATCACGGTTCCGGTTACGGCGAGCTGGATCAGGGGGTTCGACGGGTCGTTCGTCTTGAGCGTGATTTGGTCCGAGAGCGGCCCCGACGGCGCGTTCGCGCTCAGCGTCACGTCCACCTGGAACTCGGCCCCGCCGCGGAGCGGGCCGCCGCGCGAGGTCTCGCTCACCCGCACGTCGAACGGGTGGTTCCCCGCAACCGCCTCGGTGATCTTCCAGTCGCGGGCGCGGCCCGCGTACTTCACCTGGACCGACTGACTTAACCGCGTCCCCTTCGGCACCGTCCCGAAGCTGACCGCGCCCGGGGACACGCTCACGTCGGTGCGGCTGGTCGCCGACACGCGGAGCACCGCGGTGGAGACGAACTTCGGCCCGAACGTGACGTAGAAGTTCTGGGAGTTCGACCCCACGAACTTCCCGGTGTTCATTGTGACGGTGAACTCGGCCGTCTCGTTGGGCTCGAGCGTCTTGGTCACCGGGGTGTAGTCCAGGCACGTGCAGCCCTTGCGCACGTCCGTGATCCGCATGGGTACGTCGTAGATGTTCGTGATCGTGAACTTGTGAACGCACAGCGTGCCGTGCGGCACCTCGCCGAAGTTGTGGGTGATGACCGCGGGCGCCGCTTGCTCCCGGTCGGTCGCGGCGTTCGGGAGGAAGAACTTGTTGGCCCACGGCACCGCCGACTGGGCCGCGGGCTGCTCCACCGGCACCGCGGGGGTGGGCGCCGGCGGAGCGGCCGTCGCAACCGTCAGGGTCAGTCCGCTCGCCGCAACCGCTGCGTATCGTAATGCCCGTCGCATTTCGCACCTCCAGGCCGCCCCGACCGCCGCGGGCGGGCGTCGCATCCTACATCGGCGGGCAAGGGGGTGTTCCGGCAACGAACGGCGGCTGTGAGGGGCGGCACGCGGGCGCGGGGGGCGGGGCATCCGATGGGTTCGCTACGGCCCGCACGCGCGGACTCACCCGACGCGCGTGCTCGTTCCGCCCAACTGCTCCCGGACGAATTTGATGCCCTTCGTGTACACGTCCTCGGGCGCCGGGAACAGGTCCCGCCACACCTTCGTGGCGGCGGCAAGGTCCGGCAGCGCCCGGCCGAACGCCTCGATCGTCATCCAGCCGTCGTAGCCCACCTCGCTCAGCGTGGTGAACGTGTCGTCCCAGTTCACCTGCCCGGACCCGGGCGTGCCGCGGTCGTTCTCGCTGATGTGGACGTGCGCCAGCACCGGCGCGACGGTCCGGATCGCCGCCGCCGGGTCCTTCTCCTCAATGTGCGCGTGGAAGCTGTCGTACATCGTCCGCAGGTTCGGGTGGTCAACGGCCTTCACCAACTCGACCGCCTGCGCCGCGGTGGTGATGAGGTAGCACTCGAACCGGTTCAGGTACTCGACCGCCATCGTGAGGTTCGCCTGCTTGGCGAACTCCGCGGCCGCGCGGAGCACGTCCGCGGAGCGCTTCTTTTCGTCGGCGGTGGGGCCGGCGCCCGAGAACTCGCCGAGCGCGGAGTGGAACGGCCCGCACACGGTTTCGGCGCCCAGTATGTGGTTGATCTCCACCACCGTCTTCAGCCACTCGACGGCCTTCTGCCGGGTCGCGGCATCGGGGCTGATCGCGTTGGTTTCTTTGGTCAGGACAGTAACGGTGGTGCACTGCAGCCCGAGCCGGTCGAGCTCGGCGCGGATCGGCTTGTACTCCGCGGGGGCGCCGCCGAACACGGGCAGCTCGACCCCATCGAAGCCCGTCGCCTTGAGTCTGGCCAGGAGGGGAAAGTGTTCGCTGGTGACCCCGCCGGTCCAGAGGAGCAGGTTCATCCCGAGCTTCATGTTGTGTCTCCCGTGGGGGAAGTGTGCGGCATTCTCCCCGACGCCGGCGCCCGCGGCAACGGTGCGAGCGAAAATCCCGGCCCGCGGTATACTGACGGCGACCAACGACCCGGAGGCCCTCATGCCCCTGCGCGACCACTTTCGCGGCTGGCTCGACCAAGAGATGAAGTGGCACTCGTTTCATCAGGCCTGGGCCACGTACATTGCTGAAGCGCTCACGACACGCCTTCCCGAAGGGTTCCGCGCTTCGCCGAACGTGCAGACCGCAATTGAGATCGATGTCGCTGCGTTCGGCGGCGCTCGTACACCGCCCCGCGCGCCGACCGATCGTGAGGAGCCGGCGTGGCAGCCGTCGGGTGGGACGCTCACGCTCCCCTTCGAGGTCACCGAACCGGCCACGGAAGTGTTGGTTCACGGACGCCGCGACGGGAGCTATCTGGCGGCTGCTATTGAGCTCGTGAGTGAAGGCAACAAGGACCGTGCCGAAGCCCGTGAAGCGTTCATCGCGAAGTGCGAAACGTACCTCCAACAGGGCGTCGGACTGGTGATCGTTGATCTGGTGACGACGCGCGCCGCGAACCTGCACGACGGGTTGCTGGCCCGCGTCTCCCCGACCGCACCGGTCTGGGGGGAGCGGTTGTACGCGACGGCTTACAGCCCGCAGGGTAAGAACGGGGCCGCGAAGCTCACCGTGTGGCAAGAGCCGCTTGCGATTGGGGCCGCGCTCCCGACGATGCCGCTCTGGTTGCTCCACGGCCCGTGCGTGCCGGTCCAGCTCGAAGCCACTTACGAAGACACCTTCCGGCGCCTGCGCCTGCCCACCGAGGGGCCGTAACGGTGGCGGTCTACTTCGTGTACCGCTGCCGCTACGGCGCGCCGAACGAGAAGCACCTGCGGCGGTTCGAGCACGGCACCGTACTCGAATGGGCGCGGGCGGTCTTTCGAGCAGTTCATTTTCTTCGACGACCGCTGGGCCGCCGCGTACCCGACCCTCGCAAAGGGCATCTTTACGTTCGCGTCCCGGTGGGACGTTCTGACCTGAACTCGACGTTGGCCCGAAAAGTGCGTCTCCGTTCCCGGCACGGGCGCACCCGCGCCCCGATCCGCAACCGGGAGTTACACCATGAACCGCTTGATTACGACCGTCACACTGGCGGCGCTCAGTATTGGGTGCGCCTCACTCTCGCGTGCTGCAGCCGAGGAGCCGAAAACGACCGAGACTGTGAACCTGTCCAGCTCCATCGCCGACCTCGACCAGCAGAAGGCGGTGATGGGGACGAGTGTGATTCTGTCGCAACGGGAGTGGGAGCGGCTGGCCGCCGCGTGGGGCATCAAGGACCCGCCGAAGGTCGATTTCTCGAAAGAGATCCTCCTCGTCGGCACATGGCGCGGCGCCGGGTTCAAGTTCCTCAATGACGTGAAGGACGGCAACCTCACGACCGAACTCGTCGGCGATAAGGAGGAGCGCCCGGGGTTCCGCTACCGGGCCGTGACGCTCCGTCGTGATGGGATCACGAGCTTCCACGGCAAAAAGTTACCTGCCGAGTGACGAATTGAAGCGGTTGGTTCGCACACGGGCCAACCGCTTCAACTCTTGAGCATGTCGAGCAGCTTTTGAGCGCAAGATTCGGCAAAAGCCGGGTCGTTGATGTGCAGGTCCAGTTCCGTCAGTTCAACGTAAGGTGCGATCCAGTTCCGCAGGCTCTGGAACAGTGCTTCGTCGGCTTCGGGCCACCAGAACGGCATTCCCTCCGCGTCGATCGCGGACACACCCCGGAGCGGTACCATCACGCACGTGGGGCTGTTGGACGCGCTCGTCCGTTCGGCGACCACTTTTCCGAGCTGATCCATCTCCTCGGGCGTGGTGCGCATGAGCGTGATGGTCGGGTTGTGCCGGTAGAGCCGTCGCTGCTGAAACGGTTCGGGTACGGTGTCGTATGGGCCGAAATTGACCATGTCGAGGGCGCCGAGCGACACCACCTGGGGCATCCCGGCGACCGCCGCGGCGGTGAGCCGTTCCGGGCCGGCGGAGAGGACGCCGCCGACGAGTTCGTCCGCCAGTTCGGTCGTCGTGATGTCGAGCACTCCGGCGATCAACCCGTCGCGGATGAGCCCTTCCATCGTGCGCCCGCCGGTGCCGGTGGCGTGGAACACGATCACTTCGTAACCGGCGGCTTCGAGTACCTTCCGAGCGGCCTCCACACATGGCGTCGTGACGCCGAACATCGTTGCGGCGATAACGGGGCGATCCTCGGAATAATCAGCCCCCCTCCCTGAAGGAGAGGAGAAACCGCATCCGCGTGCAGCAGCCGTTTCCTGTGGCTCCTTGCCCGCTTCCCCCGTCCTTTCAGAGAGGGCCGCCGGGGGGGGAGGTTGCTTCGCCATCCCGATCATCGCGTTGGCCGCGTTGTCGAGCACGGCCCGGCTGATGCGGTTCAGGCCGGCGATGTCCACCACGGAGTGCATCATCATGACATCGCGGGTGCCGACATAGGGCTGCACCTGTCCGCCCGCCAGCGTGCTGACCATCAGTTTCGGGACGCCGACGGGCAGCGCCCGCATGGCGGCGGTCCCGATCGTCGTTCCCGCCGACCCGCCCATTCCGAGCACCCCGGACAGCCGCCCCTGTTTGTGCAGTTGCGCCGCGAGCTTGGCCGCTCCCGTCGCCGCTAGTTCGATCGCCTTCCCGCGGTCCGCCGCAGCCTTTACCGACTCGTAACTCGCGCCGGCGGCGCGGAACAGCTCTTCTCGCGAAACGTCGGCCGCGAACGCCGGAGGAGCGATCACGCCAGCGTCGGCGACGAGAACCGGCACCCCGGCGGCGCGGAGGCGGTCGCGGACGTAAGCGAATTCGGCCCCTTTGGTGTCCAGGGTGCCGACCAGCAGAACGGACATGAGCGCTTCCCGGTGAACCCGCGGCGAGGCGATGCAACATCGAATCGCGTGATATGTTACCTGCGTGGCCCCCGCATTCCAGTGTCGCAAACAGAGTTGAGGACCGGCATGCACCCGGTGTTGCGGCGTGTTCTGTTGCACGGCGGCCTGACGGCACTCATTTTGGCCGTTATGGGCGCGCTGCTGGCCGAACTGGCGACCCTCTGGCTGAGCGGTCACGCCACCCGCTCGGCCGACCCCGTCGCCGAACAACAGGTCGGCGCGGCCCTTCGCACGCGCCTGCCGCTGATGCTCGCGGCGTGGGGCTTCGCGTTCGTACTGGTCGGTGAACTCATCATCTGGCGGATTCGCGGGAGCCGACCGGCCGCGCCCGAACCGCCCAACCCCCAAGACGACGCCGAGAAACTGCTCAACGAACTCCTGGCCCAGGCGGAATCGCGGATGGCCGCGGAAGCGGGAGAACCAGGGAGCGAGGGGAAAAGGCCCGAGCCGGGAGATGGGAAGTCGGGGGAGGAGCGGTCCCCCACCCCGTCGCCGCCGTGAGACGTTCGTATTGTACCTTTCGGTCCCCGCTTCTCTTCCCGACCGAACACCGACTCTTCCATGCACTCACGCACTGATATCCTCGCCCGGTTCCGATCCCAGGTGGCGGCCGGGGTGCCGATCGTTGGCGGCGGGGCCGGCACCGGGCTGTCGGCCAAGTGCGCCGAGGCGGGCGGCATCGACCTCATCATCATTTACAACTCGGGCCGGTTCCGGATGGCCGGGCGCGGGTCGCTCGCCGGCCTGCTCCCTTACGGCGATGCGAACCAGATCGTGATGGACATGGCCCGCGAGGTGCTGCCGGTGGTGCAGCGCACGCCGGTACTCGCCGGGGTGTGCGGCACCGACCCGTTCCGGGTGATGAAGCGGTTCCTCCTTGATGTGAAGGACGCCGGGTTCAGCGGCGTGCAGAACTTCCCGACGGTCGGGCTGTTCGACGGCACGTTCCGCGTCGGGTTGGAAGAGACCGGGATGGGGTACGGGCTCGAAGTGGACATGATCCGCGTCGCCCGCGACCTCGACCTGCTCACCTGCCCCTACGTGTTCACGCCCGACGAAGCGATCGCAATGACAAAGGCGGGCGCGGACGTTCTGATCCCGCACATGGGCCTGACCACGAAGGGCGCGATCGGCGCCAAGACGGCATTTTCCCTGGAGGAGAGCGCGAAGCGGGTTCAGGAACTGGCCGACGCCGCGAAGAGCGTCAACCCCGACGTACTGGTACTGTGCCACGGCGGCCCGATTTCCGAACCCGAAGACGTGCGCTACATCCTCGACCACACGAAGGGGATCGCGGGCTTCTTCGGGGCATCCAGCATCGAGCGGCTGCCCACGGAAGTGGCCATCACCGGTTGCGTCAAGCAGTTCAAAGAGCTGAAACTCGCCTAAAGGCAATGAGCGCTCGTTGAACCGCCCCCACGGTAGGCGCCCGATTCGGAACCGGGTATCGTGTTTGGAGAGTCGCCCAGGGTACGGGTGCAGTCGCGCGGAGGTTGCGGGCATGCACCTGGAATTCGTTGTTCCCGGCCCGCCGGTCTCGTATCAGACGAATGACAAGGTGAACTTAAAGGCGTGGAAGGCGAGTGTGCTGGCCGAAGCGCGAAAGGTCTGGACCCGGGCACCGCTGACGGGGAGGCTCAAGTTCCTGCTGATCAATTTTCACGAAGGAGACACGCCGCCACTCGACGACGATAATATGGTTAAGCCGATTCGGGACGCATTAAACACGGTCGTCTACGACGATGATCGACAAATTCGGTATTCGGAAACGATTCAGATTTCGATTGATGCCCCTGTGAAACTGCGCCGCGCGTCCGCTGTCCTCCTCGCGGCTTACAGCAAAGGCGACGAGTTCCTGTACGTGCGAATCGAAGACGCCCCTACGGTGATCCAACTGCCGGGATGAGGATATGGACTTTGAGGCCGAACTCAGCCGGGTTGCGCAGCAGTACCAGGACGAGGGGTACGCTGTGGTGCTGCGCCCGCAGGGCGACGTTGTTCCGCCGTTTGCCCGAAACTTCGAATTGGACCTTCTCGCTTCTCGTCCCGGGGAGAATGTGATTGTCGAGGTCGCGCCGAATCGCGCCAGCTTGTCCAACGATCCACAACTGACTCGGCTCGCCGATCTGGTCGCCAAGCAACCGGGCTGGCGGCTCGATGTGGTCGTGGTCGAGCAGAACCCGCCCGGCGGTGCCGAGCCGACCGCAGATCAGATCCGTGAGATGTACGCGGAAGCTGAACGGGTGCTCGGCGCAAACGCCCCGCGCGCGGCCCTGATGTCCGCTTGGGCTGGTCTCGAGGCGACCTTGCGGCGGTTGGGTCAGCGAACGGGTGTCGGCGGAAAGACCGGTACGATGCCCCCAACGTTGGTCCGGGAGCTTTATTCCGCGGGATACATTTCGCCTGACGAATTTCGGTTTTTGGAGCAGGTCCGGGCGGCCCGCACGGTGATCGCGCACGGGTTGGCGCCGGCCCCGGTTGATGAAGGGGCCGTCCGGAAGGCCATCGCTCTCGGACGGTTTAAATTATTGGAGAGCGAACAGGTCCGGCCCATCCTTGCGTAAGCATCGGGGTGAGCGGGGCTGATGAAGCCTTCTATTCTCTGCGGTGTGGCTTTTGCCCGCGCACGCGCCCTTACCGCCCCTCGCGGAGGCGGTCGCCGAGGAAGTTACTCAGTTCCGGGATCGAGTAGATCTTCTTCACCGTGGCGTCCACGTCGTACTCCACCCGATGGAACGTGAGGTCGAGCCCGTCGAGCGTGACGTAGCAGGCGCGCCAGTTGGCGTCGCGCGGCTGACCGACCGAGCCCACGTTGACGATCGTCTTCCGGTCGTCGAGCCGCCACGTGTGGTCGATCTCCTCGGGCGACAGGAACTGCCACTGCGCGCCCGGCTCGGGCTCGACGAACACCCCCGGGACGTGCGTGTGGCCCGCGAAGCAGTACCGGTCGATCAGCTCGCCGATCCGGGCCATCTTCGAGATGTTGTAAACGTCCTCGGGGAACACGTACTCGTTGGTCTGGTTCCGCGCCGAGCCGTGAACGAAGAGGAAGTCGCCGTCGCGGAACTGGCGCGGCCGCTCCGAGAGGAACGTCCACAACTCCTCCCGCCGGGCGCACTCGACGATCACCCGGGTCCACAGCGCGGCCCGCTCCGCGTTCGGGCTGAACCCGGTCGGGTCGAACAGCACCGCGTGGTCGTGGTTGCCCAGAACGTTCAGGTCCCACGCCGCCGCCCGGTCCAGGCATTCGATCGGGTTCGGCCCGTACCCGATAATGTCGCCCAGGCTGTAAATCGACGTGACGGCTCGGCCGCCGATGTCCGCCAGGACCGCGTCCAGCGCCTCGATGTTGCCGTGAACGTCGCTCAGAATCGCCCGCATGGGACACCAGGGCAGTGGGCAAGCAGTTGTGAGTGGGCCGCAGGCGGTAGGCAGACAGCATAGGGCGCGGTCACGAACGCGACCCCTGTTGCGGGGCGCCCGCTCGCCGGCCGCCCCACTCGTGCCCCGCTTACAACTGCTTCTCAAGGACCGGGAACCGGCCGTGCTCCTTGAAGTAGCGGGCGTAGAACGCGAGCAGGTGCGGCGCGTCCGACGGGCACTGCGCCGCCAGCGCCGTTACCGTCCCCTCGGTCATCTCCAGTGACGCCTCGGACAGCAGCGCCAGCCCCGCCGTTAGCGCGTTCGCCGGGTTCGCCACCAGGAAGCTGAACAGCCCGTTCACCCGCTTGACGTTCAGCCCCTCCGACCCGAACGCCCCTAGTCGGAAGCACGGGGCCAAGGGGTCAACCTTCTTAACGTCCGCGTACGTCGCGCTTTCCAGCCCGATCCCCACCGCCGCGGGCGCACCGTCGGGCGCGCGCAGCACCAGTATCGCTTCTGCCGGAAAGTACGGGTTGGCGAACAAATAACTTTCAAGTTCCGCCGCGGGCACCCGCACGATTCCTTGCCCCATCGCACTCACGGCCGGCACGTCCTCGCGCCGGAGCCGGTCGATCGGCAACTTGCCGCGGTTCACCAGGGTGGGCAGGTCTACCGGGTCCGCCCAGTAGTTGACCACCTCGCGCCGGACCGAAAATCCGCGGTCCGTTAGGAACCGTAGCACCGATTCCCAGTCGCGGCGGTACGCGGCGAACACGCTTTTGAGGCCTCGCGCGCGGGCCGCGCTCAGAACCGCCTCGAACAGCGGCTCCGCGGCGGCCTCGTGCCCCTTCTTGCACCACGGCACGCTGACCCGCTGTTGCGCGAGGTCGAGGGTGCAGTACCCGACCACCTGACCGCCCTCTTCGGCGTAGAACCGCGTGCCGGGGTCGAACGCGCGGCCCCGGGTCCGCTTCTGCACGTCCGCGGCGCTGGCCGGTTTGAACCCCGGCAGTGAGAACGCGGCGACGTTGTACAGCGCCGCCTGTGTGGTCTCGTCGCCGCTCTTAAATGTGCGAATGTTCACAAGTTGAACCGTCCAGCTTGCGGATGCCTGTAACCGGTCGGTGGGTCCGGTGCCGGGGGCCGGTACCGTAACGATCGAACCGAACGCACCGCATCGTGTGCGGGCCGCGTGGCGTGATGACGAGGCCCGGGCGCGCCGGCGCCCCAACCACCCGGTAACGGGATGGCAGCGTTTTGCGCCCCCGCGCCGGGCGCCGTTGGGGTTGCGAACGGCGCGCCGCGGGTGCTACCGTGTGCCGCCCGCACTCCGAGGTCGAACCGCGTGGACACTACGAAACTAGCACCGCCGGCAAACCGTTTCCAGCCGACCCCCAAAACCGTTACCGTACTCGTGAGCGATCCGGTACAGCAACCGCGCCCGCGGACGGCGCTCCTGGCCGCCCTGGTTTGCGTCGGTGTGGGGCTGCGCCTGGTCGCGCTCCTGTCGGACCGGTGCCTGTGGATCGACGAGGCGATGCTCGCGCTGAACCTGGTGGACCGCACCCCGGGGCAGCTCTTCGGTAAGCTCGATTATAACCAGGGCGCACCGGTCGGGTTCCTGCTGGCGGCCAAGGCCGGGATCAGCGCGTTCGGGCCGGGCGCGTGGGCCATGCGGCTCGTGCCGTTCCTGGCATCGGTCGCGGGGCTGGTGGGGTTTGCGTTCGTTGCGCGCCGGTTGCTGCCCGCCGGGGCGTCGCTCCTGGCGGTCGGTCTGTTCGCGGTGTCGCCGCACCTCGTCAGCTATGCGGCCGAGTGCAAGCAGTACGCGAGCGACGCCGCGATCGCGGTCGGGTTGTTCGCCGCCGCCCTCGGGCTGCTCGAAGGGAAGGGGGGCTGGCGCTGGGCCGGGCTGGCAGCGGCTGGGGCCGCAGCGGTGTGGTTCTCGCACCCGTCGGTGTTCGTACTCGGCGGCATCGGAACCGGGCTGCTCGTGAGCGCGCTGGTCGAACGCGACCGGCCGCGGTTTCTTGCGGCTGTTGGCACGGTTGCGGCTTGGCTGGTGAGCTTCGCGGCTTGCTACTTCCTGTGCCTGAAACAGCTCGGCGGGAACAAGTACCTGACCGATTACTGGGCCGGGCACTTCATGTCGCTCCCCCCGAAGGGGCTCGGCGACCTCGCGTGGCTCGTGGACCACTGGGTCGCGTTCTTCACCACCCCGGGCGGGTTCGGCGGTGCGCTGGTGCCGCTCGGCGGCTTCGCGGCCGTGCTCTCACTCGTCGGGTTGCGGGAGTTCGCCCGCACGCGCGGGGCCGTGGCCGTCGCCCTGGTCGTGCCCGCGGCACTGGTGCTGCTCGCGTCCGGGTTGCAGAAGTACCCGATCGGCGGACGCCTCATGCTGTTCATGACCCCTTTGGCGGTGCTCCTGGTCGCCCGAGGCGCGTGGGCGGTCTTTGACGGCCTTTCGGAAAAGAACGCCTTCGCCGCCCGGGCGCTGCTGGTCCTGCTGGTGGCGTCCCCGCTGTGGGCCTCGTTCGAGTTCCTGAAGCAGCCGCCGCGGTCGGAGCAACTCGCGCCGGTGCTGGAACAGGTGCGTTCGGAGTTCCGGCCCGGTGACCGCGTGTTCGTCTATTACGGGGCGGTCCCGGCGTTCACCTTCTACACGCGCGAGCGGCCGTTCCCGGCGGAAGGGGTCACGCTCGGTTCGGAGCACCGCGACGACCCGGCGGCGTACCGGGGCGAACTGGCCGGGCTGCGCGGGCGGGTGTGGTACGTTGTGAGCCACCGGCACGGCACGGAAGAGGCGGAAGCGCTGGCTGTGCTCGACGCCCGTGCCCCGCGCGAGCGTGAGGTGAAGCGGACCGGCGCCGCCGCGTACCTGTACGAACTCAAATAAGTCCGGCTGTGCGGCGCGGGCCGCTCCCGAACCGGCGGAACCGACGCCGGGTGCGGTTGATCCGCCCCGGTTCAGCGGTTATCGTCAAGAATGGCACCGCACAGCCACTCCGGGGGCGAAACAATGGCGATTGACCGGCGGGGGTTTCTGGGCACGGTCGCGGCATCGGTCCTGACCGGCCCGTTCGCCCTTGCGCAGACCAACCTGAGCGAGAAGAAGGTCGTTCCCCTGGACCTGCCGCTCGACAACGCGGACGTGTGGACCCTCCACTTCCGCTACAAGCCGCTCCGCATCGTCCAGGTGAACGGGTTCGATAAGAACGGGCGCCGCGCGAAGCAGACGGTTTGGTACATGTGGTACCAGGTGTACAACCTGCCGCGGGAGGGCCGGCCCGGTGAGCCGGTCACTTTCCTGCCGCAGTTCGAGCTGGTGACCAAGGACCTGAACACGACGCACCTCGACGAACCGCAGCCGTACATCTTCGAGCAGATCCGCAAAATCGAAGACACCAACGTGTCGCCGGAGAAGCCGGAAGGGGAACTGAAATTCAAGAACTCGATCACCATCTCGAAGCGGCCGATCCCGGTGAGTAAGCCGGACGCGACCCCGCGGGTGGTGTCCGGTCTGGCGATCTGGACCGACATGGCCGAGGTGGCGCCGAAGACGAACAAGTTCAGCGTGTACATCGCCGGGCTGTCGAACGGTCTCGCGAAGGAAGAGCTGCGCACCGGCGAGCTGCTCATCAAGCGCAAGACGTTGCAGATCAACTTCGTGCGTCCGACCGACGACAACAACCCGCTCATCACGGACATCCGGCCGGACGACGCGAACGGGCCGGCCGAGCAGTGGGTGTACCGCACGTCGTCGGTGACAAAGTCGATCGGGGCCGGCCGCGTGGCGCCAAAAGCGCCGCCGCCCCCGCCGATGTG
>NZ_JAXBLV010000244.1:0-192966 GCF_034097035.1 Gemmata algarum
AGAGGGTTACAGATCAATCGGATTCGGTATCACCGGCCGCCGGCAGTTGGTGACGCCGCAACCACCTCACCAGTCCCGCACCCCCTCGCTCGTACAGCACACCCTTCGCCTGCGTCGACCACGCCGTCCGCTTGGGCTCGTCGCCCGGCCACGTCGTCCTCGCGTACTCGTGCACGTGTTCGGCCGCGTGATACCAGTCCAGGATGCACGACGTGCCCTCGTCGAAGTGTCGATGGACCGCCTCCTCTAGAGCCTGTTATGAACTTGTTTCATCGACCTCTTGGGCCAGTTTCATGACGCGTGTGAGCATGAGGCCCGTGAATGCCACCCAGTGCCACCCGGCCAGAATCTCGGCGGTGCGCTCGTAGTCCCGTGCCAACCGCCGGAACCGAGCCAGCCACCCGAAGCTGCGCTCGACCACCCAGCGCCTCGGCAGCAGCACGAACCCCTTCTTGGCCTCGGGCAGCTTGACCACCTCCAGTCGGATGCCGTGGGCCGCCGCATCCGCCGCCGGCTGGTCCCCGGTGTACCCCTGGTCCACGAACGCCAGGGTGACCGTCTGCCCGGTCGCCTCCTGAACGTTTGAGGACAGATCGAACACCTGCGCCCGCTCTTGTTCGCTGGCGGCCGTCACCCGCACCGCCAGCAGCAATCCCAGCGTGTCCACGGCCACATGCACCTTGGACCCGCGGCGCCGCTTGTACCCGTGAAGTTCCCCACGAAAAGTGGACAGCTTTTAGCGGTGGGTTGGGTTATGCGTTCGTTCGTACTCATCTGGGGCAACGTTAGGGCTCACGCACTATGAAGTGGTGGCCGTGTAAGGGTTTGTGCGTATCACGGGGTCAGGAGGACACCGATGGCTTTGCCCCTGACCAGCGTCTTTGCGGACCTGCCGGACCCGCGAACCGAGACGGCGAACAAGATCCACACGCTGACGGACATCCTGACCATCGCCACCTGTGCGGTGATCGCCGGGGCCGAGGGATGGGAGGACATCGCCGAGTACGGCCGTTCTAAGGAAGCCTTCTTCCGCCGGTTCCTCGAGCTCAAGAACGGCGTCCCGAGCCACGACACCTTCTACCGGGTGTTCACCACGCTCGACCCCGACGCCTTCGCCGACCGGTTCGCCCGATGGACGGCCGAGGGGTGCGAGGCGACCGGGCTGACCCGACCCGACATCGACGGTCCGACCCACGTCGCGGTGGACGGGAAGAGTGCCCGCCGGTCGGCCAAGCCGACGTTCTCTGGGTGCCTGCACTTGGTCGAGGTGTGGGACATCGGGAGCACTGATCCTCGGCCAGCGGTCGGTGCCCGAGGGCGGGCACGAGATCACCACGTTCCGGGACGTGCTCGCCACCCTGGACCTGACGGGGGCGGTGGTGACGCTGGACGCCGCCGGGTGCCAGACCGAGACGCTGGAGGTGATCCGGGCGCGGGGCGGGGAGTACGTGGTGTGCGTGAAGGGGAACCAACCGACCCTGCGGGACGCCATCGCCGGGGTGTTCGACCGGGCGGGCGAGGCGGAGTTCGCCGGGTGCGACGGGCACACGTCGGTGACCGACGCGCACGGCCGGCACGAGGAGCGGAATGTGACGGTGGTGCACGACCCAGACGGGCTGCCGGCCGGTTGGGCGGGTGTCGGCTCGGTAGCCCTGGTGTGCCGGGACCGGCAGGTGACGGGGAAGCCGAACGAGAGCATCGCCCACTACTACCTGAGCAGCCTGCGGGTGGGGGCGGCGGAGCTGGCCGATTACATCCGCCGGCACTGGCACATTGAGGCGATGCACTGGGTACTGGACGTGGCGTTTCGGGAGGACGAGAGCCGGACCGAGGCCGGGCACGCGGGTGCCAACCTGGGGATGATCCGGCGGGTGGCTCTGTCCCTGCTCAAGCGGGCCGGGAAGAAGGGCAGTATCCACACCCGACGGCTCAGGGCGGCATGGGACGATCAGTACTTGGTTCAAGTACTCCAAGGACTCTTTCCGCATAATGCGTAAGCCCTACCATCATCCGAGACGCGGTCGGCAGCTACCTGACCAAACCTCACATCGGCTTTCCAAAACATGGCACCGCGTAACACCTACCAAAGATAGACCGCATTCGTGGCCGCGAACAGTATAAATGAGTCATCGAGGTCGACCTCGCCCGTGCGACCGCACGACCTGCCGGAGCGTGGGCCTCGATGCTGCTCTTACAGTAGCGGCGGAAGACCTGGTAGCCAAAGCAACACAGCCGTCACAAAACGATTGTTCCGGATGGCTCGGGCGTCCCAGGTCAGCCATTGGACCGAACGTTCAAGACGCCACAGAATTGACATTCCTCCGCCGGTTAAGGCACTTCGACGTTCTCTTTCGCCGCCCATTCCCGGAGCATCTTCATCCCGCGGACATTGATCTGTCGCACCCGCTCCTTTGTGATCCCGAAGTGCTGACCGATCTGCTCCAAGGTCATCTCCTCCGAGCCGTCCAAACCGGTGCGCATCCGGATCACTTCACGAGTGCGGGCGTCTAGATGATCGAGCAGCCGGTTCACCCGGGCGCGGGCTTGATCGGCCAGAGCGAGTACCTCTTGCTCGTCGGTGCGAATGTCGGCTTTCGCCTCGAACAACTCGTCGTGCCCCGTCATGTACCGCTGCTTGTGGGTCTTCGCGTCCGGGATGGACCGCGCGAAGTTCTTCATGATCGCCCACGTCGCGTAGGTCGAGAACTTGTTTCCGCGGGCGTAATCGAACTTTTCCACCGCCCGCATCAGCGACAGGTTCCCGTCGCTCACGAGGTCGTCGATGTTCTCGCCGAGAGCGAGCTTCTGCTTCGCCTGGGCGTACACCAACCGCTGGTTGCAGTTGATGAGCACGTCGCGGGTGTCGCGAATACCCTGTTTCAACTGCTCGGCCTTCCTTAATTCTTCCACCGTCGCACGGGCCGGATCAATGGCGCTCTGAAGCTGGTGCAACTTGTGCTTCAGGAAGTTCATCTTCCGGAACACGTGCTGCTCCTGCTCCTTCGTGAGCAGCGGCCACTCGTACAGATGGGCCATGTGCGGCGGCACGTCCTTCGGCGGCGTCTTGCCGGCCCGCTTGGCGTCGAACTCGCTCTGCCCCGGCATCTCGCCGGCGATCTCGGCTTCCTTCGACGGATCGTCGAAGTCCGGGTTATACATGTAATCGATCGGCTGTTGAACCAGTTCTTTGGCGCGCACCTCGTTCACCACGCGGTACATGCTGGTCCGGGTTCGGCCGAATCGTTTGGCTATGGCGCTCACGGTGTCCCCCGCGGGGTTGGCGTTCTTCAGATCGATCTCGTGTTGCCGCTTCGCCATGTAGATCTCCTGCTTTGCGGCCTCACTGAGCGGCCCGGCGGTGTGTGGGTACAGTGCCCTTTCCGGGTGGACGCGGTCAAAATTCTTGATCGTGTACCGCACCGCCTCGGGACTGCGGTGCAACTGGGACGCGATCTTCTTGCTCACCTCGGTCAGCGTCCCGCCGGCGTCACGCAGCTCCCGTGCCAGCTTCAGAATGTCTTCTTTTTCAGCGTCCGTCAGGTGGCTGAACCGGGCGCCTTTCTCCACAAGCACCTTGTGTTCCGCCACGAACTTTTCCACCGCCGCGGTCGGAAACCCGAGCTGGCTCCGCCCGTTGACTTTTACCCGCCGGGCCGCCAGCCCTTTAACGCGCCACCGCGAAATTGTTTTGGTCGAGACGTTGAACTTCTGGCTCACCTCGTCGAGCGTGAGCATCGGTTCAACGGTCTGCTCGACCGGCTGTGCCGGCAGTGACCGCTCGACCCGCCGGACGAACTGCGCGAGATCGTGCTTGAGGCTCTCACCGCTCAGCAGCAAGTCCGGGTGCGCGTCGGAGCGGAATTCGGTGACGCGAAAACAGACATACTGGTACGGATAAGCCTTGCCCGGCTCGATTTCGGTCAGCAGTTTCTGAGCGTTAGCGATCTGGAGCTGCCGGCGCGCAACCGGGGCGAACCGGGTCTGCTGCTCGGTCAGTTCCTTGAGTGCTTGATTCTTGAACGTGTTCACCGGCTCCTCCCGGCCGCGGGCGGTGCCCGCTATGGCTCATCTCTATCTGAACACCGGAACACTGGACTCCGGTGGTAAAATTGGTTCGGTACTCCAACTTGTCATTCGCCAAGGCCCAGCGGGGGTTTTAAAGCCCATTTGCTACCACGAAATACTCTTCACAGCCCGCCGGTCTTACCTAAACGCTTCGGACGGCAGTTCGTGACCGAAAAGCTCGTCTTGTACCAAGCCGTTGGATTGGATACCTTTAACCGTCCTTGAGGTTCACCTGTTCAGGCCATCCATAAGTTTCGAATAGAACGGGATGCCTTGTCGTATCGATCTCGGGGTACGTCTCGTTGCGAAGTCGCTTGTGGAAGAAGCACGTCCCTTGCCAATGAACAAAAGTTGATGCTTCAAAGACAGCCATCTGGTACGCTAGCCATTTAGTGGACTGCACTTACGCGGACGGTTTTTGCCGCGATTATTTATCCGCCAAGCAGTTGAAAGCCGATAGGGTGTCGGAAAGACACTCCGTTTTCTTCAAAGTGCTCCTTTTTGCAAACCGTTCCGTACCACTTAGATCAACTCGCGCCAAGTCTTACATTTCTCCCAATCGCTAAAGAAGCCACAGTTTAAGCGGCCGGCGGAACGAAGCCGATTTCGGCGTAAGTTCATGTCCGACCGGTTCAAAAGTCACTGTAAAATGGTGCGACATTGACCGGTGAGGATGTCATGCGACCAGCCCTTGGGTTAAGCCGAACTGTCTTCTCAGTGCTGCTTCTCGCATCATTCGCGATTCACGCGGCCGCTCAAGAGAGCGTTGTTCTGTCCGAACCGTTCAAACACGGGCACACTACCAAGGTGGACGTGCATGTCAAACTCACCGGAAAACTCTCATTGCCCCCAACCGAGAAAGGGAAACCCGCGCAACTGGTCCCGGTGATCGGTGCCAGCAAACTCACCTACGAGGAGCGGTTGCTCAAGCCTGAAACGGAAGAACTGGCCGAAGACAAGATGCTGCTCAAAACGGTACGGGTCTACCGTGACATCTCTTTCGATCGCACCGTCGGCGAGGTCAAACAGGACGCCGGCATTCGGCCGTCGGTTCGCCGGATGGTGCTGGTGCGTTCCGGGAACCGCAAGGCCCCGTTCTCACCGGACGGCCCACTCACCTGGGGCGAGATCGATGTCGTCCGCACCGACGTGTTCAACCCGGCACTGGTTCCGGGCCTGCTCCCTTCCGCGCCTGTGAAGCCCGGTCAGAGTTGGAAGGCGTCCGCTGCTGCGGTTGCCGAACTGACCGAACTCGAACAGGTTGAAGCGGGCGACATTACGGTCGAGTTCGTGGGCGTCGCGAAACTGAACGGCCGCCGGCTGGCGCGGCTGAAGCTGAACGGGACGCTGCGCGGTGTGAACCTGGACGGGCCGAGCCGCCAGAAGATTGAAGGGACCGCGTACTTCGATCTCGATGCGAGCCTCCTTCATTACTTGTCGGTCAAGGGCACGCACGAGTTGCTCGACGGCAAGGGGCAAACGCTCGGGGCCGTCGAGGGGCAGTTCACGATGACGCGGTCCGCCGTCGCGCAGATGCCCGCCGACCTCTCGGACACGTCGCTGCGCGACCTCACGCTGACGCGCACCGCGGAGAACACGCTACTCCTCTACGACAACGAGGACCTGGGAGTTCGGTTCCTGTACCCGCGGGGTTGGCGGGTGGGGGCGGTGCAGGGCAGACAGGTGACGCTCGATCACGCCCGTGGTGCCGGGGTTCTGATCACGATCGAGCCGCCCGCAAAGGTGCCCTCCGCCGACGACTACCTGAAAGAAGTGAGCGGCTTTCTGGCCAAGCAAAAGGCGCAGATAGCGGCGACCGAAAAGCCAGCGCGGTTGCGTGCCGAGCCGGTGCAACTCGACCGGTTCTCGATCGATGCGACCATCGGCGCCGATAAAGTGCGGCTGGAGTACGCGGTTCTGAAACAGTCCGACGGCGGGGTAACGGTCGCGGCCCGGTTGCCCGCAGACGATCCGTCGGTGCGCCCGGAGGTTACGCGGATCGTCCGTAGCCTGAGTGTAACGAAGAAGATTGAAGAGCGGAAGTGATCGCTCGAACGCCGGCCCTGCCAGTCTCTTTTATGAGAGGTCGGGCCGGCGATGGTTAAGTCGCATAACGACGGGCGCTCACACCACGGTACCGTCCGGGATGATCCCGCCGCGGGGCACGCAGATGATTCCGTCACGGATGTGGAACGATCCGCTCGGGCCGTCCATCTCTTGGACGCCGCTCTCGTTGGTGAGCCGGACCCCGTGACCGATCCGGCAGTCCTTATCCAGAATGGCCTGCGCGATCACGGTGTTGTTGCCGATGTTCAGGTCCGGGCGCCCCTTTTTCTTGTTCTCCTCCCGCTGCGCATCGGTCTCGAACTTGTCGGCCCCAATTACCACCGTGTCTCGGATCGAGCAGTTGTTACCGATCCTGCTCCTGACGCCGACCAGGCTCCGCTCGATCCGCGTGTCGGCCCCGATCACGCACCCGTCGGCCACAACGCTTTGTACCAGCGACGCTCCGTTGATCCGACTCGCCGGCAGGTTCCGCATCCGGGTGTAGATGACGCCTTCAGGCGCGAAGAAGTCGAACGGCGGGTTCGACCCTGCCAGTGCTAAGCTCGCTTCGTGGTAACTCCGGACGGTGCCCAGGTCCTCCCAGTACCCGTCGAACAGGTGCGCGCAAATGTTCTTGGTCTTATAGTTCCGGGGGAACACTTCTTTGCCGAAGTCGGTCGCGAGCGGTTTAGCGGTGAGCAGCTCGTACAGGACCGGCGTTTTGAACAGGTAGATCCCCATGTTAGCGAGGTAGTGGCGGTTCCGGCACTCGATCCCGCGGCGCTCGATCCACTCCGCCGACGTGTAGTACGGGGCACGCTCTTCCGGCGTTTTGGGCTTCTCCACGAACCCGGTGACGCGACTCTGGGCGTCCATGCTGAGCAGGCCGAACCCCACTGTATCGCGTTCCGGCACCGGGATCGCGGCGAGGGTGATGTCGGCCTTGCACGCCCGGTGCGTTTCGAACAGTTGGCGGAAGTCCATCCGGTACAGCTGGTCGCCCGAGAGAATGAGCACCTCGTCGGGGTCTTCGCGCTCGATGTAGGACAAGTTCTGCCGCACCGCGTCCGCGGTGCCCTGGTACCAGTCGGCGCTCTCGTTGGTTTGCTGCGCCGCCAGCACCTCGACGAACCCCTTACTAAACATGTCGAACTTGTAGGTGTTCGCGATGTGCCGGTGGAGGCTCACGCTGAGGAACTGCGTCAGCACATAAATGCTGTGCAGCTCACTGTTAATGCAGTTCGAGATCGGGATGTCGATGAGGCGGTATTTGCCCGCCACCGGGACCGCCGGCTTGGACCGGGATTTGGTGAGCGGGAACAGCCGGGTGCCCCGGCCGCCCCCCAAAATGATGGCCAAGACGGAACGCATGATGCGGAGCCTCGGAGCGAGCTGAACGAATGGGGCCGGGTGGACTGGAGAGCCGGCCGTCTGAAGTGGATGCTAACAGGGTGCCGATCGTTGACCTAGCCGAAACTCGGAAGGTCGCAACTCGTACAGTCGGGGTCGGTGCAGTTGCGCCGCGGCCCCCGACTGTACGAGTTGCGACATTTGGATACCGGGCGGGGCGTTAGGCTTTACGCGGGAGCACGTTCAACCAGAACTCGACCTTCCCGACGCGCACGTCGTCCAACCCGACCGATACGAGCCCTGGCGTCCAGCCCTCCGCGCTCTCCCACGGGACGTGAAGGTCCAGGCTCAGCCGGTGCGGCTGCCCGCGCCATTGGCACTTCATAAGGGCCTTGCCGACTCCGGCGTTCGCGACCGAAACGTGGACCGCCAGCTCGGCCCCGCGTGCCACCTCGCGAGCGAGGTACCCGGTGCCCACTTGCTCCGCGTCGCCCTGAAACGCCCGGGACAGGGTGCGGACGCTCGCCACCGCATCTGGGGGGTGCAGGAAGATCGTGAGCCGCACCGTTTGGCCCGGGGGGGCTGCCGACGGGCCGAACACGGTGACCTGAACGGCGTCGCGGGGCGCCTTCCAGAACAGCACGTTCCGCCTCAACGTCTTCCACATCGCCGAACTGGCCGGCGGCTCCCCGGGCTCCCCGGGCGGCGGGGGCCGCCGCGCGCCGGCCGCCCCGGGTTCCTCGTCGGCCGTGTGCCACTGGACCGGGGTGGGCGCCGACAGCCGCGGGTCCGGGGGCGGGGGGAGCGCCCGCCGCTCGCGGCTCCCGTCGTTCATCGCGCCGAGCAACCGATTACCCATCACCGGTCCCTCCGAAGGCACTTGCGGCACGGGCGACGGAACGGCGAGCGAACGTTCGGCCGCGCGGGCCGAGCCGGGGGCGTTGCGCGGGGTGTCGGCGCACTCGTGCGCCAGCGGGAGCGGGCCGGGCACCGTTTCGGGCGCCTCCGGCAGGTCGAACGTGACGGACGCGTCGGAGTCGTCGCGGGCGGCCGGACGCAGCACCCCGGACCCGCTCTCGGTCCACGAGATGGCCCCGCTGCCCGCCCCCCCCTTCTGCAACCGCGACAGCAGAAGCGACTCGAGCTCGATCTGATCGGACGCCGAGGGGTCCGAAGGGGGCGCGAGCGCCGAGAGCTGCTCCTCGACTTCCGCGAGCGACGCGAACCGGGCGGCCGGGTCCGGGTGCATCATCCGCTCGAGCACGGCGGCCAAGTCGTGCGGCACGCTCGTGTTAACCACTGCGACCGACGGCGGCGCCTCGCTCCGCTTGGCGCGGAACTGCTCGGCGAGCGTCGGGTGCGGGTACGGGGCCAGCCCGGTGAGCGCGAAGTACCCCACCGCCGCCAGCGCGTACTGGTCGCACGCCGGGGCGGCGCTCAACGGGTTGAGTGCCAGCTCGGGCGCCCCAAACGACAGCACCCCGGCCGCCGCGAAGGCCGCCGACAGGGAGTCGAGCAGCGCCTCGTCCGCCTCCAGGCTCTGCGCCAGAAGCGCGCCGGCCCCGAGCTCGAGCAGCCGGGGCAATCCGTCTTCGGCCAGCCGCACGCAGTCTGGGGTCAGCGCCCCGTGGGTGACCCCGCGGGCGTGGCACGCCGCGAGGGCATTCGCGAGGTGCCCCAGGAGGGCGATCGCGTCGCCCGGGGCGAGCGGGCCGTTGCCTTCCACCAGCTCAGCCAGTCCGATTCCGTCGGCGTGCGGCCAAACGAGGTAATGGAACCCGTTGGCCGAATCGACTTCGACGAGCGGCAGCACCGCCGGGTGAATGGGGCCGGCCGAGAGCGCCCGGGCGAGCTGCTTCGCTTGCCGCGCCCGCCACAGCGACCGCAGCGGCGTCACCCGCAGCGCGAACCGCCCGGGGTGCGCCACGTGGGTCGCGGCGAACAGCGGCCCGAACGTGCCGCGCCCGGCGGGGCCGGTGAGCCGGTACGGGCCGAGGGCCAGAACCGCACTCTCTCCCGCCCGCACCCGCGACGCCTGAAACGGCGTCAGCGCGCCGCGGGCGGCGAGGAACTCCACCAATGCGGCCGCCGTGCCGCCCGGGAACTCGGCCACGAGCGCGGCCAACTGGTCCAGGTCCACGACCCGGCAGCGGACCAACTCGTCGGCGAGGGTCGCAGCGTCCTTCGCGTTCGCGGGCGCAAGGGCCATTGGTGCGGTTGGGGTTGCTCGGGCCGGAGCTGAACATTGCGGTCGGGTACAATTCGGCGCGCCGTGGCGTGCCCCCGGTACAGCCTAGTACACGTTTCCGGTTGTAACGATATGAGGGCGCACAGGCGCGACCGTAACCGTTCGCGCCCGCATCGGTGTCAGGTTCGTGGATAAGAATCGTGTCAGGTGCCAGCGCCGTGGGCGTTCCGCTGCCCGATTTTCCCTCCTCATAATGAGCGGATGTGGCGGATCGGCCCGGTGGTGCCCCAACGCATCCCGATCTGCTTCACCCGCGGGGAGCACCCGCCCTGGGGCGCCGGGAGCACTATTTGCTGCCTTCCGTTTGTCCCACCCAAATTTCGTGACGCCCACACTTCGAGCCGTCCGGAGAGGGGCGTGGGTTAGGTTCTTCACCCCGTAGCCGCTGCGCGGTATCCTCTCTCCCATGTCACTCACTGTTCTCGCACTCGCATCGTACTTCAAAGGCAACCGGTTCCTCGAACGGCTCAAGGCCGAGGGGTGTACCGTGTACCTGCTCACCGTCGAGACGGCCCTGGGCGAGCCGTGGGCGCGGCACGCCTGCGACGACGTGTTCGCGGTCAAGACCTTCCTGGACAGTCGCGCACTCGTCAACTCCGTCGCGTACATCATGCGGACGCGCAAGATCGACCGCGTCGTGGCCCTCGACGACTTCGACGTGGAGGTCGGCGCGCACCTGCGCGAGCACTTCCGGCTCACCCACACCGGGCACAACGAATCGACCGCGCGCTACTTTCGCGACAAGCTCGCGATGCGGGTCCGCGCCCGCGAACTCGGCATCCGCATCCCCGACTTCACGCCGGTCTTCAACCACGACGACGTGCGCGCGTTCCTGGCGCGGGTGCCGGGGCCGTGGCTCGTCAAGCCGCGGTCGGAAGCGAGCGCGGCGGGCATCCGCAAGCTGCACACCGCCGACGAGGTGTGGAGGCGCATCGACGAACTGGGCGACGATCAGTCGTTCTGCTTGGTCGAGCAGATGGTGCCCGGCGACCTGTTCCACGTCGATTCGCTGGTCGCGAACGGGAAGGTGATCTTCGCGGAGGTGAACGCCTACTGGCGGCCGCTGCTCGACGTGTACCAGGGCGGCGGCGTGTACGCGACCCGCACGGTGCCGCGGGAGCACCCGGAAGTGGCGGCGCTGAAAGCGGCCAACGCCCAGGTGCTCGACGGGTTCGGGTTGGGCTGGGGCGCGTCGCACACCGAGTTCATGAAGGCGCACGCCGACGGGCAGGTCTACTTCATAGAGACCAGCGCCCGGGTGGGCGGGGCCAACACGGCCGAAATGGTCGAACACGCGACCGGCGTGAACCTGTGGTCGGAGTGGGCGCGGCTCGAAGTCTGTCGCGGGACCGACCACTATGAACTGCCCCAACTGAAGCAGAAGTTCGGCGGGGTGGTGATCTCGCTCGCGCGACAGGAAGAGCCCGACACGTCCGGGTTCACCGACCCGGAAATCGTGTATCGGCTGAAGATGAAGAACCACATCGGCTTCGTGGTCGCTGCCGACACGCCCGCGCGCGTCGAGCAGCTTTTAACGGCGTACATGGACCGGATCGCACGCGACTTCGGCGCGGTGCTTCCCGGAGCCGACAAGGTCTCGACTTGACGGCCCCGGGCTTGCAAGGCGTGACGGGTTACTTTGCGGGCGGAACCTCGAACGCGACCCCGGCGAACACCTTCACGAACTCCGGCAGGGGCGCCCGGAACTGGCCGTTCTTCGTCGGGTACCCGTGCTCCAGGCCCGGCTTCCCCTTCGGCGTGAACGACTGCCCGTGCGGGTTCCAGAGCACGATCTCGTCGGTTTTCGGGTCGAAGCCGATCACCGCGTAGGCGTGGTTCCCGTCCACGTTGGGCACCTTGGTCCCGCCGCTCGCGGTGCCGCACGTCACGAGTCGCTTTTCCGCGAACGCGGCGGTCAGCTTCTTGCGTAGATCGTCGAGCTTGGCGCCAAATTCTTTTTCGCTGAGCTTTTCTTCCTTGGCGAACTTGCAGGAGAACCGTTCGATCGGGTGCCCGGTAACGACCTCAATAGTGCTCCCGGCCGAACCGCCCTTCGCGAGCAGGTCGATCAGCGACGCCGGCTCGCCGTCGCCCTTGGCCTTTTCGACGCGCAGCAGCCCGACCGCCTTTTCGTACACGTTCACCCACACGCCGTCCGGGCCGGTGGTGGCGGTCAGCGCCAGTTCCGCGTCGGTAAGCGCGGGGACCGCTACGTCGCGCGCGCCCAACCGCACGAGGTACGATCCGTCACTCTGCTTGCGAATCATCTGCACGATGTCTTTAGGGTTGCGACACACCATCGAGCCGAGCGGGGCGAGGCAGAAGCAGTCGCCGAGCCGCCCCTGGTGGAGCGTTTCGAGGCTCGGCACGCCCTTCGGAAACAGCTCACGGTTCGCGCCGGAGATGCGTTCCAGGGCGGAGTTGTACATGCCGTTCAGGTTGGGGCGGTCCTTCGCGGTGCTGGCCGCGAGTTCGAGGATCGCCTCTTTCGTGAGCGCCGGCAGTTTCGTTTTCGTGTTCCGCACCGCCCGCTTCAATGAAACGACGGCGGCCGCGTCCGCGCCCTTGATCTCGGGGTTGGAAACGGCGCGGTCGATCTCTTCGCGGGTGAGGGTGCCGTTCTTGTCAACGTCCCACTTCGGGAACGACTCCTTCACCCGATCGGCGAAGGTGGGTTTTGGTGTGTCGGCCGCGCCCGCAGTAGCGACGCACAGCAGGAGCGTGAACGCGACGAGGTGACGCGCGGTCATTGGATGGGTGATCCGGGGTGGGATGAGAGGCTCTCTAACCAGGATCACGACAACGGCGCGCCGGCGGTGACAGGCGATTCCCACAACACGGACGGCCGTGCTGACCGAGACGCGGGCGCCGCGCACGGCCCTTTAGTTTGACCGTAAAGCCGTTCGCCGGCCGCCCATCTGCCGGTCTGGCGTTGACCCTCCACGCTTAGCTCCTGTGAGGCCCGACGAAGCCACAAACAGGAGAGCGATTCATGTCCGACGCGATTCACGGCCTGCTCGATCCGAAGAACTGCACCATCATCTTTATCGACCACCAACCCCAGATGACGTTCGGGGTCACCTCGATCGACCGTCAGGCGCTGCTGAATAACACCATCGGACTTGCGAAGGCCGCCAAGGTGTTCAACGTGCCTGTGATTCTCACCACTGTTGAAACGGAGGCCTTCAGCGGGAACATGTGGCCCCAGCTCACCGAACTGTTCCCGGGGCAGAAGCCGATCGAGCGGACGAGCATGAACTCGTGGGGCGACAAGAAGTTCGTCGCCGAGGTCGAGCGGATCGGCCGCAAGAAGCTCGTCATCGCCGCGCTGTGGACGGAGGTGTGCCTCGCGTTCCCGGCGATCCAGGCGATGGAAGCCGGGTACGAGGTGTACGCCGTTGAGGACGCGTCCGGCGGGACCAGCGAGGTGGCCCACCGGTGCGCCATGCAGCGGGTCGTTCAGGCCGGGGCCGTCCCGGTCACCTGGCAGCAGGTGATGCTCGAACTTCAGCAGGACTGGGCGCGGCGGGAGACCTACGACGCCGTCATGAAGATCGCGCTGGAGCACTCCGGCGCGTACGGCCAGGGCGTGGAGTACGCCTACACGATGGTCCACAAGCAGCCGCCGTACCCGACCCGGCTCAAGGCGGGGCACTGATCCGATGCCCGCCGATCCCGTCACAGTGGTCGTCACCCGCGTGGTGCGCCCCGGGCACGAGGAGGCGTTCGAGCGGGCGCTCCGGGAGTGGGTTCCGCGGTCCGTGACGCATCCCGGTCACCTCGGGGTGCTCATCCTCCGCCCGCCGGCCGGCGGGCGTGAGTACGGGGCCGTACTCCGGTTCGAGTCGTGGGGCGCCTGGGAGAACCTTCGCGATTCGGACGACTACCGGGCGTTCCTGGAAGCGATTCGGGACCATCTGGAACACGACCCGCGGGTCCATACGGCCTCCGGCCTGGAAGCGTGGGTCGCACCCGCCGGAGCGGCGTTCGTACCCGTGCCGCCCCGGTGGAAGCTCGCTCTGCTGACGTGGGCCGGGGTCAATCTGACGGCCCTGGCCCTGACCTTCATTCTCGCCCCGTTCACGGCCCGTCTTCCTTGGTTTGTGGGCTTCTTGATCTTTAACGCGGCCGTGGTCGCCGGCCTGACGTGGGTCGTCATGCCGGTTTTGAGCCGCGCGGCCCGCCGGTGGCTCCAAGGGCCGCCCGCCGGCCCCGGCCACGCACAACGGAGAATGCCGATATGACCGCGCCGGATCTGATCCTTCACAACGGCAAGATCACCACCAACGACACGCCAAGCGAGGTCTCGGCGATTGCGTTCGCCGGAGGACGGGTGGCCGCGTCCGGTACCGACGACGCCGTTCTGAAAGCTCGGGGGAGCGCGACCCGGGTCGTCGATCTGGGCGGCCGGCGCGCGATCCCGGGGCTGAACGACTCGCACCTGCACCTCATCCGGGGCGGTCTGAACTTCAACCTGGAACTCCGCTGGGACGGGGTGCCGTCGCTGGCGGACGCGCTCCGGATGCTGACGGAGCAGGCCCGGCGCACGCCGGCCCCGCAGTGGGTGCGCGTCGTGGGCGGGTGGAACGAGTTCCAGTTCGCCGAGCGGCGGATGCCCACGCTCGCCGAGGTGAACGCGGCGGCGCCGGACACCCCGGTGTTCATCTTGCACCTGTACGACCGCGCCATCCTGAACGCCGCCGCACTCCGCGCCGTCGGGTACACGAAAGACACGCCCGAGCCGCCCGGCGGCGAGATCCAGCGCGACAGGAACGGGAACCCTACCGGTATCCTCATCGCCCGGCCGAACGCGATGATCCTGTACGCCACGCTCGCGAAGGGGCCGAAGCTCGGGCCGTCGGACCAACTGAACTCGACCCGCCACTTCATGCGTGAGCTGAACCGACTCGGCGTGACCAGCGTCATCGACGCCGGCGGCGGGTTCCAAAACTACCCGGACGATTACGAAATCATCGAAGACCTGCACCGCCGCGGCGAGATGACCGTGCGCGTGGCGTACAACCTGTTCACCCAGAAGCCGAAGGAGGAATTTGAGGACTTCTCCCGGTGGGTCGCGATGACGAAGCCGGGATCGGGGAGCGACTACTACCGAATGAACGGCGCCGGGGAGATGCTCGTCTTCTCCGCCGCCGACTTCGAGGACTTCTTGGAGCCGCGCCCCGATCTCGCGCCCGGCATGGAGGGCGAACTCCACCGGGTAGTGAAGCTCCTGGCCGAGCACCGATGGCCGTTCCGGCTGCACGCCACTTACGACGAGTCGATCGGGCGGTTCCTCGACGTGTTCGAGGCGGTCGACCGCGAGGTGCCGTTCGCCGGCCTGCGGTGGTTCTTCGACCACGCCGAGACCGTTACCGAGCGCAACCTGGAGCGGATCAAGGCCCTCGGCGGGGGGATCGCCGTTCAGCACCGGATGGCGTTCCAGGGCGAGTATTTTGTGGACCGGTACGGCCCCGGGGTCGCCGCGCACACGCCGCCGATCCGCAAAATGCTGGAAATGGGCATCCCGGTCGGCGCCGGCACCGACGCGACGCGGGTCGCGAGCTTCAACCCGTGGGTGTCGCTGTACTGGATGGTGACCGGCCGCACGGTGGGCGGGCTCGCGCTGTACCCCGAGGCGAACCGGCTCGACCGGGCGACGGCGCTGCGGCTGTACACGCAGGGCTCGGCGTGGATGTCGGCCGAGGACGGGCAGAAGGGCGCGCTCGCGGTCGGCCAGCTCGGCGACCTGACCGTGCTCTCGGCGGACTACTTTACCGTTCCAGAGAACGAGATCCGGGGCATCGAATCGGTGCTGACCGTGGTGGGCGGCAAGGTGGTGTATGCCGCGGGCACGTTCGCGCCGCTCGCCCCGGCGCCGCTTCCGGTTTCGCCCGACTGGTCGCCGGTCGGCGTGTACGGCGGGTACTACTCCGGCGGGCCACAGGCGGGCGCACCGGCGCCGGCCCGCTGCTGCGCCCAGGGGTCGAAGTCTCACGGGCTGTTGCACCGCCTGTTCGGCCCGGCCCCACAGACGGGCGCCGATCCGTTCTGGGGAACCGGCTGCTCGTGCTGGGCGTTCTAAGGCGTTCGGCGTGAGGAATGTTACCCACGTTGGGTGTCTTGGGCCGGATGGTGATGTCGCAGTAGGGGAGGGGATTGGACCGCTCCAGCCGGGCCTCGATCGGCTTCATCTGAGACTTCGGATGCGGTGGACCCGGGACGGCGCGCAAGCCATGTTGGATGTCCGCCGCGAGTACCTCAACGGGTCGTGGGTGCCGATTCCGGCGACGAAGGAGCACCCGCGTCGGGCCGATGACGAGTACGAGCGAGCCGGCACCGCGAGCCTCTTCATGTTCTGTGAGCCGTTGGCCGGGTGGCGCCAGGTGCGCGCGGGGGAGCACCGGACGAAGGTGGATTGGGCCATCGAGATGGCTGCGCTGTTGAACGGCCGGTACGCGACGGCGGGGGCGGTGATCCTCGTATGTGACAACCTGAATACACACACGATCGGTGCGTTCTACGAGGCGTTCGATGCGGAAACGGCTCGGGCGCGGGTACGCCGGTTGGAGTTCCGCCACACGCCCGACATGGCAGCTGGCTCAACATCGCGGAGAACGAGTTGAGCGCGATGACCCGCCCGTGCGTCCACGGGCGCCGGTTCGAGACGAGCGACGTGTTGCGGGACCAAACGGCGGCGTGGTCACACCACACCGATGGCACCCAGCGCGTCGTCGATTGGCAGTTTCGAGTCGACGACGCGCGAGCCAAACGGGCCTCGCTGTACCCTAAAATCAAAACCTGACGCAGCAATAGTAAGTTGGCGCACGAATATTCCCCTCGGAGGTTAGACGATGAGGGGTTGGTGTAGCAGAAATGCTTCGGCGGTGCATGAAACAAAAGGACCGGCCGCAAATCATCGAGGCGTCGCCCATTCACCTCGGTGACCGCGGCCGGTCTGAATGAACTATATTCCCGTGTGGGCAGCGGGATCAAGGCCTCGCCACCGAAAAAAATGGGCACCTGAGAGGTCGCTGACGGACTCTCGGACAGTCGACGCGCGTCACCGTTTGCTTAGGTGGTTGGCGGAAAATGCTATGAATCGGTGTGGTGCGTCGCATGGTGAAAAAATTCGGCCCACCACTCGGTAACTGTCATACGGCGACCCTGCCGCTGTACTTCGTCCGTCCGGTGGCCGGTTGTGTTGCGCGCACGCGATCACGTTCCGGGATCGCCTTCGGAACACCGCCCGGGTCCGGGTCGGAAGCTGTAATGCTTCCCCGGCCCGGGCGGTTTTATTTCTCGAGCGTTTACGAATCGCCCGACGGTTGTCGCGTTCTAAAGGTGTGAGCCCGAACCCAAACCGAACGCTACTCCTGCCGGTCTCGCTTGTGCGACCCGGTGGGACTCTACACACGCCCGAACTCGAGGTTCCGATGTCTAGCGCATCCAAAGTCGAAACGCTTTCGGAAGTCGCGCCTGTGGCGGCGGAAGCGGCCAACCGGCCGCGCGAAGCCGCGATCCGGGTTGCCGTACTCGCTGCGTTGGGGCGCCCGGCCCAATTGCTGAAGGTGGCCGTGCTGCCGCTGTGGGGGAGCAAGTTCCGCGTCAACGTGTGGACCGGTGAGAGCGAGACCGGGAACCGGATCCCGAACAGCTACTTCGTGACCGCGGACGAAAAGGGCGCGATCCTTCAGTCCGACCCGCCGCTCCAGAAGCTGTACTGATACCGAATGGCGCCGCCGCTCCCACCGGACGGAGTTCTTGTGAGGGCGGTGTGCGCCGACGGCCGCCTCGCTTCCGAGACGGCCGCTTTCCGTGGCCGGGATGAACTCGTGCCAAGTCGGCTAAGCTGTTGCACTCGGATTTTGCTGCAAGTGGTTCGTAAATCGAATCGGGCGCCTCGGCAGATGGTTGCGAACCGCGCGATTTGGTATCACCTCCTTTCTCCCTCTCGAGCCGCTCTATCACTTCGAGCGGTTGCCGCTCCGGTGCCGGGCCGGCTGAGAGAATAATCTTTGGGACAGCGGTTCGCGGCGCAACGGGCCGCGCCTTCTGTTCGATCCGTTCGGACCTGTTGCTGACCCTGCGGGTGTCGGTCTCTTCACCCTGGGGCGGGGGCGGGGGCGGGCCGGTCGGGGTGAACTCTGTTTCACCGTCCCCCCGGAGACCGTTGATGTCCACGGCCCGTCAGCCGGCCGACGATAAGACCGAGCGGCTCCTGCCGGTCCCCATTCGGGGCGCGGCGGGCGCGGCGGGCGCCGCCGGTCCGCGCGACCCGGACGCGACCGGGCCGGTGGCGCCCGCGGGCGGGCTGCCGACCGTGCGCGGCTACGAACTGCTCGGCGAACTCGGCCGCGGCGGGATGGGGGTCGTGTACCTCGCCGTGCAGCAGGGCCTGCGCCGCCGCGTCGCGATCAAGATGCTGCCGCCGGGCGCCGCCGCGAACCCGCTCGATGTGGCCCGGTTCTTTGGGGAGGCGGAGGCGGTTGCTGCCGTCAAGCACCCGCACGTCGTGCAGATCCACGAGTTCGCCCTGCACGAGTCGCGGCCGTTCATGGCTATGGAACACCTGTCGGGCGGGTCGCTCGCGGCGCGCCTGCGCGCCGGCCCGCTGCCGGCGGACGACGCGGCCCGGCTCGCGGAGAAGCTGGCCCGGGCGGTGCAAGCGGCGCACGAGCAGGGCGTGGTGCACCGCGACCTGAAGCCCGGCAACGTGCTGTTCGACGCGGAGGGCGAGCCGCGCGTCACGGACTTCGGGCTGGCCAAGCACGGCGCGTCCGACCTCACCCAGACGCGGGAGGTGATGGGCACCCCGGCGTACATGGCCCCGGAGCAGGCGAGCGGGCGCACCAAGTACGCCGGCCCCGCCGCGGACGTGTACGCGCTCGGGGTGATCCTGTACGAGTGCCTCACCGGCGCGCCCCCGTTCGAGCACGCCGGCGCCGACGCGTGGCCGGTCCTCCACCGCGTGATCCACGAGCCCCCGGCCGCCCCGAGCCGCGCCGCACGGGTGCCGCTCGACCTGGACCTCATTTGCCTGCGGTGCCTGGAGAAGGGGCCGGCGGACCGCTACCCGACGGCGGCCGCCTTGGCCGACGACTTGGCGCGGTTCCTGAACCGCCAGCCCGTGTCCGTGCGCCCGCCGGGGCCGGTCGAGCGCGGGCTCAAGTGGGCGCGGCGCCGCCCCGCCGCCGCGACCGCCTGCGCGGCGGCCGCGGCCCTGACCGCGGCGCTGGCGACCGGTGCGGTGGTCGTGGGGTTCTGGCTCCGCGCGCTGGACGCGCAGCAGAAAGCCGAAACGGCCAACCGCGACCTCCGGGACCAGATGGCTCAGACGGACGAGGCGCGCGAGAACGCGCTCCGGCGGGAGGGCGAGGCGAAACGGGCCGAGCAGCTCGTGTCGCTTCAGAAACGGGACATCGAACAGGCGCTCCGCGGCGAGAGGGCCGCCAAACAGTCGCTCCAGGGGGCGCAGCAGGAACTGCTCCGCACCAAGTACTACCACGACGTCGCGCTCGCGCACCGCGAGTGGGGCGAGGGGAACGTCGAGCGCGCCGACCAGCTCCTGGCCGCCTGCCCCAAGGAGCTGCGCGGCTGGGAGTGGTGGCACTGCCGGTCGGTGGCCCACCCCGAGGCGGCTGCGTTCGTCGTCCCCAAGTGCCTGGACCTCACGTACTCGCCGGGCGGGGCGCGGCTCGTCGTGCTCACCGACGACGCGCAGGTGGAGTACCGCGATCCGGACTCGGGCGCGCTGCTCAAGCGGGTCCCGGTGCCGACCCGCGCGCCCCTGCGGCGGTGGCTGTCGGCGGACGGCCGGCGGCTGCTGACCGCGGCGCTGGACCCGAAGTACGACCACGAGCCGCTGCCCGCGGACCGCTCGCGCGCCAGCGCGGCGGACGTGCGGGACGGCGAGACCGGCGAACTGCTCGTGAGCTGGAACAGCGTCGACGGGGTGTTCCCCGAGTGCGCCGTGTCCGCCGACGGGGCGGTCGCCGTCATCAGCGGGGACCAGGAGAACTCGCGCGCGCGGTCCTACGACCTGAAGACCGGCCGGCTGATCGCGGAGCTGCCGGAGCGCCTGTCGTCCCCTTACGCGGCGCTCACGGGCGACGGCAAACTCGCGCTCGCCGTCACGATGGACGAGGAGCGGTTCGTCTCGACGACGCTCTGGGAGACGACCACCGGTCGGGTGGTGCAGCGGCTCCGGTGCGCTCACAACGGGCTGCCGGTCTCGATGTCCCAGTCGGCCCTCTCCCCCGACGGCGCCCACGTCGTGTTCGCGAGCGACAAGGGCGACCTGGGCTTTTGGAAGGTGGGGCAGCCGGCCCCGTTCCGCTATTTGACCGGCACGCACACCGGGGGCGGCTGCCGCATCGCGTTCTCGGCCGACGGGAGCCGGTGCGCCACCGCCGGCGGGGAGGACGGGATCCGCGTCTGGAAGGTCGGTACGGGCGAGCCGGTCGGCACGCTTCACGGGCACCGGGGCCGCGTCAACAAACTGCTGTTCCACCCCACCCGGGACGAACTGCTCACGCTCGACTCGCTGGGGCGGTGCAAGGTGTGGCGGGGCGGCGGCAGCCGGGCCGTCGGTTCGTTCGAGCCGCCCACCCCGTGCCCGGTCCCGGTCGCGGTCAACGACCGCGCCGATACGATGTTCGTGCCGCACATTTTCCCCGACCAGGCGAACGCGCTGCTGTTCCAGCGGGCGGGCGCGAAGCGGACGCTCGTTCCGAAAGCGGAGGGCGTCGCGCACCACCTGTTCCAACCGGGCGGGAACCTGCTCGCGGTTGCGACCGCGGGCGAGGCGAGCCCGGTGCTCCGGCTCCTCGACGCCGCGACCGGCGCGCCGGTGCGCGCGATCGCCACCCCGGCGCCGCTCGGGGCGCTCGCGTTCTCGGCCGACGGCTCCCGCGTGGCGGGCGCGCTGGTCGGCAACGAGCTGATGGCGTGGGAGGTGGCGACGGGCAAAGAGCTGTTCAGGGCCACCGGCCCGCCCGTCGCGGGCGTCGGCGCGATGTCGGGGGACGGAACCCGGATCGCGTGGGCGTCGGCGGTCCGGTTCGCCGCCATTTACGACGTGGCGAGCCGGCGCAAGCTGTGCGGGCTGCGGCTGAACCCGCCCGCAGCGATCTGCGCCGCGGCCCTGAACCGCGACGGCTCCCGGATCGCCCTTGGGACGGCGGACCGGATGGTGTACCTGTTCGACGTGCCGGCCGACGGGGCAGGGCAACTCGTGCCGCTGGAGGCGGACACGGCTCTTGCGCACGCGGCGGCGGTGCGCGCGCTGGCGTTCTCCGCGACCGGCGACCGGCTGGTCAGCGGCAGCGACGACGGGACCGTCAAAGTGTGGGACCCGCACGCGCGGCACGAGATCCTCGCGCTGAAGCTGCCCCACCGTGAGCCCGTGCGGCGGCTGCTGTTCTCACGGGACGGCAACCGGCTGATCGCGGTCGGGGAGACGCGCGGGGCCGTCATCTTCGATGGCACGCCCGCGCCGTGACCCGCGCGTCACACCGCGCACCGCCGGACACTCCTCGGCCGCTTCACTTCTGCGCCTCATGCCAGGGCTTTCCCTACCGCCGCACGGAACCCGCAGGTTCGGTGCGGCATTTGCGGGCACTCTGCTCCGCTCTACGCGGCACCGCAGAACGATCCCCTAGAAACATCGAGCAAACGCACATGGCACAGCCGAAAGACGCGGGTATGGCGAGTGGGCATGAGGTCGGGAAGGGCGGAGAGACGCACCAGACTGCGCAAGGCCAGGTGCCACCGCTCACAACGCAGCAAGGCGTTGTGGTTTCGGACGACCAGAACACGCTCCGCGCCGGCCCCCGCGGCCCGGCACTGCTCGAAGACTTCCACTTCCGCGAGAAGATCTTTCACTTCGACCACGAGCGCATCCCGGAACGCGTGGTTCACGCCCGGGGGTACGGGGCGCACGGGTTCTTCGAGAGCAACGGCCTGCTGGAAAGCGTGAGCCGGGCCGCGGTGTTCAAAAAGGGCGAGAAGACGCCGGCGTTCGTGCGGTTCTCCACGGTCGCCGGAAATAAGGGGTCTGCCGACCTGGCGCGCGACGTGCGCGGGTTCGCCGCCAAGTTCTACACGAAGGAAGGCAACTGGGATCTGGTCGGGAACAACATCCCCGTGTTCTTCATCCAGGATCCGATCAAGTTCCCGGACCTGATCCACGCCGCCAAGCAGGAGCCGGACCGCGCGTTCCCGCAGGCCCAGACCGCGCACGACAACTTCTGGGACTTCATCTCGCTCACGCCCGAGTCCATGAACATGGTCATGTGGATCATGTCGGACCGGACCATCCCGCGGTCGTTCCGGTTCATGGAGGGGTTCGGCGTTCACACGTTCCGGCTCGTGACCGCCGAAGGCAAGTCCACGTTCGTGAAGTTCCACTGGAAGCCGAAACTCGGGCTCCAGTCGGTGGTGTGGAACGAGGCGGTGAAGATCAACGGGGCCGACCCGGACTTCCACCGCCGCGACCTGTGGACCGCCATCGAGAGCGGGGCGTTCCCGGAGTGGGAGCTCGGGGTGCAACTGTTCGACGAGGAGTTCGCGGCCAAGTTCGGGTTCGACCTGCTGGACCCCACCAAGATCATACCCGAGGAGGACCTGCCGGTGAAAATCGCCGGCCGCCTGGTGCTCGACCGCAACGTGGACAACTTCTTCGCCGAGACCGAGCAGGTGGCGTTCTGCACGCAGAACGTGGTCCCGGGCATCGACTTCTCCAACGACCCGCTGCTCCAGGGGCGCAACTTCTCGTACCTGGACACGCAACTGAAGCGGCTCGGGAGCCCGAACTTCACGCACATCCCGATCAATGCGCCGCGGTGCCCGGTCCACAACTTCCAGCAGGACGGGCACATGGCGATGCGGAACCCGAAGGGGCGGGTGAACTACGAGCCGAACTCGTGGACCGGGGCCACCCCGCGCGAGCTGCCCGGGCCGCGCGAGTCGGCCCAGGGGTACAAGAGCTTCGCAGAGCCGATCCAGGCACAGAAGGTGCGCGAGCGCTCCGAGACGTTCTCGGACCACTACAGCCAGGCGCGGCAGTTCTACGTCAGCCAGACGGACATCGAGAAGCAGCACATCGCCAACGCGCTGACGTTCGAGCTGAGCAAGGTGGAGCGGGTGGACATCCGCGCCCGCATGGTGGCCCACCTGCTTAACATCGACCAGGGGCTGGCCGACGCGGTCGCGAAGGGCCTGCGGCTGAAGGAGGTGCCCAAGCCGATGCCGGCCGCGAAGCCCACCCGCCAGGACCTGAAGCCGTCGGACAAGCTGAGCATCGTCAAGAACGGCCCGAAGAGCTTCGCCGGGCGGAAGGTCGGCGCGCTCGTCACCGACGGTGTCGACGCTAACGTTCTGGCCGCGCTGGATAAGGCGCTCAAGGCGGAAGGGGCGATGCTCAAACTGGTGGCGCCCGAGGTGGGCGGGGTGAAGGACTCGGCGGGCGCGTGGCACGACGCGCACGAGAAGCTGGAGGGCGGGCCGTCGGTGCTGTTCGACGCGGTCGTGATCCTGCCGTCGAAGGAGGGCGCCGCGGCGCTCGCGAAGCTGCCCGCGGCGCGGGACTTCGTGGCCGACGCCGTGGCGCACCGGAAGTTTGTCGGGTATGCGGCGACCGCGACCCCGCTCTTTGAAAAGGCGGGCGTGGCGGATGCGCTGGACGAGGGCTTCTTGCCGCTCAACAACCCGGAGGAGTGCGAGGCGTTCGTTGCGGCGTGCCGGAAGGTGCGGTTCTGGGGCCGCGCCGCCGCCGAGCGGTAAACGTCTTTGTTGCCGGGCGCCGACGAACCCGTCGGCGCCCGCGCTCATTTCCCCCAATTACCGGCAGAGGGTTCGTGATGAGTCAGGACCGCCGATCCGTTCTTACCGCGCTCGGGCTGGCGCTTCCGTTCGGGCTGAGTTCCGGTGCCGGCGCTCTCGCCCGATCGACAACGCACGCCGCGCCGGCATTGCGGTTTCGCTCGTTCGAGGAGTCGGTTGCCGCCGCATTCGGTTCCGAAAGCGCATTGGCCGCCGATGCCGCGCTGCCCGGCGAGGCGTTCCCGTGCCGCCGGATCGAGGTGGGCCACTCGGAACTGCTGGAGAGCGGCGTGCAGGGCTGTCACAACGACCGCCCGTTCGCTGGGTTCCCGGCGGGCCACCTGCGGATTGTGCGCACCGGCGGGTGCCCGGGGCCGGTGTTCCGCGGCGTGCGGCTGTACGTGCTGACGGTCGATGTCGTGTGGACCGGTGGGCGCGCGTGCGGTGACCCGAGCCGTCCGCTCGACTTTGCACTGTTGCCGCCCGCACCCGCTTTCGGTGACGAGCAGCCGGCAGTACGAACCGGGCGCTCGGTCTCCGGGCGCGTGTGAAGCGGGCACGGCATTACCAACGTCTTGGCGCCGGCGATCTTCGCATTTCCGCCGCGGCGGCGTACACTCATTTTGTTCGCTGACCCATGCTTCTGGACTCGACGGACTGATGAGCCGACCCACCCACGCGCCGGTGCTCAACACCACCGCCGGCGACTTCCCGCTCGCAGAATGTAAACTCGACGTCGGCGGCCGTCAGTGGGCTCTGCTCCACGCCGCAGCCATCATGGACCGCGACACCGAGGACCGGTTCGTGACCGATCCGGACAACCCGCTCCCCTACGGGGCTGTCCTCTGGCCCGCGTCGATCGCACTGGCGCACGAGATCGCGGTGCGCGAGGCCGAGTTCCGCGGGCGCTCGGTACTCGAACTGGGGGCCGGGACCGGCCTGCCCGGGATCGTCGCCGCGTCGCTCGGGGCGCGCGTGGTCCAAACCGACCGGAACGAACTCGCCATCCACCTCTGCCAGACCAACTGCGCGCGGAACCAGGTTACGGGCGTCGAGCACCGTGAAGCCGACTGGACCGAGTGGACCGATACCACCCGTTACGATTGGATCATCGGGTCGGACGTGCTGTACGCGCACACCCTGCACGACGAACTGCGGTTCATCTTCCGAACCAACCTCGCGCCGGGCGGTCGGGTGTTGCTCGCGGACCCGTATCGGAACGTGAGCCGTCACTTGTTGGAGGAGATGGTCGAGGCCGGTTGGCGCGCCGCACACGCGCGGTGGTCGATCGGTGAAACCGGCGCTCCGCGCCCGGTCGCGGTGTACGAGATGTCACCGCCCGTTGCGTGAGCCGAGTCCCGATGCGGTATACGTTCCTGTTCGCCGCCGTTGCCTTGGTCGCTGTGGCGATGGTGGTTACGTGCCGGCGTCAGCCCGTTGGGGCGCCGGATACCGTACCCGCGGTCGATGCGCCTCTCGCGGGCGGGCTGAAGGCGCGTGTGGTATCGTGGGACATCGGCCTCGGATTCGCGTCCGAAGTCGACTGGATCGCCCGCGTGGTTCGGGAAACGCGTGAGGCGTCGGCGGACGGCGTCGATGTGCTCGTGTTCCCTGAGCTATTCGTCAGCGGACTGTTGGCCCACGCGCCCGACGAGTGCCCGCACGAGTGGTGTACCCGTCGCGTGAATGAGGTCTTGCTCCCCGCGGTTCAAGCCGCCGCCGGCACCGAGATGCTCGTTTGCCTAGGCAGCTACGCACATCAGGACGTGAACGTAACGCACGCGCTCAACCGCTCCCCGGTGCTTCTCAACGGGACCTGGCACTTCGCGGACAAAATCCATCCCACGCAGGGCGAACGGATCGAAGACCCGCCGATCCGGCCCGGCGAAGTGCTCCCGGTGTTCGAGTTCCGCGGAGGTCGCGTCGCGGTGGTCGTGTGCTTCACGCTGGAGATGCCGGACGTGTCCGCTGCGCTCAAGAAGGAGGGCGTTCAACTGCTCCTCGCTCCCACCGCCACGGCCGACGAGGACGGAGTCGCGCGGATCTTGCGAACCGCCTCCGGGCGGGCCGTCGAACTCGGCGCCGCGGTACTCGTGGCGCCACTGGTCGGCGAACGGGACGGCTGGAAGAACGTCGGCTCGGCCGCGTTTTACCTGCCGGCCCAGGCGGGGATCGACCACCGACCCCGCGAAAGTCCCCGACGCACCGCGGGCATCGCACGCGACGACTTCAACATTCCGTGGCAGCAATTGCTCGGCCTTCGCAAACAGGGCGTGAAGCCGGAGACGCGGCCGTTTCTGGTGGAGCAGCCCTTTCGGATCGAGAGGCGGTAGCCCTGCGTGTTCGCCCGGCGCGGCGGTCGGTAGAACGGGGAAGGGGGGACTGTCTCTCGAAGGGCGAAGTATGGGTGCCGCCGCGGTGCTGCTGTTCCTGGTGATGGACCCGCTCGGGAACATCCCGTTTTTTCTGGCGGCGCTCAAGCACGTCGATCCGGCGCGCCAGAACTTCGTGATCCGCCGCGAACTGGTGATCGCGTACCTCGTGATGGTGGCGTTCTTGTTCGTCGGGCAGTTCATGCTCGCCGCAATGCACATCTCCGAACCGGCCCTGTCCATTTCGGGCGGGGTGATCCTGTTCCTGATCGCGGTGCGGATGGTGTTCCCGTCGCCGGAGCGCCCGCTCCAGGAGGACGTGGACAGCGAGCCGTTTCTCGTGCCGCTGGCGATCCCTTACGTCGCCGGTCCGTCGGTACTCGCGGTGGAACTGCTCCTCATGAGCCGCGAACCGCAGCGGTGGCCGGAGTGGCTCGGGGCGGTGACGGTCGCGTGGCTGGGGGTTGCACTCGTGGTATCGCTCGGCGCCAAACTGCGGCACGTGTTGGGACAGCGGGGGCTGACCGCGCTGGAGCGCCTGATGGGGATGGTGCTGGTGGCGATCGCGGTGCAGATGTTCCTGACCGGGATCGAGCGGTTCATCGTGCTGATGCGCCCCGCCGGGGCGTGAGTGGAGCACAGGGTTTCCGCCCTGTGCTACGCCCGGCGACCCCTCCGGGGTGCAAGACTAAGGCAAAAGGCAAACGATTGTGCCCGTGTCGTTCTCCGCCCCAGAGGGGCCGGCGGACGTAGCACAGGGCGGGAGCCCTGTGCACACCGCTGTGCAACAACACACCTCGCGAACCCGCTGCCCGGTGGCGCGTGTCGGGTGTATCATGGGCGTGGCACTGCGCGACCGCCGGGATTCGCCGTCCCGGTCGAGTGCGTGCCGCAAGTCACACATTTCCTTTCCGAGACCGGGAGCAGGCACGCGAACTGGTGAGAATCCTGTCCGAAGTGGTGTCGAGCCGAACGTTTCATTTCACCTCAATCTCAGAACCGAGGCAGGCATGCTTAACACAGGGATTTTCTACAACTCGCGGCCGGACGGGTTCGGTGTGCTCGAAGTCGCGGATGATTCGCCCGCCCCCGACGCTCCGCGGCAGTTCGTACCCCTCAAACGGACTGAAGTGACCGGTACTGTGACCGGGCCGCTCGCGGTACTCACGCTGGCGCAGACCTTCGCGCTGCCCGATGCGGCCCCTGGTCCGATCGAGGCCGTTTACCGGTTCCCGCTCCCCGGCGACGCGGCGGTGACCGGCGTTCAGGTGCGGTTCGGGGCCGTCGAGATCCGAACCGAACTCAAGGAACGTGAAAAGGCCGAAGGCGAGCACAAAGCCGCGAAGCGCGCGGGCCGGCAGGCGGCGCTCGTGACACGCGAATCGCCCGACGTGTTCACGCTGTCGGTCGCGGGTATTCGCGCGGGCGAAGAGGTGGTTGTCCGTACCGACTACGTGCAAGTGGCGAAGGCCGAAGGGGCCGGCTGGTCGCTCCGGGTGCCGCTCACGACCGCGCCGCGCTACGTGCGCGCCGACGAGAGCCGTTCCCCGCACGCGAACGGTCAACCGCTCGCGCTGCTGCGCGACCCCGGCCACCGGTTCGCGCTGAACGTCACATTCGCCGAGGCCGAGCAGGTCCGCAGTGCCACCCACGCGCTGGCGGTTGAGGGCGACCGGGTGCAGTTGCGCGAGGGGGAGGTGACTCCGGATCGCGACTGCGTTCTCACTTGGCGGGCGAAGGCCGAAGACCGGAGCGCGCTAAGGGTGTGGACCCAACCCGACCCCGCAACGGGCAAGGCTTACTTCCTGGCACTGTGCGCGCCGCCGAAGTTTGCCGATGCGAAGAAGGTGCCCCGCGAAGTGATTCTGCTCGTGGACCACTCGGGGTCGATGTCTGGGGCAAAATGGGAAGCCGCGGACTGGGCGGTCGAGCGCTTCCTCGCCGGACTGAGCGAAGACGACGCGTTCTCGCTGGGGCTGTTCCACAGCACAACGAAGTGGTTCGGCGAGCGGACCCGCAAGGCCACGCCCGAGAACGTCCGCGCCGCGGTCGAGTTCCTCAAGCAGAACCGCGACCAGGGTGGGACCGAACTCGGGGTCGCGCTGGAACAGGCGCTCGCCCGCTCGCGGAGCGCCGAAACGCCGGCCCGGCACGTCCTGATCCTTACGGATGCCGAAGTCACCGATGCGGGGCGCATCCTGCGGCTCGCCGATCAGGAGTCGGAGAAGCCGAACCGGCGGCGGATCAGCGTGCTGTGCATCGATGCGGCTCCCAACTCGGCTCTGGCGTCGGAACTGGCCGAACGCGGCGGGGGCGTGTCGCGGTTCCTCACGAGCAACCCCGACGACGACGACGTGACCACCGCGCTCGACGAAGTGCTCGCCGACTGGTCCGCGCCCGTACTCACGGGATTGACCTTAGAAGTGAACCGCGCCGGGGTCGAAGTGACAGGACGCTCGGTCGCCCTGGTCGTGCCCGGCCCCACGAGCGCGATTGACGTCGGAGACTTGCCCGCCGGGCGCCCGGTGTGGGTGCTCGGGCGCGCGCCGCTCGGCACCGACCCACTGACGTTCCGGCTGCGCACCGGCGCCGAAACGGTCGCGGAAGTTCACGCCGATGCGAAGGGAATAACCCAGCGGCTGAAGGCTTTCTTCGGCGCCGATCGCGTCCGTCGGCTCGAGTACCTGCTCACCGGCGGGACCGAGGGCGAGGACCTGCGCACCCAGGTGACGCGACTCGGCTACGAGCCCGCGGAACTCGGCGCGGAAAAGGTGTTTGCTGAAAACGCTGGCGAGTCGGCGAAAGACGCGATTCGCAAGCTGCTCGTGTGCGAGTCGCTGGCGGCTGGAGTGCCGAGTTCGGAGACGGCGTTCGTGGCGGTGCGGTCGGAGATCGGGCAACCGGTGCAGGGGACGGTTGCGGTGGCGAACGCGCTGCCGGCGGGCTGGTCGAATCAGTTCTTGAACCTTCGGGCGGGGAGGAAGTCCGCGTCGCGCAGGTCGTTCCGCGAGTACCTCGCGGGGCCGGCCGCACTGCCGTGCCCCGCCCCCGCCATGCCGGCCGATGCCGTCGTCGAGTCGGTGGATTCGATGCTCATGGACTTCGACGCGGACGCAGCCGGCGACACGACCACGGACTACGATCCGCTGGAGCGGCAGAAGAATCTTCAGCCTCTGGGAATGAAGCGCAAGTCGAGCCCTCCGCCGCGCCCGTCGGGGCCGCCCGCGGCGAAGGCGAGCACTGCGGCACCCGGGGCGGGAGCGCCGGCCAAACTGACGCCAGAGATGATCAGTCGGCTCCGGGAAGCGTCCGCGCGAGGCCCGCGGGGCGCGCTTCCGGCTTTGGGCGATGTTTCTGTGTCGGTGAAGGCAGGGCAGCACGCACCGACGGACGGAGCGATCCTGTACGACTCCGCGACCGGGGCCGCAGGGCAGTTCACGTTCCTGTCAGTTGCCCTTGGTGACGGCGGCATCACTGCCGACAACATCGACCGCGAACTGACGCTGCTACTATTCGTGGGCGATCTCGCGGCCCCGCGGGCGCGGGTGAAGCTGGCGGACGTTCTGCGGCTGGGTGGGCGGCGCCCGCTCAACCTTCGGCGCGAGGCCGGCCAGCCGGTGCGGCTCACGCTTGAAGATCCCAACGGTGCATGGGCGGCCGGAACGCCCGCGCTAGAGATCGTACTCGGTTGGCGCGCGTAGGGGGGGCTTCTCTGTGGAGCGCGGGCATCTTGCCCGCCTCGGTAGTCCGATGGTATCGCGAGGTTAATTCGCAAACCCTATCCGCACGCGCCGCGCGGCGGGCAAAATGTCCGCCGCGCGGCGCGTGCGGCCGCGCTCCACGGAGGGGCACCGATGCGGGTGCTGAACGGTCACGCGCTGCGCGTGTCCGACGTTGCGTTCGCGCCGGACGGGCGCTCGCTGGCGTCGTGTTCCGTCGATGGCACGGTTCGCGTCTGGGACGTGGCGACCGGCACCGGGGGCGTTCTGGTTCAGGTCGCGGAACGGAGCGAGTTCGAGCCCCGTCGCGCTGTGCGACACGGGTTCGATCGGCTCGCGTTCACCGGCGACGGGCGCTACCTCGTTTGCCGTTCCGCGACCGATGGTATGGAACTCTGGGACGTTGGCGCGCGGTACCGCCGCGCCGAACTCATCCGCCGCGGCCCCGCCGAGTACGGGTCCGAACTCGCGGTCACCTCCCGCCTCATCGCCGCGAACGTCTGGCGGGCCGAACCGTTCGGGAGCGAACTGTGCCTCTGGGACGTTTCAACGCTTAGCGCCGAGGTTCTGTTCCGCACGGCCGACGCCGACTCGTTTTCCGGCCTAGCCTTCGACCGATCGGAACGCTTCCTCGCGACCAACGCGGGCGTGTTCGATGTGACGACCGGGCTGCGTGTGCTCGAAGTGCTCCTGTGGGGTGAGGTGCTGCGCTGGTCGCCGGACGGAACGCAGATCGCGGGCGGATCGAGGGGCGAAGGGGTTCAGGTGATCGACGCCGATACCGGCGACCCCGCGGCGTCGTTCCCCGTGCCGGGCGATGAGTTGCCGCGGCTTGAGTTCTCCGCACGGGGTGAGCACCTGGCGGTTGCTGCGAACAGTGCGGTCCAGATCTGGGACACGGTGAACTGGACGAGGCGCCACGAGTTCGCCTGGGAGGCCGGGCGGTTGACGTGCCTCGCGTTCTCGCCCGACGGGCACGTGGCCGCCGCGGGTACGGCCCGCGGTTCGATTGTGCTCTGGGACTGGGACGTGTGAGCCGCCTCAGTTTGCGGCCTCGGCGCTCGCCAACGCTGCGGCCGCTAATATGATCCGAGCGCAGGCTTCGGCGTCGGAGCCGGCGTGGTGGTGAATGAGCCCGATCCCGAGTCGGCGGCACACCGCCGGCAGGTTCGCGGGCTTCAGCGCCCACTTCCGTCGCGCGATCTGCACCGTACACACGAACGGCAGCGCCGGCACGTCCAACCCCGCCGCGATGCAGCAGGCGTGCAGCACCCGGCGGTCGAAGGAGGCGTTGTGTGCGGCCAGGAACTTCGCGCCCTCAATGATCGGGAGCAGGCCCCGCCACACGTCGCCGAACGGGCTCGCGTTCTGCACCATCGGCCAGGTGATGCCGTGGACCTCGGTGAACATGACCCGCGGGCGCGGCGGGCGGATCAGCACGGCCTCGCGGCGCACCACCTTATTGTTTTCGACACGGGCCAGCCCGATCGCACAGGCGCTGTCGGGGCCGTGGTCCGCGGTCTCGAAGTCGATCGCGACGAACGGGCCGTCGAGCGGCGGGAGCGGGGTGGGCTTTCGGCGCGGGGCGCTCATGGTTCGTCCGTCCGTGGCGAGTGTGTAATTAGTGTACACCGGTCGCCACCGGCACAAAAGGCGACACCGCCGAAGGCGGTGTCGGGCCGCTCCGGCGGTGCGGGTTGTGTGGCTCGTGCGGTGCTATTGCTTCGCGCCGACGCAGTACAGCGCGTCCAGCCCGCGGATTAAGAGTGACCCGTTCGCCGCCGCCGGGGTGGACCAGAACATGTCACGCCCCAGTTTGTTCACACGCACCACCTCGAACTCGCGGCCGGCTTTCAGGACGTGCGTTTGGCCGCTCTCGTCGAGACAAAAGATCTTGCCGTCCGCGGCCCACGGCGACGCCCAGAACGCCCCCGCGTTGGGGATGCGCTCCTTGGTGTACTCCGCCTTACCAGTCTTTGCGTCGAAGCAACTGATGGTACCGCCGTTGCGGTCGATCACGTACACGAAGCCGTCGTAGGCGAGGGGCGACGACGCCGCCGGCCACGCCCGCGGCGCGGACCACGCCACACCCGCGCTGGACGTTGCGCCGGCTTGCGGGGTGATGTCGCCCTTCGCGCCGGCCTTCACCGCGAACAGCGTGCCCGCCCCGCGCCCGGCGCCGGGGCCGCCGCCCTTACCGCCGCCACCGCCCTGACCGACGCCGACGTACAACCGCTCGGCGTCGGCGGTCGGGGACGCCGAACACTGCCCGCCACCGACTTCCAGTTCCCAAACCATCGTTCCGTCTTCGGGGTTGTACCCGCGGATCTTCTGCCCGCCGACCGCGACCAGATCGGTCCGGTCCTTGGTTTTCCACACGTAGGGCGTGCTCCACCCGGACTTCTCGCGGCGGTCCGCCTTCCACAGCTCCTTGCCCGTGAGCTTGTCGAACGCGACCAGGAACGATTTTTCCTCGTTGTCGCACTGAACGATCAGCTTGTCGCCAGCCAGGACGGGGGAGCTGGCGGTGCCCCACCCGGCCTGCATCGAGTACGAGCCGAGGTCCGCCTTCCACAACTCCTTACCCGTGAGGTCGAAACAGAACAGGCCGGTCATCCCGAAGTACGCGTACACCCGCTCGCCGTCGCTCACCGGGGTCTCGGTCGCGTAGGTGTTGCTGCCGTGGGTCGAGATCGTGGGCCGGGCCTCCTTTGCCACCTTCTCCCACACGGTTTTGCCGGTGCCGCGGTCGAGGCACACCAGCTTGAACTGATACGTTTGCTTTGGTGCGCCGCCTTTGCCGCCGCCGCCACCGCCGCCACCACCGCCGCCACCACCACCACCACCACCACCACCCTTACCGCCACCTCCGAACCCGCCGCCGGACTTCGGCTTGGGCTGGCCGTCCGCGTAAGCGGTCGTCATTAGTACCTTGTCGCCCACAATAATCGGAGCGGACCAAGCGGCACCTTTGACATCCACTTTCCAGGCGACGTTCTTGTCCGCGGACCATTCGGTCGGCGTTTTGGGGTCGGTAACAATGCCGGTTCCGTTGGGACCGCGGAACTGGAGCCAGTCGTCGCCCCGGGTGTCCGAGGCGAGCGCCGGGACCAGCACGGCGAGCGCGAGTACGGGGCGCAAATGGTTCATTCTTGGTAGCCCTCCGGGCGAGACGTGTACCAGAGCATTAAACTCGGTAATGCTACCTACCGGGACATGAAATCGGCGTGAGCGGGTGGCCGGGGTCCGCGCTCCGTCTGGCGCTTGTTCCGGGCACCAGTCCCCGCTCCACCGCGAGAGCCGCCGACCCCTGCACGGGCGGGCGCGCTCTCGTCTTGGTAAAGTGAGTCGTGTCGCGCCGCCGGGCTCGCGCCGCTTCCCAAGACGGATCGTCACCCATGCCTCGCTTCCTCCTGACCTTCGTCCCTCTGCTGGGGCTCGCACTCATGCCCGCTACCGAATCCGCGGCCGAACCGCCCGCCCCGCCCGCCCCAGGTGCCGAAATCCTTACCCGCGAGCGGGCGTCGGCCTTTGCGAAGCTCGCGCTCAAGGGCGCGAAGCGCGAGTTCCCCAACAAGCCTGGGCACGTGCTGCTCGACGACAAGGACGCGAAAACGCCCAAGGCGCTCCACCCCGCGTTCTACGGCTGCTACGACTGGCACTCGGCCGTTCACGGGCACTGGATGCTGGTGAAGGTGCTCCGCGCCCACCCCGACCTGCCCGAAGCGAAAGAGATCCGTGCGGTCCTGGCCGGGCACCTCACCGCAGCCAACATCAAGGTCGAAGTCGAGTACTTCAACCGCCCGGAGGCGAAGTCGTTCGAGCGGCCTTACGGTTGGACTTGGCTGCTCAAACTGGCCGAAGAGCTGCACACCTGGGACGACCCTGACGCCAAAACGTGGTCCGCGAACCTCAAACCGCTAGCCGAACTGATCGCGAACCGGTACGTCGAGTTCTTCCCGAAGCAGACGTACCCGATCCGCGCCGGGGTGCATTCCAACACCGCGTTCGGTCTCGCGTTCGCGCACGACTACGCCCGGACCACCGGTAACAAGAAGCTGCAAGAGCTGATCGAGCGGCGCGCGAAGGATTACTACGCGAAGGACGCCGACGCCCCGGCCCGGTGGGAGCCGGACGGCGCGGACTTCCTCTCGCCCAGCCTGTGCGAGGCGGACCTGATGCGCCGGGTGCTGCGGCCGGCCGAGTTCGCCACGTGGTTCCACGAGTACCTGCCCGGGGCCGCGAAGGGCGAGCCGAAGAACCTGTTCGAGCCGGCGACGGTCACCGACCGCACGGACCCGCAACTGGTCCACCTGGACGGGCTGAACCTGAGCCGCGCGTGGTGCCTGCGCGGGGTGCTGGCCGCGCTGCCGAAGGGCGACCCGGCCCGCGCGGCCCTCGGCGCGAGTGCGGCGAAACACGCGGAGGCAGGGCTGAAGCACATCGCCAGCGGGGACTACGCGGGCGAGCACTGGCTCGCCTCGTTCGCCGTCTGGATGCTATCCTTGCCGGCGCCCGAGTAACGCGCCCGCTTCTGAACCCCGTCGTTCCGCGTTCCAGGTCCGCACCCGCCCCGGCCAAGGTCCGGGCGGTATTGGGTTTCGCCTGGATCGTAGAGCGTTACAACCGGATTTTTTTTGAATGCACACGCGAGTTGTGCGGCGGCCGTGGGCGATCGCGCTGGGGCTGGCGGTCGCCTACGTGGCGACCGCGCGCCTGGGGCTGCTCCTGGCGCTTCCGCCGGACTTCAAGGCCACCGCGGTTTGGCCCCCGTCCGGGCTCGCGCTGGCCGTCGTGCTGCTCACGCGGCTCCGGGCGTGGCCGGGCGTGTGGCTTGGCGCGTTCGTCGCCAACGTGTGGGACGCGTTCTCCCCGAGCCGCGCCGGGCCGCTCGCACCGCACCTCATTTCGTCCGCCGTAATTGCCACCGGCTCCACGCTCCAGGCGCTGGCGGGCGCCGGCCTGATACGCTCGCTCGTCGGCCCGGCGGGCGCGCTGGACCGCGCCCGCGACGCGTTCCGCTTCGTGGCCATCGTCCCCCTCACGTGCCTGATCGGGGCGACCGCCGGCGCGTGCGCCGTCGGCGCGACCGGACCGGGCGGCTGGGCCGTGGCGCCCGACGTGTGGTGGACGTGGTGGATCGGCGACATAGCCGGCGCGCTGGTCGTGGCCCCGGTGGTGCTCTGCGTCGCGCGGGGCGACCGGCCCCGCCGACCGCCCGCCGAGGCCGTCGCCCTGTTCGCCCTGCTGATCGGCTCGTGCGCCGTCGTGTTCGGCGGGTGGGTGGGGGGCGGGTCCGCCCCGCTGGCGTACCTCAGCCTGCCGCTGCTGGTGTGGGCGGCGGTGCGGTTCGGCCCGCGCGGGGCCACGCTCGCGGTCGTCGTGATCGCCGCGTTCGCGGTGTGGGCCACGGTCCGCGGGACCGGCCCGTTCGTTCACGCCGACATCCACCAGGCGCTGCTGCTCCTCGACGTGTTCCTGGCCGTCGTGGTCGTCACCTCGCTGGTGCTCAGCGCGGTGCTGCGCGAGCGCGAGGCGGCGGTCGCCGCGCTGCGGGCGAGCGAGGCGAAGTTCCGCCACCTGACCGAAGCGATGCCCCAGATCGTGTGGGCGACGGCGCCCGACGGCGGAACCGCGTACCTGAACCGGCGCTGGACCGAGTACACCGGGCTGACCGGCCTGTCGGACGCGGCGCTGGCCCTCGCGCTGCACCCGGACGACGAGCCGAAAATGCGGGCCGCGTGGGCGACCGCACAGGCGGCCGGCGGCGAGTTCCAGCACGAGTTCCGCCTCCGCGCCGCGGCCGGGGCGTACCGGTGGTTTCTGGCGCGGGCGGTCCCCGTCCCCGGGCCGGGCGGGGCGCCGGGGGGGTGGCTCGGCACGTCCACGGACATTGACGACCTGAAGCGGGCGCAGGCCGACCTCGCCCGCCAGCGGGCCGAACTCCAGTTGATCCTCGACACCGTGCCGGCCCTCATCTTCTATAAGGATCGGCGGCACCGGCTGGTGCGGGTCAACAACGAGATGGCCCGCGTGGTGGGGCTGCCGCCGGACGCGCTGCTGGGGCACACCGACTCGGAACTCGGCGCCCCGCACGCCGCCGACTACCGGCGCCAGGAAGAGGAGATCATGCGCGACGGCGGCCCGGTCCGGACCGTGGTCGAGCCGCTGTTCACGTTCACGGGCACGCGCTGGCTCCAGACCACCAAGGTGCCGTACCGGGACGACACCGGGCGGGTGATCGGGCTCCTCGGGCTGTCGGTGGACGTGACCGACCAGAAACAGGCCGAGGCCGAGGTGCGGCGGCTGAACGAGGAGTTGGAGCGGCGGGTGGCCGAGCGCACCGCGGTGGCCGAGGCCCGGACGCGCGAACTTCAGAGTGCTGTGGACGCCCTGCGCGAGCAGAAGCAACTGCTCGAGACCATTCTGGACAGCCTGGGCGATGCGGTGCTGGTCGCCGACCGGGACGGCCGGGTGCTGCTCCAGAACCGCGCGTTCCAGCGGCTGCACCCGGTCCCGGCGGAACACGTAACGGCCGACGTGGCCCAACGGTACGGGGTGTACCTGCCCGACGGCGTCACGCCGTGCCCGCTCGACCGGTTGCCCATCGTCCGGGCGGTGCGCGGCGAATCCTGCGACGACGTGGAGCTGCTGATCGTCGATGCAGCCCGCCCGGACGGGGTGCCGGTGAGCGTGACCGGGCGCCCGGTGGTCGGCCCCAACGGGATCGAGGGCGGGGTGATCGTGATCCGGGACGTGAGCGCGGCGCGGCGGTCCGAGGCCGCGCTCCGCGAGAGCGAGGCGCGGTTCCGGGCGATCTTCGACCAGTCGTTCCAGTTCATCGGGCTGATGTCCACCGGCGGCACGCTGCTGGAGGCCAACCGGACCGCGCTCGCCGCCGCCGGGCTGTCCGACGCCGACGTGATCGGCAAGCCGTTTTGGGACACCGCGTGGTGGTCGCACGACCCGGAGCAGCAGGCCCGGCTCCGGGACGCGGTGGCCCGCGCCGCGGGCGGCGAGACGATCCGGTTCGAGGCCACGCACGCCGCGGCGGACGGCACCCCGATCCGGGTGGACTTCTCGCTCAAGCCGTTCCGGGACCACACCGGGGCCGTGCGGCTGCTGATCCCCGAGGGGCGCGACATCACCGCGATCCGGCGGGCCGCCGAGGAGCTGTCCGCGACCGAGGCGCTGCTCCGCCAGTTCATCAAGCACGCGCCGGCGGCGATCGCCATGCTGGACGCCGACATGCGGTACGTGCAGGCCAGCGACCGGTGGCTCACCGACTACAAGCTGAGCGAGCGGGACATCATCGGGCGGTCCCACTACGCCGTGTTCCCGGACGTCCCGGAGCGGTGGAAGGCGGTCCACCGCCGGGTGCTGGCCGGGGCGGTCGAGGCGTGCCCCGAGGAGCCGTTCCCGCGGGCCGACGGGGCCGTGGAGTGGCTCCAGTGGGAGTGCCGCCCGTGGCGCGCCGCCGGCGGCGAGGTCGGCGGGCTCATCATGTTCACCCAGGTCGTCACCGAGCGGGTGCGGGCCGACGAGGCGCTCCGCGAGAGCGAGGCGCGGTTCCGCGGGGCGTTCGACCACGCGCCCATCGGCATCGCGCTGGTGTCCCCCGAGGGCCGGTGGCTCAAGGCGAACCAGGCGCTGTGCCAGATGCTCGGGTACGAACCCGGCGAGTTGCTCGCGACCGACTTCCAGACGCTCACCCACCCGGACGACTTGAGTGCGGACGTCGAACAGGTCGAGCAGGTGCTGAGCGGCGCCCTGGCCGCGTACCAGATGGAGAAGCGGTACATCCACAAGGGCGGGCACACGATCCACGCGCTGCTGGCCGTGTCGCTGGTGCGGGGCGCCCGCGGGGAGCCGCTGTACTTCGTGTCGCAAATCAAGGACATCACCGAGCGGAAGCGGGCCGAGACGGAGCTGCGGGAGCAGGCCGCGTTCATCCAGGGGGTGCTGGACGCGATGCCGGCGCACATCGCGGTGCTGGACCGGAACGGGGCCATCGTCGCGGTGAACCGGGCCTGGCACGACACCGGCGCCGCGTCCGTCGGGGCCGACGGGCGGCTCCCGCAGACCGGGGCCGGCACCAACTACCTCGACGTGTGCGCGCGCAGCGCGGCCGCCGGGTGCGCCGACGCCGCCGCCGCCGCCGACGCGATCCGCCGGGTGCTGGACGGGCACGCCGAGCGGGCCGTGCTCGACTACGCGTGCCACGCCCGGGGCGCGCGCCGCTGGTTCCTGATGAACGTGACCCCGCTGCGGCACGGGCGCGGGGCGGCGGTGGTGTCCCACACCGACGTGACCGACCAGCGGCTCGCCGAGGAGCGGCGCCGGGAGAGCGAGGAGCGGTCCCGCAGCATCCTCGACCACTCGCCCGCGGTCGTGTACCTGAAGGACCTGGAGGGGCGGTACCAGTTCGTCAACCGGCGCGGGTGCGAGCTGCTCGGTCTCCCGCCCGAGGCGTGGGTCGGGCGGACCGCCCGCGAGCTGTTCCCGCCGGACCTGGCGGACCGGTTCGAGGCGAGCGACCGGAGCGCCCGCGCGGCGATGCGGGCGCACGAGGTGGAGGAGCACGCGACCCTCCCGGGCGGCCGGGCCGTGACCATGCTGACGGTCCAGTTCCCGCTGGTCGGGTCGGACGGGCGGCCGTACGCCATTTGCGGGATCGCCACCGACGTGACCGAGCGGAAGCGGGCCGAGGCGGCGCTGCGGGCCAGCGAGGAGCAGTACCGCGCGGTGGTGCAGGCGCTGGCCGAGGGGGTGGTGGTGCAGGACCGGGCCGGGGCGATCGTGGCGTGCAACGACCGGGCCGCCGAGATCCTCGGGCTGACCCGCGACCAGATGCTCGGGCGCACCTCCCGGGACCCGCGGTGGGGGGCGGTGTGCGAGGACGGCGCCCCGTTCCCCGGGGACGCGCACCCGGCCATGGCGGTGCTCCGCACCGGGCTGCCACAGTTCAACACCCCGATGGGGGTGCGTACCCCGGACGGCGCGCTGCGGTGGCTGTCGATCAACTCGGTCCCGCTGGCCGGCCCGGACCCGACCGGGGCCGCGGTGGTCACCTCGTTCCACGACGTGACCGCCGTCCGCGAGGCCAGCGACCGGCTCCGGGCCTCGGTGCGCGAGAAGGAGGTGATGCTCAAGGAGATCCACCACCGGGTGAAGAACAACCTCCAGATCATCTCCACCCTGCTCGAGCTCCAGGGCGACGGGCTGACCGACCCGGCGGCGGTGGCCGCGTTCCGCGAGAGCCGGGGCCGGGTCCGGTCCATGTCGCTGATCCACGAGCGGCTGTACCGCTCCGAGGACCTCGCGGGGGTCGAGTTCGGGCCGTACCTGCGCGGGCTGGCGGAGGACCTGTTCCGCGCGTACCGGGCCGACGACGAGGCAGTCCGGCTGGAGGTCGCGGCGTCCGTGCCGCCCCTCCCGCTGGACCTCGCGATCCCGTGCGGGCTGCTGGTCAACGAACTCATCTCGAATTGCTTAAAGTACGCGTTCGTGGGTCGTTCGCGTGGTAACATACAGGTGTCGCTCGTCCGCACCGGAGCCGGGTCGTTCGTTCTAACAGTCGCCGATGATGGGGTCGGGATGCCCGCCGGGTTCGACATTGAGAACGCGCCCTCGTTCGGGCTCCAGCTCGTGAGCACGCTGGCGGCGCAACTGCGCGGCGCGGTCGAGCTGGCACCCGGCCCCGGAACGCGCGTGACCGTTCAGTTCCCGGCCCGCGGGTAGGCCCGTCAGAGAGCAACCATGTCACTGGCCAGTGTGCTCGTCGTCGAGGACGAGCGGATCATCGCGCTCGGCATTCAGAAGCGGCTCACCAGCATGGGGTACGCGGTGGCCGGGCTGGCCGCCAGCGGCGCCGAGGCGCTGGAGCGGGTGGCCGCGCTGCGCCCCGACTTGGTGCTCATGGACATCCGGCTCGAAGGGGACATGGACGGGATCGAGGCGGCGGCCCGGGTGCGCGGCCAGTTCGACCTGCCGGTGGTGTACCTGACCGCCAACTCGGACCCCGAGACCCTGCGCCGCGCCAAGGTCACCGAGCCGTTCGGGTACGTGCTCAAGCCGTACGAGGACCGGGACCTCCAGACCTCGCTGGAGATGGCCCTGTACAAGCACAAGATGGAGCGCCGGCTGCGCGAGAACGAGCGGTGGCTGGCGGCCACCCTCGGGAGCATCGGGGACGGGGTGATCGCGACCGACGAGGCGGGCCGGGTGCGGTTCATGAACGCGCTCGCCGAGCGGCTCACCGGCTGGCCCGCGGCCGGGGCCGTCGGGCGCCCGGTGACGGAGGTGTTCCCGGTGGCGGCGGAGCGGACCCGGGAGCCGGTCCCCAACCCGGCGGTGGAGGCGCTGAGCACCGGCCAACCGGCCGCGATCGCCGAGGGCACGGTCCTGATCCGCCCGGACGGCGCGGCGCTGCCGATCGACGACAGCGCCGCACCGATCTGCGCCCCGGACGGCCGCGTCTCGGGGGCGGTGCTGGTGTTCCGGGACGCGACCGAGCGCCGCCGGATGGAAGAGCACCTGCGGCAGGCCGCCAAGATGGAGGCCGTGAGCCGGCTCGCGGGGGGCATCGCGCATGACTTCAACAACATCATGACCGTGATCGCGGGGTTCAGCGACCTGATCCTGTCGGACGCGCTGCACCCGGCCGACGCCCGCGCGCACCTATTGGAGGTTAAGGCCGCGAGCGAGCGGGCCGCGGGCCTGACGCGGCAGATCCTGGCGTTCAGCCGAAAGCAGACCCTGCTCACGTGCGCGCTGAGCTTGAACACCGTGCTCCACGACACCGCGGGGATGGTGCGCCGCCTCGTCGGCGCCCACATCGAGTACGTGACCGAGCCGGACCAGCGCCTGGGGCTGGTCACGGCCGATCCCACCCAGCTCACGCAGGTGGTCATGAACTTGGTGCTCAACGCCCGTGACGCGATGCCGGGCGGCGGTACGCTCACCGCGCGGACCGCGCTGGTGCGGGTCGGCGGCGGGGCGCCGGTGCCCGTCCCGGGGCTGCCGCCGGGGGAGTACGCGGTGCTCGAGATGTCGGACACCGGGGTCGGGATGAGCGACGAGGTGCGGGAACGGATCTTTGAGCCGTTTTTTACCACTAAGGGGCCGCAGAACTCCGGACTCGGCCTTTCGACCGTGTACGGGGTCATCAAGCAGACCGGCGGTGATGTCGCGGTGGAGAGCGCTCCCGGGCGCGGCGCGACGTTCCGCGTGTTCCTGCCGGTGACGGCCTCTGCGCCCGAAGCGGTGGTGACGGCCGGCCCGGACCGCGGCACCGAAACGGTGCTGGTGGTCGATGACGACCCCGGCGTGCGCCGGGTCGTCACCCTGTTACTGTCACAGAAGGGGTACGCGGTTCTCGACGCCGGGTCCGGCGCCGAAGCGCTCGAACTGCTGGCCGCCGCGAACCGCCCAATTCATCTGCTCCTCACCGATGTCGTGATGCCCGGGATGAGCGGGGGTGTGCTGGCCGAGCGGGTCCGCGCGTTGCGCCCGGGGGCGCGGGTGCTGTTCGTATCGGGGTACTCGGAGGACGCGCTGGTTGAACGGGGCCTGGCACAGGCGACCGCCACGTTACTCGCCAAGCCGTTCACGGCCACCTCACTCACGCGGGCCGTGCGCGAGGCCCTCGACCGCCGCCAGTAGCCTTCACGCCGCTACAGCCTTCATGCCGCCGCCGGCGGACCGGTGTTTCGAAAGGGACACACTCCTTTTCGTGCGAGTCCCGCACGATTTGCGTCCCGGCGTAAGGCGCAAATTCGTCCGTGCCATCCACTTTGGACCCGGCAGGAGTTGAGAGGCCCTTTCATCTCTCGTCTGACTCCGTCGTTCGGGAAACCTCCGATTTTTCTCTCTCTGGGAGGGGTTTGCGTTCTACAGCCAGATACCGGTTGAGTTTGTTACAGATTGCACAATCGCTCCAGCCGCCCGGGGAGCCACCGGTTTTGGTGTCGGACATAGGGCCGCTATCGTTCGAGGAGCGCCGTGCATCCTACAAGGGTTCTGCCGACCGCCGAGCCGCGCGGTGTCCCCGCGTTCGAGTCCGACAATACGGATCTGCCGACCGCGCACCTGCCGCCGGCCGCCCCGCCCGCCCTGACGCCCGCGCCGCGCGGCTCGGTGGGGCCGCTGTTCGTTCCGCCGTCGTCGGGCGGGCCGAGCTTCTCCGGGGCGATGTGGTCCGATTGGGACGATTCGGACGGCGGCGGGCTGGTGGCCGGGGGGCGCCGCCCCCCGCGGGTCGGGGACATGCTGTGCGGGTTCGAGCTGGTCGGCGAGCTCGGGCGGGGCGCGTTCGCCCGGGTGTACCTGGCCCGCCAGCAGGCGCTCGCCGGCCGCGAGGTGGCGCTCAAGGTCACCCAGCGCCCGACCCACGAGGCCGAGCGCCTGGCCCGGCTCCAGCACACCAACATCGTGCCCGTGTATTCGGTCCACGCGGACCAGGGCGTTCAGCTCATTTGCATGCCGTTCCTGGGCAAGGTCACGATCGCCGACCTGCTCCGGGCACACCGCGCGGACCGGTCGTCGCGGGGCGCAGGGCGCAAGACGTCGGGAACCCGGGCGGCGCGAACCACCGTCGGGGACAACCGGGGGGCGGGGTCCGACGGGCGAACGGTCGCGCCGCGGTTGCCCGCGTGGACCTGGAACGCGGACGGCCCGCCGCCCATCGTCGGGGACCCCCGCGCGGTGGTTCAGGCCCTGGCCCAACTCGCCGCGGGGCTGAGCCACGCGCACCAGCGGGGCATCCTGCACCTGGACATCAAGCCGGCCAACGTGCTGCTCGCGGACACCGGCGAGCCGATGCTGCTCGACTTCAACCTGGCGTTCGACGCCACCCGCCCGGACCGCGACATGGTCGGCGGGACCATGCCGTACATGGCGCCCGAGCAGTTGCACAACATGCGGAACCGCGGTTCCGGCGCGCTCGACGACCGCACCGACCTCTACGGGTTGGGGGCGATGGCGTTCGAGATGCTGACGGGCGAGTTGCCGTTCGCGTCGGACGCGCGGGGGGCAAAGGGGATCGAGGAGCAACTCGCCGCCCGGCTCCGGCCGCTCCCCTCGATCCGCGCGCGGAACCCCGAGGTGAGCCCGGCGGTCGAGGCGATCGTCCGCAAGCTGCTCGCGCCCGCCCCGGCGGACCGGTACCAGACCGCCGACGAGCTGCGCGTTGACCTGGACCGGCATCTGAACGACCTGCCCCTGGAGTACGCCCGTGAGCCGTCGGCGGTCGAGCGGCTCGGGAAGTGGCGGCGGCGGAACCCCGGGCTGGCGGCGCGGCTGCTGGTGGCGTGCCTGATCGGTCTGGCCCTCGGGCTCGGGGGGGCGGTTCACCAGCGGGCCGAGAGCAACGCGCGGGCCGGTGCGATGGAGCACGCCCGCGCCGCCCGGGCGGCGCTCGACGCGGCCCGGCTCGACCTCGCTTTGGTCGGCGACCCGGCGGCGACGGCCCGGGGGGTGAAACGCACCGAGGAACTGGTCGCGGCGTACGGGTGCGACGTTCCGGGGTGGCAGGATCGGCCGGGGGTGCAGCGGCTGACGGCGGCCGAACGTGCCACCCTCGCCGGCGACCTTGGCGAACTGATGTTCTTGCTGGCGCAGGTGAAGTGGGGCGAAATGGATGTCCTGCCGGAATCCGAGCGGCGGCAGCGGGCGGCGGACGCGTGGAAGTTGAACCGCGCGGCCCGCGGCTGCTTCGCGCCGGACGAGGTGCCCCCGGCGATCGACCGGCAGGCCGCACTGATCGGCCCCCACGTGGGCGAAGAGGTCCAGGTCACGGACCTGCCCGCGCCGCTGGCCGTGTCCGGCGCACGCGCGGCCTTCCTTGAGGCCGCGTTCGCCCTTCGGTCCGGACGGTACGCGACGGCGGTCCAACTGCTCGACGCCCTCGTCGGCGAGCAACCGGCCCACGGGGCCGCCCAGTTCTGTTTCGCGTACAGCCTCCACCAACTCGGGCACCACTCGCGCGCCCTTGAGCGCTACGCCGTGGCCCGGGCGCTGCTCCCCAAGGACCCGCGCCCCCTGTTCGGTCGCGGGCTGATCTACGGGGTCCGCGGCAAGCCGGACCTCGCTGAGGCGGAGTTCACCAAGGCGCTGGCGCTGGACCCCGAGCACGTCGAGTCGTACCGGAACCGCGGGCTGGCCCGCTACCGCCTGGCCAAGCGGGACGAACAGCTCGTGTCGAGGGCGGGGGCGGTGCGGGCGAAGTACCAGGAGGCCGTCGCCGACTACACGTCCGCCCTGGACCGCGGCTGTTCGGAGTTCCAGGTGCTCTTGCTCCGGGCCAGCGCCCGCGACCGGTTCGACCCCGCCGGCGCGAAGGCGGACCGGTCGGCCGCCCAGGCGCTCGAGCCGAAAGTGGAAATGGACTACCTGATCCGCGGGTGGGGGCGGAAAGACCAGGACCCGAAGGGGGCGCTGAGCGACCTGCGTAAGGCGGCGGAGCTGAACCCGCGCTCGGTGGTCGCCCTTCAGAACCAAGCGCACATCCTGGCGGACCTGCTGAAAGACCCCGCGGGCGCGCTGGTGGTAACGAAGCGGGTCGTCGAACTGAGCCCCGATTTCGCACCGGGTCGAGCCGGGCACGCCATCATCCTGGCCCGACTCGGGCGCCGGGCCGAAGCTCACAAAGAGATCGAGCAGGCGCGGTTGCTCTCTAATGACGCCGCCGTTCTGTATCAGGCCGCCTGCGTGTACTCTCTGACCTCGGTGGAAGAGCCCGCCGACCGGCTGGAAGCGCTCAAACTGTTGCGCCGGGCGATACGCGAGGGATTCACCGGGCTGCACGAACTCGCCGAAGATCCCGACCTCGTTCCCCTCCGGGCGCAGCCCGAGTTCAAAGCCGTTCATTCGGCTGCGTTTAACTTGCTCAAGTAGCCTTCGCCCGGAACGAACGCACCGCGGCCCCGCATCCGAACAACTCGGATGCGGGGCCGCGGTGCGTTTTTGCGCGCATCAAGCCGACCGGTCACTTACGGCAGGATGTACGGATCGGTCGATCCCTTGGTGATGCTATTGGTGTCGCTCGGCGTGGCGGGGGTGGTAGTGGTCGCGTCGATAATGGCCGTCCCGATCGCAACACCGATGTCCACGACGACGGGCGTGGTGGGCGGCGGCGGCGGCACCGGGTCGGTCGGGGCCGGCCCCGGCAGACCGATCGGGTCGATCGGGGTCGGGCCGCTCGGGTTCTCGCGGTTTTCGAGCGCGAACAGGGACAGACGGGCGCGGTTCATGGAAGCCTCGGGTCGGAGGGGGACCAATTCGCGTTTGACGCGATTCGGCTTTCACTGAAAATCAGTCAACACCCGCATTTTGCCGACCCACCAAACACTGGTCCAGAGGAATTTGTACACCTAATCGAGTTTTTAGGATCGCCTTATCCGGTGTGGCAGCAAAATTCAGGCCCGAGATAGAATTTGTTTTGTTTTAGCGCGAATGATGAGGCCGGGCCAAGTCACGCCGGTCGAGAATCAGCCCGACCAAACTCAGGCCGGAACGCATTCGGTCGAGTCTGAAAATTTGACGGCCGATCACGATTCGCTTTCCCGCGGCCGGAAACGGTTCTATCTTCTACACCGCTCTGGAACAGGAGGTTCGATGTGCGCGTTCGGAAGATGATTCTGGCGCCGGCCGCTCTCGCCGTGTCGGCACTCCTAGCCGCCGGCTTGGCGACGCAACTCGGGCAACCGCCGGCCGCGCCGCCAGTGTGGGCCGGCGATTACGACGTGACCGCCGGCCCGCCGGAGATGATTGCCCCGGGCACGGTCGTGGAACAGGGGCCGCCGAAGGGGTGGTCGCACCTCGTCATCAAGAGCCTCCCCCGGGTGCGCGAGACGGAAACGGGCCGGGTGCCCGCCGTGCCCCTGATCGGCCGCAACTTGACGGTCCGCATGGCCGGGTGGATGTTCACCGCCTTCACCGCGGATGTGACGCGAGAGTCGCCCGGACCGGCTGCTCCGTACCGACTGCGCGCGGTCGGGCTTGGGTTGGGGGCGCACGGCACCAACGGCGACACGGTGGTCACTACCGAGACGGCGTCCCAGAACGGCGTCCAAATGGACTGGATCAAGCGCCAGGTGCTCGACACCGGGTACAAGATTCAGGGGCAGGCGGTGATTCCGGCGCGCGGCCCGGCGTTTGCACTCATCGATACCCCCGTTATCGTTCGGTGCGCGAATCGGAACCGGATGGTCCGCTACCGCTACGCCCTGTTGGCGAACCCGGAGACGGGGGCACTGGACGTGCTGCTTTGGGTGCTCGGTGCCGAAGGCGGTGAGTGCGGCGACCTGACCCGGGCGGTACAACTTGAACCGAATTGCGTCGATAAGGCAGAACTGATCCCCGATCCGACGGAGTTCAACGGGCCGCGCCCTTCGGACCTGTCATTCGCGGTGGACAAGTTGCCGCCGCACCGGGTAGAGATGGTGCTCCCACCCGAACTGCGCGAGCGGGCCGCCCGGACCCGGTTCGCCCCGGACGAGGCCCGTGCCCTCGAGACCGATTTGCGGAAGCTGATTGTCGGACATCGCCCCTGACGTTCCAAGGACGATTCACCCCATGCACGCTCTCCTCCTTGCGGCGCTCGCCGCGACGCCCGCCCAGCCCCCGGCCGACAACCACGCCGAACAGAACTCGCTGTTCAAGCGCCTGACCGGCACGGGGCTGGAGGTCGGCGGCGGGGCGACGGCCAAGTTCCCGGCGCCGACGATGTCCGACGGCCTCTCCGCCGACAAACAGAAGGAGATCATCAAGGGGCTGATCGGCAGCGATTACAGTTACGACGAGTTCGTGCGCGACTCGCTGGTGGCGCCGCAACTGCTGCGGATTCGTGACGTGAAGCCGGCCGACCCGAAAGCCCCGGCCCGGGGGGTGGACGTGTGGTTCATCGCCTACGGTGACTTCAAGCGCCTTCAGGACGACAAGTTCCTGGACCGGTTTCTGAACGCGGGCAAAAGCAGCGGGGGCGGCAAAGGGGGGCCGTTGAAGCCCGAAGATCTGGCGAAGCGCAAAATCGAGATCAAGAAGGGCGACGAGAAGCGCGAGGGGTACGGCACGTTCGAGTTCGACTTCTTGGAGAAGGTGCGGCTGACCGGCACCGGGCACGCGGTCTGGAGCCGCAACGCCGACTCGCTGGTGGCCGCCGCCGAGATCGACCCGCGGTTCGCGGGCGACAAGGAGTTCCCGAACCAGTGGCGCGCGCTCGGCGGCGACAAGCCGGGGCCGGCGAACCCGTGGGCCGGGGCCGCCATGTATCTGAAAATCACGAAGTTGTCCGACCCGGTCGGGGCCGTGTTCGTGGAGCAGCACGTCATCTTCGCCGAACCGACCGGGTGGTTCGACGGCGCCAACCTGCTCCGCTCCAAACTGCCCATCGCGGTGCAACAGAACGTGCGCAACATGCGCCAAGAGTTCAAGAAGAAGTGACCCGCCGCCGGTACGAATGTGAGCAACAGCCGCTCTCACCTCGTCGAGTGGGGGGCGGCTTTTACCGTGGTGCTTGGTGCGGTCGTTAGCCGCCCGCTCTCCTACCCCTCGCGATTACGGCCGACATTGAGCGGTTATCGTTTGTGCGGCCGATTGTTGGCTTGCGTAATCTGCACAATCCGCACGATCGGATTGTGGTGACGAAAAGTTGTGCTTTTGAATCTGCTTCGCGCACATCTCTGGTCACGTCGTTGCCATCCTTTATTAACGCCGGATCGGGATTGGGTAGCTGACCGAACTGGCCCAATGTGCCGTTTTTCCCCAACTCTGGAGGCCGGGCCTCGCAGAGCCGTTGACGGTTGAGACGCCCGGCGCGTGAGTTGCATTAGGATTCGATCTTTGTCGGAGGATTCCGGCTCAAACTGGCGGCAGGGAGGGGATCATGTCGGCACCGGTGGGCTCGCTCGTACTTGTCGTGGACGATGACCCCGCGGTGCGGGCGGTTGTCTCATCAATGGTCACGCATCTGGGGCACACGGCGCTTGTGGCGACGTGTGGTGCCGAGGCCGTGGCCTTGGCAGCGGAGCACAACCCGCCCGCCGCCCTCCTTGATGTCTTGATGCCCGGCATGGACGGGCCGGCGACGTTGGACGCCCTGCGGGCCTGCGACCCCGGGATCCAGTGCGCGTTTCTGACCGGGAACTCCGGCGCGTACGGGCCGGACGAACTGCTCGGCCGCGGCGCGGTCACGGTGCTGGCGAAGCCGGTCACCCTGACCGCCCTCGGTGCAGCGCTCGAACTAGTGCTCTCGCTCGCGACCGTTTGATACCGGGCGCGATTGAATGGCGCCGATGATTGAACCCACCTCCCGCCGGTGGGCGGAACATCTCAATCTTGCGGCCACTATCCTTCGGCAGGGGACAGTGACTTTAAGTTCGTGGGGGGCGGTCGCGATACGGGACACCCGCATGCGACTCCGGTTGCTGACGCGGGTCTGCCGTCATGCGCGGTCGTTGCAGCGCCCACGGGGCGAGCCACGCCCGAGCCCGCCCAAGTGGGCGAGATCGGGGCGCTGTCATCGGGCGCGTGCGAGGTGCGAGAAGCCGCGCCCGGCCGTCATTTGGGGAACGTGATGCTGTCCAAGAACCGCTTCGCTTTCGCTGCGTCCAGTTTCCCGTCGAGTGCGTAAGCGCCGGCAATGTAACCGGTCGTCTCGTTGTGCGTCTGGCGACACGCGCAGAGATCGTCGGGGGTGTAAACGTGTTCCAGTGCGTCCCGGCCGCCCCAGGTGATCTTGTTTTGGGCGCTGAGCTTTGCCCCCTGCGCTGGCCCCATCACCGAGTCGGCCAGGGAGTTCAGCGCCGTCTGTCGGGCCGCGGCCGTCGTGCCGGGGACGAACTCGATCGCGAGTACCGTCAACGCGGCCGGCCCGTCGGTGATGCGGTGTATCCAGACGGACTGGAACGTCTGCTTTTGAGACGCGGTGAGGCGTAGGCTGCGCCGCGAGGTGCTCTTCACCGGCGGCACCTGCGCGGCGAAACTCGGGCCGAACCCTTCGCCGGACTTGTACGCCGTCCATTCGACCGGCTTCGGCGGCACGAGCGGCGGCGCGTTCTTGTCGAACGAGAAGCTGTCCAGAAATGCCTGCACGACGGACGGGCTGATCGCATCGTACACGGTCGGCTTCATGTCGCTCGGGTGCGTGGTTCTCTTGATGACGGCTATGTATGCTGCGTCGTTGCCGCACGTAATCCTGGCAGTGCTTGCCGAGTCCGGGTACGTGCGATCGATCGCATCGCGACCGGCCCAGGAGACGTTCTTGTCCGTATACACGGTCGGCTTGCCCACATAGACCGCTTGGAACCGGGCTAGCGCGTCTACGACTTTCTGCCGATCGGCCTCTGCGGTGTCCGGCAGGAACCGGACGACGCCGACCAAAAAAGTCGTGTCCAGTTCGTCCGCACGATACCACTCCAGCGACTTGATTTTGACACCTGCGGGCGCGGCGTCGTACGGCAGTGGGGGGACACGGTGAACGTTCTTGGGCATCGCGGCCCGGAACGCACCATCGGCCGGCCGGTGCTCGGCCCAGTCGGGCGCCAGCAGGCGGTCGAGCGGCCCGGGCTTGGCCGCGAGGATCTCGAAGGCCCCAAAAAACTGCTCGACCTCCTTGTCACGCGGCATGCGCGGGCTTTTGATGCCCGCCGCGTAAATCGTGTCGCCGGCCTGAACGTACCGCACGATCCCGCTGGTGCCGTACAGTTCGCGGCTTTTGCGCACGTCCATCCGGTGCTCCTCGCCCAGCGGCCAACCGCCGAAATCGACGCGCCGCCGGCCGTTGGACGAGTTCGGCACGCCCTGCTGCTGGACGAACCGGGCGACCCTCTCGCGCTGCGGGTACGTCGGTGCGGCGGCGAATCGCACGAAACCGGCGAAGTAGGTGCGCGTCCAACCGCCGGGGGCCTTGACCGTGTACTCGCGGAACTCGGTCGCCTTCGCCCCGTCGAGCGTGTCGGCGCTCATGGCCTTCGAGTCGCCCGGGAAGGCGGCCTTAAAGTTACCGGGTGAAGTGTACGCGGGCCAGACGTCGGGCGTCGCGGGGTCGGGATCGGGGTCCCCCGGGTCGCCGCCGAGGACCACGTGAGCGTCGAAGAACTGCGCCACGGCGTCCGCCGGAGGCGCCTGGTTCTGAGCCCGGTACCCGATCAGGTGCAAGGTCGAACCGGCCAGGTGCCAGCGGACGACGCCGGTGCTCCCGACGGAGTTGTACACGACCATCTTGTTCTCGTCCCACTCACGCCCGCCGACCGTGACCTTCGTTGTCATCGGCGTGCCGCCGAATTCCAACGGCGCGGCGCACAAGGTGGTCAGCCATTTCTTCGCGTCCTCGATCTCCGACGGGCGCACGTTGTCGGCGAAGCGGACGTAGCCCGCGAAGAACGAGACGCTCGGTTTACCCAGCGCAGAGCCCCCAGCCCGGTACTCGCGGATGTCGCTGGTCACCTTGACGTTACCGTTCGGCTTCCAGTCCTTTCGCTCGGGCGCGCCGGGGAACCGGGCCTTGAACACGTTACCGGGCTCCGTGTACTCCTCCCAGTTGTCGAGCGATACGGTCTCCGGCGCTGGGGCTAAGTGCGTGGCTCTGTAACGCTTTACGGCCCAGTAAACTCCGAACGCCCCGCCCCCCGCCATGAGCAGGAAAACAAGTAGGCAACCGACCAACAACCCGACTAGAGCGCGCTTCCTCTTGGGGGGGGCGTCGGGCTCGTCAGCCGCGTCGCCCGACCTCGGGCGACGCATTGCCCGCGTCGGCGTCGCGTCGCCCGCGTCGGGACCCGGGATCGGCTCGCCGCGCGGGCGAGCGGCGGCCCGTGTGGAGGGGCGCGCGATCGGCAGGGACGCGTCGTCGTCCACCACCTCGAACGCCGGGGGGGCGTCGTTCACCACCTCGAACGCCGACGGGGGGACCGAGCAGGCGGTCTGGCACTTCGGGCACTTCACCCGCTTCCCGGCGGCGGCGGCCGGGGCGTTCAACTTCGCCGAACAGTTCGGGCAACTAACGGGAATCGACATGAGGGCGTCCGAAAAAGGCAAGGGCGCGAACAATTAAGCTTACCTGCCGCCGGTGAACCAACCACCGGCACGGGAACAGGTGGAGCGGGAAAGCAAATGTGTGCTGGCGTTCAGGTGCGGCGACCGGTTGGGCTCTTGCTTACTCATTGACGGTGAATGTCGTGTGGCCGCCGATGAATACGAACTCGTCTCCGTTGATAAAGAATACGCACTCCATACCGACGGTCGACACAAACCTGTAAGTCGGCCGCGCGTTGAGGAACGCCGTCGCCACACGCTCAAGCCGACCGCGTGCCGCCACCCATTCCAGCTTGTCTGGTTCGCTACGACCGCGCAGCAACCGTTGCACGGCAGCCGCCTGAGATGTCAGATCCAGCAAATGGGACGAATCGCTCATGCGGACGAATAGTAAGCCCACCTGCGCCGCTGTCACCGGATGAGCGATGCGCCCCGAATCAGCCGGCGTCGTCAGAAGCCGTGACGGGGTTCGGCGTGCATTTGCGGCCCTGCGGCTACCCGTTGCAGCGGATCGACGGTGCCCACACCACCTGCCCACCTTGTGACACTGAGAAGTCGTCGAGGTTGACCAGCACCGGCGGGGGAAGTTGCTCCGCCAGCACGCCCATCACCCGGTGATACCACCGCTCCCACTCGTCGTCGGTACCGTGCCACGGTACGCCGGGCAGGCTGAGAACGCAGAACGAGCCCGGCCGCGGGGATCGGGCCAGAAGCCACCCAAGGAACTCCGCGCAAACGTTGTGAACATCGTTCCCAAATCCGCCGTTGGCTCTGGCTTCGAGCACCAACTCGGCGGGAGTGCGGGACCAAGAGCCGTGAACCGCCGCACTCGCCTGGCGCTCGGCCGGGCTGTGGAAGACGACCATGCCATTCACACACTGCTCCACATCCGCTGCCCTCGGGTTGCCGAAGAACAAACTTACCTGCACCGCCCGTCCCGATGAGTGATGCGTCCCCAATCAGCCAGATGGCGGTGTCGGGTGCATCGCCGGGTTCGGCTCGCGGAGCCCGCCTCAACCGCGTAGCAGCAGCAGGCCTCCGCAGGCCACAGCCGTTCCCGCTAACGGGAAGGTGACACAAGCGGCAGGCCACCAGAACGTGAGACCCACGTCCCACGATGGGACCAAGTGCAAGTTCATCAGGACGAAGTCCCACAGCATCAGGCCGACCCAACCGGTACCGACCACGATCAACACCGCATCGGCGACCCATCGGACAACCCGCTGCCACGAGCGAACCCGGCTCATCCGCACGCCTCCGGTTGCCGAACAATGCACTCATCTGCACCGCCACAACCGAGCAGCGATGCGTAACAAGTCAGTCGGCGGTGTCAGGTGCCGGGCCGGGTTCGATGCTACTTCTTGCCCAGCACCAAGTCCACCACCCAGCAACCGCGGACGTGCGGGCCGGGGCCGCGGCAGTGGTCAAGGATGTCCGCGCTGTCGCAGCCGGCATCTTGAAGCGCGTCAGCGAGAACCGGCATGGCGGAGAACTCACGCGACGCGTACATCTGCCGGGCGAGCGCTAACGCGTTCTCTGTGCGCCAGGCGGGATCGAAGGCGACCGGGCGGAACGGGTTGCCAAAGATGTCGAAAAGCAGCGGAACCTTTTGCTGTATCTGCTCGTGATCTGGAGGAACAAACCCGGCTTTGGGACTCATCGGGCGTTGTGGCGTTGGGATGAACTCATACCGCGCATCGGTGCTGGTTTCTTGAGCGACGCCGTAGGCACCGTGCGACCGTCTGTAGTCGTCCGAGGCGAGACCTCTTGCCGCCCCAATCGCGTGGAGCGCGCGAGCAGACAATTGCTGTGGATCGCCAAGCCCGCGGTAATGGGGTTCAAGGTCGGCGAACAAGGCGGGGGCGGCACCGGCTTTGAACTCCGCTTCGCTGATCCTGCCGTCGGCGTAGTCTTCCGCGAGTTCTACGAGCCGTCGCGCCGCGTCCCACTGGATCAGATCCCACACGTCCCGACAACAGGCGCACCCGAAGAGGATGTGTCGGCGATCTTCGCCGGGCCGGTCCCGTTGTTCGTCGAGCAGATACGCCACCATCCAGATGAGGTGCGGAGCCGCCAGCCATTCCGCCTCGTTGAGTTGGCGATCCTCCTGCACCCACACCGGCGCGTTCTTCTTCCAATCGGCTTGGTTGGTTTCCCCTTCTGCCTGCGCGGGCGCTGGAGCGGGCGGCTGTTGCAAGGGCGCGCCCTCGAACGCCGCAACGAAGTCCTCAAGCCGGACAGGACCGCCGGGGACGCGGGCCAGCGATTGCTCCTGCCAGTACCGAAGTCGCCCCGCCCGCCGAGCGTGGGGAACTGAAACGACGAGGCGGTCGTACTCCTCTGGCCCGAGGGATTCGAGAACGGTCCTGCGGAGGGAATCGCGGCGATCGGTATCCATCCACACGCCCTCTATTGCCGAACTGAAAGCTCACCAACCCGGCCGCGACTTCAGTGCGCGACCACGATGCGCACTGAGCGCTGGGAAGCAAACTACGTGGTCTGGTCCGGTGCCGCGCCGGGTTCGGCGTCTGGCTCGTCGCCCCCGCCCGGCCGCCGCGTCCCGAGCGACCACAGCACCGCGTAGGCGTCCCGCTGGAGCCGCAGCTCCCACGGGGCGCGGGGGAGGCCCGCTAGCCAGAGGAACGGGAAGTTCCACCACCGCCACCGGGACAGGTCGGCCGTGAACGAAACGAACAGCCCGCCCGCCTCCGGGTCGTGGAAGGCGCCCAGGGCGAAGCTGACCGGCCCGCGACGGCAGACGTACTCGGTGTTGCCGGTGGCCGGGTCCAACCGCCGCAGGGTTGTGCGGATGCCGGCCGCCTCCAACCCGGCAATAAGGGCCGGGAGTTGCGTTGCGGGCAACGACATCATCAGGGGCGCTCCCACCGCCGAAGCCCTCCGGGTGCCGAACCTGAAGCTCACCGGCCGCGCACCACGCGCCCGGTGTGACAAACAAGCTATGTGCAGCCGTCCGGTGCCGCTCCGGGTTCGGTGCCTGGCCCTTTTCCCCGTGCGCGGTCGTATAGGTCCCGCCACTCGACCCGCTGAGGGACGAGTTCCAGGTATTCCGCCCAGGACGCGAACTCGGCCGGCAGAACGATGGACCCACCTGCGTGTTCGTATCGCCACACCCGCTCCCGCGGGCTCTCCAGGTTGACCAGGATATGGTTGCCGCTTTCCGGGAACCCGCCGACCAGAATGAAGTCTGTCGGCCACGGGTCGCTGTCATCGCCGAACTGGACGTACAACGAGCCGTCTCGGACCTCCGCATTCCGCTGGACGATCTCGTCGGCCTCCAAGTACAACTCGATCGCGTCTGGGCACCGCGCCTTGACTGCCCGTAACTCGGCCGCGTGGTCCCGGAGGAAGTTACGGTAGTGTGCCGGGAGCGGAGCGCCGAGGGACGCCTCAATTCGGGCCAAATCCGCCTCCGTCATTCGCGCCTCCGCCGCCGAACGTACCGCGCACCTGCACCGCCACCACCGGATAAGCGGTGCGCCCCCCTTCAGCCGGCGGCGTCAGGCCCCGCGCCGGGTTCAGCGTCCGCCGGCAGGATGTCACCGATGTGCTGGCCCAACTTTACGGCCCCGACCTGGATGAGTTGCCGCAGTCGCCCGCTTGCGGGAGCGCAGACGTGCATCTCGCATTCCCATAGCTCACCCGGATCGGTATGCACCTCGCAAATTACGTCACCCAAGGCGACGATGTCTCCCTCTGGTGCTAACCACCTTGCCAACCTCGCCGACCACGCAGTCGTTACAGGGACACGGATTGGAGTCATGTGTCACTCTGCGACTGAATGAAAAATGAGCTCGCCTGCACCGCCATCACACGATGAGCGGTGCGTCCCGAATCAGCGGGCGGTGTCCGGTGCCGCGCCGGGTTCGGCCCGTCCGCTATCCCCATTGCTCGCCTCACGGTCCGTTGGCCCGCCCCGCCCGCCCCGCCGCGACCGACGGACCAGCCACAACCCGGCGGACACCAGCGCGACCGGGGCAGCACAGGCAACGACGCAGCACTGATAGCCCTGGTCCTTGGTGGTGCGGACTAGCTCCGGCCGGCCGTCCGGGGTGAGCTCGACCCGGTAGCGGAGGGTGATCTCGTCCGCGCCCCAGACCGGCACCGCCTCCTTGAACGGCAACTCCCGGACGACCGCTGCCGGCACCCGTCCGGCCGCCGCCGCCTCGGCCAAGGCCGCCGGCGTCGTGAACTCGGCCGCCGCGGCCCGCGGGACGATGACGAACTGGACACGGTCGATCCGGTCCCGATGTACCGGGACTGTGACCGGTTGGCCCGGCCCGAGCTCGACGGCTTCGGTCCCGAACCCCGGGCGGTGGACCAGGAAGACGTACCCCGGGAGCCGGTCGGCGGTCGTGATCAAGTGGGTGGGGCGGGCGGTCCGCACCCCCGGGAGGCCCATGTCGGCCCGTGCCGCGGGAGCGGCGACCGCCACCAGACTGACCACCGCCCACAGTACGACTCGCGACGCCACCAGTGCCCCTCACCCACAAACACACGTCGGCCGAATAATCAAACTCACCGGCCCGGCCGCGACACCAAGCCGCGATACGAACACTCGGCGAGTACCGGAAAAAGGGCTACGCCGCGGTGTCCGGTACAGTGGCGGGTGTCGCGTGGGAACAGTAGAGCGCACCTTCGGGCAGAATGAGCAAACGCGCGCAGACGCCCAACAGGTCATCTGCCCACGTCACGTACCCCGTGGACTCATGCACCGCGGTCCCGTCGGTAAGCCGGCATCGCACCTCGAACCTCTCCTCATGATCGATGCGGAATCGCGCAGAGGCGGACGCACCGGATGCCAGATCGCCAAACCGGATGGTCTCTCCGCCGACCGCGACTGTCAGGTCATGAACCCCTTGCCCGGATGAGTTAGTTACCGTCAGCCGGTTTCGGGTCGCCGCCCACACGTTGGCGACCGTGGCGACCGCGGCGACCGGTGCCAGGCCGATCATCGCCAACGCACACATCAACCGCCGCCGACACTGGCGCATCACTGCCTCCGTGGCCGAACGATGAGCTCACCGGCCCGGCCGCGACACCCGCGACCAACACGACAAACGGATGAGCGACACGAAACCGGACAACTGGCCGGGTCCGGTGCCGCGCCGGGCTCGGCCTAACGACCTGCGGCGACCAGTGCGTCGCGTACCCGGCTCGCGACAACTTCGTCATCCCACGTGGTGGCCCGGAGGTTTGCCACGATGTCGGCCGGGAGAGGGTATCCGGCCCGAACCAGAACGCGGATTGACATCGCTGCTTCACGCCGAACCTTTGGTACCGGGTCGCTCAGCAGTCCGGCGAGCGCGGGCAGTGCGGCGGTCGCGGCAGCATTCGGCTCGCGGGCTTCAGGAACGAAGTGCCGCAAGGCCTCGGCGGCCGCCGCCCGGTCCTTGGCGTCCGTGGCGACGAGCTGGCGGATGCAGCCGGCGACCGCTTCGTCCGGCGCGCCCGGTCCGGACTCTGGCACCTCGGCACCGATCGCCGCAAGGGCCGCGCGGACCTCCGGGTGGATATCCGCTACGTCCGACGGATCAACGTCGTGTTCGACCAGAAGCCGAAGCAAGCCTGCGGTAACCTCCTGCCGCTGCCGCTTGTTGCGGACGCGCGCTTGGATCAGCGGCCACACGTCCGCGAACAGCTCGGCTCCGGCTCGCCATGACATCCGCATTCCTCGCCTTGCCGAACGATGCCGCTCACCGGCCCGGCCGCCCTCCAGCGCGCGACCACGACGCGCCGTGAGCGCCGGGAGACAAACTACGTGGCCGGGTCCGGTGCCGCGCCAAGTGCGGCGTTGAACCTACTCCTTGCCGAGCACCATGTCCACCACCCAGCAACCGCGGACGTGCGGCTCCGGTCCGCGGCAGTGAGCGAGTGCGTCGGCGTCGGCGCACCCGGCGTCCTGAAGCGCGTCGGCTAGGATCGGTAGGCGGTCGAAGGAGCGATCCGCGTAGATGCCCCGGGCCAAGGCAAGCACGGTCTCGGACTGCCAAGCCGGAGCCAACGCCAACCGCCGGAAGGGGTTGCCGAACACCTCACGGATCAGGGCCAGTTGCTGCGCCTGCTCGGCCTCGCCGATCCACGCCCGGCCGCACGCCGGCGACCCGCGGACCGACCAACTCGCCGCGTCGAACCCGGTCCGGGCCAGCAGCGGGTGCCAGCCCGGGAACCCCGCCGGATAGCCGTCCGGCGGGACACCCGACTCGGCCCACGACTCGGCGAACTGCAGCGCCCGGGCCGCGGCCGGTGGGGGCTCGCCGTCGTTCGCCTCCGCCCAGCGCCAGAAAGCGCAGGCGAACAGGCGGAATCGGCGGTCGGAGCCGCGGCGGCGGACCCACTCCAGCAGCTTGCGGGGGTCGTCGCAGCGGTCCCAAGCATCCGCCGTCATCCGCTGCGTCTCCGGTGCCGAACGATGAAGCTCGCCTGCACCGCCCCCTCCCAGGGAGCAGTGCGTCCCAAACCACTTGGCGGTGTCAGGTGCCGCGCCGGGTTCGGCTCCTATGCACTCCGATCGGCTCGCTGCTGATCGTACCAGTCGGCGAGGTAGCACGCCGGCGGGTCGCTGCGGCACTCGGCGAATTGCTCGGGCGTGTACTGGCGGAACAGCACCTTGAGGGTGAACCCACCGTGCAGCACTCCGCCGGACACGTAGAACCAGTCGCTTACCCGGTCGATTGTGAACGGCACTCGGTCACCGCATGCGAGCCCGCGCAACCACCCGGGATCGTTGCACAGGGTTCCGGTCATGCCGTCGGGTCCGAACGTCACCTCGTTAACCCACATATGTTCCCCGGTTGTCGGGGCATGGCGACTCGGGAAGAAAACCTTGACACCGCAGTCCTCGACGGCGCGTGCCGCCCGCTCCAAGGCCTCGCGGTATTGGTCGAACGCCCGCTGCGCCACACTGACCGCAGTGGCCATCTCAGGGTCCGATCCGTCAAGCCAGAGGATGTTCGGAGTGTACGTCGTCGGCTTGTCCGCATCCGCCATCCGTGCGCCCTCCGGGTGCCGAACTTACAGCTCACCTACACCGCCACAGCACAGGCCGCGGTGCGTCCCAAATCCGCGGGCAGTGTCAGGTGCCGCGCTGGGTTCGGCTCGATGCTACTCCTTACCCAACACCAAGTCCACGACCCAACACCCGCGCACATGCGGACCAGGGCCGCGGCAGTGGGTGAGCAACTCGGCGTCATCGCACCCGGCATCTTGGAGCGCGTCGGCGAGGATCGGCATCGCACTGAAGTCGCGGGACTCGTACATCCGCTGCGCCAGCGATACCGCGGTTTCGGTCCGCCACGCCGGGGAAAAGGCAACCGGCTGGAATGGGTTCCCGAAGATGTCGCGGACAAGGTCCGACTGCGCCGCCGGTTCGCCGGTAAGGCCGGCCGCCTCTGCCGCGGTCAGCACTTCGAGTGCGACGCCCTCGGCAAGCTCGTGCTCATGGCAACCTCCGGCAACGGCGTTTGCGGCGCGCCCCCAGGCCTCGAACCTTTTGTCGTTCCGGCGGTCGGGGTGCTCGGCGTAGTACGCCACAACCTCGAACGCTTCGGCGTATGCCCTCTCCAAGTCGTCGGCTGTCGCGGCCCCGTCGGCGCACCGCTCCGTCGCGTCGAGCGCCTTCAGGCTTCTGGGATCAACGATTAGGTGCAAGTGGCGACGGCAACAAGCGACGCCGAAGAGGCGGCTCCGACGCTCCGGTAGGGCGTTGCGCTCATCGCCGCGCACAAAGCGCAGCATCCAACACGCATCTTCGCATTCCAGCCACTGCGCCTCGGTCAAGGTGCGCCTCGGGTTGCCGAACAGACCGCTCACCTGCACCGCCACCATCGGATGAGCGGTGCGTCCCGAATCAGAAGGCGGTGTTAGGTGCCGCGCCGGGTTCGGCCTCTTGGGCACTCCGTGCTGGTGCCGGGCCGCAGCGGTAGGTGCAGACAACACCGCAGTTAGTGCAGGCGATACACCCACCGCCCGGACCCGCGCTGTGGTTGGTGCGCTCCCCGCATTCGCTGCACGACCCGCTGAGCAATGGACTCGGCGGGCAGTAGTCCTCCGGCAACTCGCCAGCGTTCTGGAGAATCTGTTGCACCCCCAACAGCCGACGGTGCTTGAGCCGGACGAACTCCAGACGCGGAAAGACGCGCTCGACCAGCTCGGCGTTGGCCGTCTACCACGCAGACCACGGCGGGACGCTGAGCGGTGCAGCAAGGGCTTGTCGGAAGTACGCCAAGCATTCCTCCACCGCGAAGCCCCTCTGTGTGCCGAAGCAGTGCTTAGTGTGCTAAAGACCGTCCCTGTCGCCTCAAGGCTGGTACAAACCTGTGGGTTTGTACCAGCCTTGAGGTGGAGCCGCAAGACTACTGTCGTGACCTCTGCATAGCGTGAAGGTCGCGTGAATGGAGACGGGTGTTCGTGTGGCCTGACGGGTGTTGTGGCCGTAAGCCCGACCGGACCGGGAGGGCCTACCAAGCGGGCGGCGCGAGACCTGTTTCTTAAATTTGCGACCGCTGGTTTTCCGAAATGAGCCCGCGGTTGCACACCACGGGCCACTCTCTGATACGTCCGGGCCGCAACCAGTTACACCGCGGGCGCGCCGCTCGCCTCTGCGGACTCCCGCGCCTTGCGGGCCTTCCGCGCCTGGATGAACGAGTTCACGCACAACCCGACGAACACCACGCACACCAGAATCATCAGTTCGCCGGAGATCGCCGACTTCTTCGTCGGATCGAACTCGCCGGTTTTGCTGATCTGGCGGACGAGGGGCATGAACCCGCCGAGCGCGCCGAGGAGGCCGATCATCGCCGCGAGGTGCATCACGTGCTTGCGGATCTTGTCGTTGAACGCCAGCGCGCCACACAGCACCAAAGCCGCTCCGAAGAACGCCGGGATCAGCGCCGTCATCGGCGGCGGTTGCACCTCCGAGGTGCCGTAGCCCACGATCCCGACCAGAACCAGCAGCGCGCCGCAAATCATCGTCGGCCAAGCCATCATCGGCGTGTTCCTTGTGGTACGAAGGGGGAAGGTCTTAACCGCGTTCCCCGGTGGAGATTAACTGTAGGAGGTCGCGTACCAACTGGTCCGGACCTTCCACGTCCACCAGCCACGCGTCCGCGAACACTGTCAACTCGCCCGCCGGGAACCGGTAGCGGTGTAACCCCACACCCAGGGCTTCGGTGTCCCCCTCCGGTGAGCCGCCCAGCTCGTAAATGGCCGCGAGGAGACGGTCGCGGGTGGCGTAGTCGTCGGACGCACAGATGTCGGCTCGCACGGCTGGAACGCCTCCACCGTTATGGCTTTCCAAAGACAGTAGTCACCGCAGAGAGCACGAGAGGGCACAGAGAGAAGGCAATAATAGCAAGGGGGAGCTTGAGAAAGCCATGCGCCACCGAACGTCGAAATCGAGTGGGATTGCGAAATTGCTTTGGCTCGATCTTCTCTGCGCCCTCTGTGCTCTCTGCGGTGACTACGACCTCATTCCGCGTTCCAAACCCCGATCACTCCCACTCGATCGTGGCGGGCGGCTTGCTGCTGATGTCGTACACCACGCGGTTGATGCCCTTCACCCGGTTGATGATCGCCGTGGCGGCCCGGGCGAGCAGGTCCTCGGGCAGGCGCGACCAGTCCGCGGTCATGAAATCGTCGGTCTGCACGCACCGCAAGCAGATGGTGCTCTCGTAGGTGCGCCCGTCGCCCATCACGCCGACGCTCTGAACCGGCAGCAGCACCGCGAACGCCTGCGACGTTTTCCGGTACCAGCCCGCCTTGCGCAGCTCTTCCAGGAAGATCGTGTCGGCCTTGCGGATCGTTTGGAGCTTCGGCTCGGTCACCTCGCCGAGGCACCGCACCGCGAGCCCCGGCCCGGGGAACGGGTGCCGCCACACCACGTCTTCCGGCAGGCCGAGTTCGGTGCCCAGGTGCCGCACCTCGTCCTTGAACAGGTCGCGCAGCGGCTCGATCAGCTCGAACCCAAGCTCCGCGGGGAGCCCGCCGACGTTGTGATGCAGCTTGATCGTCGCCGCCGGGCCGTCCGGGGAGCCGCCGCTCTCGATCACGTCCGGGTACAGAGTGCCCTGGGCGAGGAAGTGGGCGTCGGGGATGCTCTTGGCCTCCTCCTTGAACACGTCGATGAACACCTTCCCGATGATCTTGCGCTTCTGCTGCGGGTCGGTGACGCCGGCGAGCGCCGTCAGGAACCGCTCCCGCGCGTCCACGGCGTGCAGGTCGGCCTTGAACCAGTCGCGGAACGTGTGCTTCACCAGCTCCGTTTCGCCCTCGCGCATGAGGCCGTTGTCGACGTAGATGCACGCCACCTGCGGCCCGATGGCCTTCACCAGCAGGGCCGCGCAGACGCTCGAATCGACCCCGCCGGACAGCCCGCAGATGACGCGCCTGGTGCCCACCTTGCGCCGGATCTCGGCGACCGTGTTCTCGATGAACGCGGCCATCTTCCACTGGCCGGAGCAGCCGCACACGTCGCGGAGGAAGTTCGCGAGGATCTGGCCGCCGTGCGGGGTGTGGGCCACCTCCGGGTGGAACTGGAGCCCGAAGATGGGGCGCGACGTGTGCTTCACCGCCGCCAGCGGGCAGGCGTCCGTGGCCGCGAGCGGCACGAAGTCGCCGCTCACGTTCTGCACCTGGTCGCCGTGGCTCATCCACACGATCGACTCGGGCGGGTAGCCCTTGAAGATGGTGTCCGGGTCGGTCACGCTCAGGGTCGCGCGGCCGTACTCGCGGGTGTGGGCCGCGCCGCCCACCTTGCCGCCCAGGAAGTGACACGCGAGCTGCATCCCGTAGCAGATGCCGAGCACCGGGATGCCGAGGTCGAAGACCGCGGGGTCGCAGTGCGGCGCGCCCGGCTCGTACACACTCGCGGGGCCGCCGGAGAGGATGATCCCTTTCGGGTTCAGCTCCTTCACGCGGGCCGCGGAGATGTCGTGCCGCACCACCTGGCAGAACACGTTCAGCTCGCGCACCCGCCGGGCGATCAGTTGCCCGAACTGCGAGCCGAAGTCGAGAATCAGGACCAGTTCGTTTGTCATGTGTGGAACCAGTAACGGCTTCACCGCAGGGGGCACGCGAGGGCGCGAGAAAACACGGGCCGTGCGTTAGCTTCTTTTCTGCACCCGTATCGTGCCCCCTGCGGTGAACTCTTTTATTCCTTCTTCCCCAACTCTCCGGCGCGCCGCGCGGCGGCCTCGACCGCGCCGATGGCCGCGGCGCGGAACGCGGACCGCTCCAACTCGTGGATGCCCGCGATCGTGGTGCCGCCGGGGCTCGCGACGGCGTCCTTGAGCGCGCCCGGGTGCAGGCCGGTTTCGAGCACCATCTTCGCGGCGCCGAGGACCGTTTGGGCCGCGAGCGCCTGGGCCACCGGCCGCGGCAGGCCGGACTTCACGCCGCCGTCGGCCAGGGCCTCGATGAACATGTACACGTAGGCGGGGCCGCTGCCGCTCAGGCCGGTCACGGCGTCGAGCAGGTTTTCGGGCAGGTGGAACGCTTGGCCCACGGCGCCGAACAGCTTCCCGACGAGAGCGGTGTCGGTGTTGTCCGGCTGCGGGTTCCGCGTGGCGTACCCGCTCGCGCTCGCGCCCACCAGACACGGGGTGTTGGGCATCACGCGGGCCAGCCGCGCGGTACCGAATTCGGCCGCAAGCGTATTCAGGGTGACGCCCGCGGCGATCGAGATGACGAAGTGCCGCGGTTCCAGTGCGGGCTTGATTTCGACCGCGACCGCCGAGACGTTGTGCGGCTTCACGGCCACGACCAGCACGTCGCACTGCGCGGCCACGGCGGCGTTCGACGCGACGGCCTCGATGCCGGTGGCCGACTGGAACTTCGCGCGCGTCTCGGGGTACGGGTCCGCCGCCCGGCTGCGCGCCGCGTCGAGGAGCCCGGCCTTCGCCCACGCCGCCCCGAGGGCCGTGGCCATCTGGCCGGCGCCGAGGAACCCGATTGACAGCGGGAACAGATCCTCATGCGTCATCGGAATGCGAACCCCACGGGCCGGCACAGGGGGAAAAGATTCATCCTAGTGACTGCGGCCCGTTCGCGGAAATGCTGGCTTCCGGTTCGGCGGCCGTGTAATGTCTCGGGAACTGTCCTCACCACACGCGGGGCCGCCCGGCCGCCCCGCGCGCCTCGTACCGAGCTGCCATGTCCGTTGATCCTTCCGCACCCGCGCCGGTCGCGCCGCGCACCGGCTGGGCCAGCCTGCGAGACCTGACCGGCTACCAATGGTTCGTGTTCGTCGTGTGCTGCCTGGCCTGGGACCTCGACTGCATGGACCAGCAGCTCTTCGTGCTGGCCCGCGAGCCGGCCCTGTCGGCCCTGATGCATAAGGACGCCACGTCCAAGGAGGTCGGGTACATGGGGTCGTGGGCCACCGCGGTGTTCCTCATCGGGTGGGGGCTCGGGGGCATCGGGTTCGGGGTGCTCGGCGACCGGCTCGGCCGGGTGAAAACGCTCACTGCCACCATCGGCCTGTACGCCCTCTTTACCGGGCTCAGCGCGCTGTCGGTCACCGAGTGGGACTTCATGCTCTACCGGCTGCTGACCGGGTTCGGCGTGGGCGGGGCGTTCGCGTCCGCGGTGGTGCTCCTGGCCGAAACGGTGCCGGACAACGCCCGGCCGTACGCGCTGGGGCTGTTCCAGGCGTCGAGCGTGCTCGGGAACTGCACCGCGGCGCTCACCAGCATGTACCTCGGGTCGCTCCAGAAGCAAGGCGCCTTCCCGCCCGACGGGTGGCTCACCCCGTGGCGGGTGATGTTCCTGCTCGGCATCCTGCCGGGCCTTTTGCTCGTCGTGGTCCAGTTCTCCCTGCGGGAGCCGCAGAAGTGGCTCGCCCTGCGGGCCGCGGAAGCGACCGGGGCGCGGCCGTCGCCGTGGCAGCAGTTCGCGGGCACGCTCACCGGCATCTGCACCACCGCCCCGTGGAACAAGCGACTGGTCCTCGCCCTGCTGCTCACCGGGGCCGGGGTGATCGGGCTGTGGGGCATCGGGTTCTTCTCGCCCAAACTCGTCGGGCTCGCCCTCGAGGAAACGCTGAAGTCGGAGGGGCTGTCCGGCGACCAGCTCAAGGGCGAGACCGGGCGCTGGCGCGGGATCACGTCGCTGGTGCAGAACGCCGGGTCGTTCCTGGGCATCTTCGCGTTCAGTTGGGTGACGGGCATTTTCGGCCGCCGGCCGACCTTCGCCGCGTTCTTCGTGCTGGCGGCGGTTTCGACCGCGGGGACGTTCTGGTCGCTGGAAACCCGGTCGGACATCTTCTGGATGATCCCGGTCATGGGGTTCTGCCAGCTCGCGCTGTTCGGCGGGTACGCGATCTACCTGCCGGAGCTGTTCCCGACGAAGTTCCGCAGCACCGGCACGAGCTTCTGCTACAACGCGGGGCGGGTGGTGGCGGCCGGCGGGCTGTTTGTTATGGGTCAGCTGCCGAGCCAGTTCACCGGCGACACCGCGACCCAGTTCCGCTACGCCTGCGTCACGATGTGCGCGGTGTTCCTGGTCGGACTGCTGGTGCTCCCGTTCCTGCCCGAGACGAAAGACAAACCGCTGCCGGAGTAGTATGCTTTCGGCGAACCCGAACACGGAGCCAGAGCGATGACCGTACCGGACTGGTTGCAGACGCGCGGCGGGGCGCTGAAGCCCGGGGTGCGCACCGAAACGACGTTCGTGATGCTCGAAGGGAACCCGCAGTACAAGCTCGAGGTGCGGCCCGCCGCGGGCAAGTTCGCGTGCGCGGTGAGCAGCACCGTCAACGGCAAGCGGCTCGACGACGCCGCCGCAACGTACCCCACCGCCGCCGACGCGCTGGCGGGCGGGCTCAATCAGCTCCGCGATAAGCTCGGCTGGTGAGCGTCGGGTTCGGCACCCCGGAGGGCGCTTCCGATGTCGTTTTCAACGGACATGGCGAAGTTGGTTGCGGACCAGTTGTCGCGGTTCGTGACCCTGAACCGGCACCAACTCGCCGGACAGGTGGCCAATCTCGACTTCTGGATCGGGCAAGTTCGCCACGTACTCGCGGGGATCGACGGGTACGGGGCGCGATTCGTCCGGATGCAGGCCGCTCAAGAGCATTACGTTGGTCATAACGGGGCGATCACGCCAGGAACCGAGGGGTACGACCCGCGGACCTCACCCGTCGCCCCTCGGCGTGTGCCGGACCGCGAACTGCGGCAGGCGCGGCGGGGGGTGGTGGACGCCGCACGGCGGCTGTTGGAGCGGTGTCGCGAGGAGAGGTTGGTCGCCGGCGAGGCTGTAGCCGCTTTGCTCGCCGAGTTCGCGGAGTAGGGGCACGCTGAACCCGTCGCGGCACCGGATCGCGGTAAAACGCGCGATTGCTCGCCCGTGTCATGGCTGGTAGGTGTCAAGGCAAAAGGGAAAGGCAAGCGGCCCGATCAGGCTGCCCTTCGCCTTTCCCTTTTGCCTTTCCCTTTTGCCTTTTCACTTTCTACTTTTGACTTGTTTCACCGTCGGTTCTTCACTAAGAACGAGATCCCGCCCTTCGCCCCGCCGGCGCTGAGGTGCGCCGACTGGTCGAACCCGAAGGCCTTGAGCACGCGAATCACCGTTTCGCCCTCTTGGGCGCTGCCCACCTCGAACAACTGGCGGCCGCTCTCCGTTACCGCCCAGCGGCCGTTGACCTGCTGCGTCTTCAGGGCGGCGGGGTCGAAGTTGCGGCCCTGTGACGCGAGCGCGACGCGCGTGGGCGGCTTGCCGTCAACGAGGAAGAACGTCATCCCGGACACGCCCCCCAGCTTGCAGAACTCGGTGAACCGCCCGTCCCGGATGGTGCGGGCGGCCTCGCGGGCGGCCCACTCCGTCGGCCCGAACCGCCCGAGCACCTCCGGCCCGAACGCCACGACCCACTCCAACCCGTCCTTCCGCGCCTCGACCCCCCGCGGGTCGATCTTGATCATCTCGCCCGTGAACCCGACCCCCGGAACCGGGATGCCGGTGCGCGTGAGGCCTTCGATTTGGCTTTGTACCACCATCGCGCCGCCCGAGATGGCCTTCACCGGGTCCGCCGAGGCGAACAGGTAGCTCATGATCGGTTGCGTCGGCGGACCCACAATGCCGAGCCGGTTGAATCCGTAGTGCTGGATCGCCGCGCCGGCCTGCTCCGCGCCCCCTTTGTCCGTTCCGAAGTTGAGGAGGATGTTGCTGTCGTCGCGGACCACCCACACGCCGCGAACCGGTTCCACACGGGTCGAGCGGAGGTCGATCGGCAGCACGAACTTGGCCCCGCCGGCGCCCGCCCGCGGGGTGCTCGCTCCGCCCGATTGCAGCACTTCTCCGGTGCCGCCCTCTTTGGCTTCTGGCACCGCGCCGCCGGTGACCGCGGGGCGGCCGTTGGTGAGCCCGTATTCCACCACCGGTTTCGCCCCGCCGATGGCGACCCACTCGGTGGGACGCAGCTCGCGCAGCACGCGGGCGAGATCCTGAGCGCTGGCCTCGCTTTCGCCGGTGTTCCGAAGGACCTTCTGGCCGGTCCACACCTCCCACCCGCTGATCGTGCGTCTCACCGCCACGTCCGTTGCACGGAGCGCGAATTTCTGCTCGGCGTATGGCAGCGGCATTTGCGACCCGAACGCCGGCGCCGGCTTCGCCGCGGGCGGGTTCGCCTGCCCTTGAGTTACGTTCGGCGGCGCGCCGGTGAGTGACGGGAGCCGTCCCGGCATTGGGGGCGCGGTAGGTTGCGCGGGTTGGAGCGACCCCGGTTGCGGTTGCGCGCCCGGCTGAAGCGGGAACCCCTGCGGCGGGTACGGGTTCGGGACCACTGGCGGGTTCGATGCGGGTTGCGACTGCGGGAACGGGCTCGGGGTGAGCGGGCGCGTCGGTAACTGTTGCGGGTACGGGTTCGGAATCGGCACGAGAGGTTGCTGCGCGGCAGCAAGGTTCGCGGTCAGAATGGCCCCCAGACTCGTCGCGATCAGCTTCCGCATCGGCCCGCTCCGAAAGGCGACGGATTCCGTCTCTTCGGTACGTATCGACCGTGCGGGTTGGGGAGGTTGAGCCGAAAATGTGGTCAGAACACGAGTGACTCGGGCCACGCGAGTGGCACGACGAACACCTTGCCGTCCCCGATGCGGCCGGTCCGCGCGACCTTGGGCACGAGGTCTTTCAGTTGGGCCGCCTGCTCGTCGGTGGCCCAGACGGTGATTTCCACTTTCGGTAAGTACGCGGCGCTGTACTCCGACCCGCGGTACCGGTCGAGGTAGCCCTTCTGGCGGCCGTACCCCTTCGCCTCGCGCACCGCGCACGCCGTCGCGCCCAGCTCGGCGATGACCTGGAGCACTGCCTCCGCGCGGAAGGGCTTGACCACAATCGTCAGTTGTTTCATGCGATCACGCGGACGGGTTAGCGGCGGCCCATCGTGAAGTAGATCCACACGCCGAGCAGGGCGAACACCGAAACGATGCCGACGAACCCCAGCAGGTTGATGACGATCGCGAGGTTGCGCTTGCGGGTCGGCAGGTGCGCGTGCGGCTTCCGCTCGTCGTACTCGTGTCCGCACTCTTCGCAGATCACCGCCCGGCACACCATCGCCCCGATCGTGCCCAGGTACCACGGCCACGGCCCCGGGCGCACGGATCGGGCGCCGCACTCCGGGCAGGGCACGTCCGTGTTGTTGCGCGGCCCGCGGCGCCGCCGGGCCGGGCGCCGCGTTTCGTCGTCGCGGTCGTCGTCGTAATCGTCACTGGGCATTGCGGTTCCCTCGACCGATTCGTTCAACTGCTCGCCGAAGACGCCGACGCGGACCCGGTGCTGCCGAAGCCGCCGCGCGAGATTGAAGAGCCGGACGGCGGCTTTGTGCTGGCGACGGAACTCGGACCCGATGCCGCGGCGTGAACCGGGTGCGATCCGGTACCACTCGGCGCACGATATGGTGTTGTTGTATTCGGCGTGCGGTACCCGGAACCGCCGCTCACCCAAGAACTCGAACGCGCCGGGGCGCTGTGGTACACGGGGCCGGTTCGGTACGCGGAGCCGAACACGACGATCGGCGGCACCCACACGCCGTGGTGGTACACCCACAGGTGGCCGTGACGGTCGCGCGGGATGCCGGGTTCGGGGACGGGCCGACCTTCGCCATCGAGCACCCGATTGCCCTGTTCGTCCACCTTCCACTGCGGCTGGACCGCGTTACCGTTTTCGTCGTACCAAGTTTCATCGACCGGTTCGTTGGCGTCCGCCGCCGTCTGCTCGCGCGGGCCGTCGTCGGACTGGCCGCACCCGGAGGCGGTGAGGCACCCGGTGAGCGTCAGCCCGGTGAGCAACTTCAGGGTGATTGTGCGTGACATTTTCATGGGGTTAGCCGCCGATCGCGCGGACCACGATCAGGCTGATCCCGAGCACCACGGCGGCGAGGACCACGCCCACCGCGACGTTCCCCTTCGCCAGTTCTTCCTCAACGTTCAGCTTCGGTGTGATCCACTCGAACACCTTGAACCCGAGTGCCAAGAGCGCGATCCCGAGCAGCCCGAACGCGGTCGCGGCTAACAGGGACAGCCCGAAGGTTTCGGGGCTCCAGCTTTCGGCGAGAAGTGTCATCGGAAATCGTGTCGCTCGGGTTGCGCGCGGGACCGGCCTACTGTAAGCACAGGTTCGCCGGTTTTCACGCTCGATTTTTGCGAATCGCACGCGATTAACGAAATGCGGCCGGCCCGGGGATTGGTTCCCCGGGCCGGCCGCGCTCATCGGGCTGCGTTAGTAGTTGCCGATCACCTCGCCACCGGCGCGGGTGCCGAGTGCGGAGAAGATGCCGCTGTCCAGGCTGTCGCGAAGGAACTTGACGCTCCCGTCGGCGAACAGGAAGTTCGCGCCGCCGCTGTGGCCGCTCCCGGCGCTCAGCTCGTAGGCTGCGAACCCGGCGCTCCCGCCGGCGACGCGGGGGGTGTTGATCTTCACCGCGGTCGAGAACAGGAACTCCGACATGTCGCCCTGGTTGCTGGTGTCCGCGTCGTCGCCGCCGATCGCCCAGTGGTCCTTACGGCCCTGGCCGCTGGCGTTGTTCTCGCGGGTCAGGCCCATGTCCGGGATCGCGAGCCGGTCGGTCAGCACCTCGCCGATGGCGATCGTGTTCGAGGTGCCGTCGGTGATCGCGGTCATGGTCACCCCGCTGGTCATCCCGCCGTAGCTCTGGCCGTCCCGCGTGATCCGCTGGTGGACCTGTTTGGCGATGAAGATCCCGTCGAGGGTGTGGATGTCCTCGGTGCCGCTGTTGGTCGAGCCCCACGGGGTGTTGGCGGTGATGCGGCGGCGGTCGTCGGTGATCACCCCGGACACGCACCCGGAGTAGTTGGCCGGCGCGCGGCGCTGGACGATCCAGTTGTCGCCCGAGATGTCCGGGATGTTGTCCGGCAGGCCCGACGACGGGCACGTGAACATTTTGAACTTCATCTCACACGCGCCAATGTTCCGGAGGTCCGGGTTCGAACTGGTGATGTCACCGGGGACCCCGGGCAGCCCTTGCGCCCACTGCCGGTTCGCGAGGCTGTCCTCCTGGAACGTCAGGGCCTTAAAAACGTTGTCCTGCTCCATGTACGGCAGGATGAACGCGGTCCACGCGCTGCCGACGTTGAACTCGATGCCCAGCGGCCAGCCCTGCTGGGCGTCGTGGAACGAGTGGCAGGCGAGCCCGAGCTGCTTGAGGTTGTTCTGGCAGCTCATGCGGGCGGCGGCCTCGCGGACCTTCTGGACGGCGGGCAGCAGGAGCCCGATGAGGATCGCGATGATCGCGATCACCACGAGCAACTCGATGAGCGTGAAACCGGACCGGCGGCGCGAGGGCATCGGCAGCTCCTTGGGAAAATGAGAATGAAACGGGCGATGCGGGCGGTCACTGGGCGGACAGATCGAAGTTGGCTTCGGCGCCTTCTTTCGTAACCGTCAGCCGCTCGGGCGTGTCGCTCAACGACTCGTACTTCGAGGGCAACAGGTTCTTGACCCCGCCGGGCACCTCGCTCGGCTTCGTCTCCGGTGGCACCGGTTTGCCCTTGCTGTCGATCCACGCGACGAACGTAACCTTGTAAGTGCCGGGGAAGATGCCCTTGGTCCCGTTCGGGTGCTGGATCTCGAACTCGCCCTTGTCGTTGGTCATCCCGAACCCGTACCCGTGCTTGTTCGGGTCGAAGCCTTCGACATCCGGGAACAGACCCACCTTGCAGTGCGGGACGGGCTTCCCGCCGACCTTGACGACACCTTTGACGGTCACCATCGGCGGCTTCCCGCACCCGGGCACCGCTACGACGGCCGCGGCTATAAGCAGTAACGAGACAGCCCAACGCATGACGCACCTCGCGAAGATGTGGTGTTACGGTACACATCGTAAACGAAGATCACATGAAGCTGCGTTGAAGATGTATTACAGAAAATCATATTGTGATATACAGATCGCTCCCGGCGTCCCGGCCTGCTCGTTTCGTGTGACACGAGAAAAAGTTGTGGCGTTCTGGTGATAGTCCTGTTAGTATTCCAAGCGGCTCGGATAATCGTTTCGCATTTCCGACTCGTTTCTCCACGAGGGTCGCCATGTTTTCATTTCGCCAGCGGCGCGGGTTCACGCTCATCGAGCTGCTCGTGGTGATCGCGATCATCGCGATCCTCATCGGGCTCCTGCTGCCCGCCGTCCAGAAGGTCCGCGAGGCCGCCGCGCGCATGTCGTGTTCGAACAACCTGAAGCAACTGGCTCTGGCCGCACACAGCCACCACGACGCCCTCGGCGGTTTGCCGCCCGGGAGCTTCGGGCCGATGACCGGCGACTACAACTTTCCGTCCGGCTGGGGGGACCCGTCCCTCGGGTCGTCGGTGCCCTGGGGGCACTTCAGTTGGGCCGTTCGGGTTCTCCCCTATGTCGAGGCGGACAACCTGTACAACCGGTTCAACCTGAGCGTCCCGGCGTACGCGTCGGCGATCTGGGAGAACGGCTCGAACCGCGGCCCGGCGGGTAACACCGCCAACCAGTTCGCGTGTACCAACGCGCCCAAAGTGTTCCGGTGCCCGTCGGCCCGGCCGGTGGGCAACCCGAACGAGATGAAGGACTACGCGATGAACGCCAGCAGCGGCAGCGACAACTGCTGCGCCGAGCGGATGACCCAGCAGAACGGGATCGGGTGGGTGAACAGCAAGGTGCGGATGACGGAGGTGACCGACGGGACCAGCAACACGTTCCTGTTCCTGGAAAAGGCGGCGTGGGCGAACCAGAGCTGGCTGGACGCCAACCAGGGCGCCAACCACTTCGCCTGGGTCCACCACCCGACGCAGGGGATGGTGACCGCCCGCGAGTACGGCGGCGGCACCCCGTTCCCGCCGAACGCGACCGTTTACAACAACCGGGCGGCCGTCGGCAGCCACACGAACGGGGTGCTGGCCGCGTGGGTGGACGGGCGGGTCGCGCTCGTGAACAACAACATCGATTTCAACGCCTACCAGTGGATGTTCACCCGGGCGGGGGGTGAGGTGCTTCCGAACTATTGATTCGGCACGAAGTGCCTTACCCTCACAACCGGAGCGGACACATGGCCACCTTTCTCCGGGCGGCGGCGACCGCCCTTCTGTTCCTTGCGCTCGTCGGTGCCGGCGGCTGTAGCGACGGGCCGAAAATCGTTCCCGTGTCGGGGACCGTTACCCGGAACGGGCAACCCGTGCCGCACATGACGGTCAACTTTGAGCCGGCGACCGGGCGCCCGAGTTGGGGCGTGTCGGACGAGAGCGGGCGGTTCACCCTGGAGTACGACGCGAGCACCAAGGGGGCCGTCGTTGGTACTCACAAGGTCTGGGTGGCATGGCGCCCCGCCAGCCCGAAGGAGGAAATCGATGCCGCGAAGGGGCGCGGAAAGAAGCCGGCCGATCTCGGTGCGATTCAGCAGAAGTACGGAGCGGTGGACAAATCACCGCTCCGGGTGGAAGTGACGGAACCCGTTCAGAACCTCGATATCAAACTGGACTGATACCGAACCCGGTTGATGAGTGCCTGCGATTGGGAGCGGGCTCTGCCGATGGCAGCCGATGCCCGCGAGGGGTTACTCATCAATCGGATTCGGTACGACCCGCGAGACCCGTACAGGCGGTTGCGGCTGCGGGTGATTCGTTTCGGAGCCGCACCGGGCCGGCACGGTACAACCGCGCCGGCCCGCATCTCCTCGCATCCTGACTCGTGTTGGCTGGATTTTTTGCGGTATCGCGTCTAGAATCATATTGACGCGACTCACGGATGACGTAGACTGCCGGTAAGTTGGAAGCCCGCACTTTCCAGCGTGTAGGGCCGCAATGAGCGGCTCACAACGCATCTTGACTTCCCCACCCGAATTTTGGCACTGTGAGTTAAACGCCCGGCACTCGTCCATTTAGCCGAAGACGCGTACTGCCAAAAAGGTGAGTGGTCGAAGAGGCAAGTGACCCAAAGAGGCGAATCGCTGAGTCCGAACTGCACTCACCGAGTTCTGTGACCTTTCCCGGAGTGCGGCGCCGAACGGCGAGGGAATTGCTGACCAGTTGCAAAGCGTTTCGCCCCGTGTGGGAAGTCTGTGCGTACCCTCTGACTTGAGTTTCGCCTGAGTTGGGCTCGCCGGGAAGTGGTCCCGTGCGGCCCTTTGGTGGCACAATTGCCACGTCCGACCGGCGGCGGAAAACCGCCCCGAGTCCTGTTCATCCCTTCCGACCGAGGATCGAGCTATGCCCGACGCCAAAGGCGTCGAAGGGTCGCCGCTGCCGCGCCCCTCACTTCGTGCTGCCGCAATCGCCGGCAAGCGTCCCTTCCGGAAACCCGAAGGTCCGGCCCCGGTCGCCGCGGCGCCGCCCGCCGCTCCCCCGCCCGTCGAGCGCCCGGAGCGGGAGCGGCCCGAGCGCCCGGAGCGGCCCGAACGTCAGCGCCCCGCGGGCAGCGGGGCGCGCCTCGACGACCTGTACCGGATGCCGATGCCCGAGCTGTTCGCGCTCGCGGAAAAAGAGGGCATCCGCGAGCACACCGGGATGAGCCGCGCGCAGCTCATCGTGGGCGTGGTGCGGCGCCAGATCGAGCGCGGCGAAGTGGTCCGCGGGTCCGGCACCCTGGAGGTTCTGCCCGACGGCTACGGGTTCCTCCGCAGCCAGGCGCACAACTACCTCGCCAGCCCCGAAGACATCTACGTCTCCCCCAGCCAGATCCGGCGCATGAGCCTGCGGACCGGGCTGGTGGTCGAAGGGCCGATCCGGCTGCCGATCGAGAACCAGGACAACTTCGCGCTGATGCAGATCGAACTCGTCAACGGGAAGCACCCGGACGAGGGCACCGGCGTCACCAGCTTCGAAGACCTGACCCCGCTGCACCCGAACGAGCGGCTCAAGCTCGAAACGACGCCCGACGACCTGTCGATGCGGATCGTCGACCTCATCACCCCCATCGGCAAGGGCCAGCGCGGGCTGATCGTCGCGCCGCCCCGCACCGGTAAGACCATCCTCCTCTCGAAGATGGCCAACGCCATCCTCAAGAACCACCCCGAGTCGTACGTCTTCGTGCTGCTGGTGGACGAGCGGCCGGAAGAAGTGACCGAGATGCAGCGGCTCGTCCAGAGCCCGAACGCCGAGGTGGTGGCGAGCACGTTCGACGAGCCGCCGGAAGAGCACATCCACGTGTCCGAGATCGTCCTGGAGAAGGCGAAGCGGATGGTGGAAATGCGGCGGGACGTCATCATCCTGCTCGACTCGATCACCCGTCTGGCCCGCGCCCACAACACCGAAGCCCCCGGCGGCGGTAAGCTCCTGTCCGGCGGTCTCGATTCCAACGCGATGCAGAAGCCGAAGCGGTTCTTCGGTGCCGCGCGGAACGTCGAGGAGGGCGGCTCGCTGACCATCCTCGCGACGGCCCTCGTGGACACCGGCTCGAAGATGGACGAGGTCATCTTCGAGGAGTTCAAGGGCACGGGTAACAGCGAGCTGCACCTGGACCGCCGGCTCGTCGAGAAGCGCGTGTACCCCGCGATCGACGCGGTGCGCAGCGGGACGCGCAAGGAAGAACTCCTCATGCACCCGGAGGAGTACGAGAAGGTGCGCATCCTGCGCCGCGTGCTGGCCGACATGCACCCGGTGGAAGCGATGGAGATGCTCATCAACAAGTCGAAGAAGACGAAGTCGAACCTGGAGTTCCTACTCTCGATGAACCTGGGCTGATGGCCGAGGTGAGCGAGTCGCTTCAACGCACCCCCGAGACGCGGTTCGACCGTGACTCGGGGGTGCGCTGCTTTTGAGAACCCGCGATGACCGAAGAAGAATGGTTGGCCTGGCGGCGACCGCTGAGGTTACTCCGTTACCTTCACAAAGCCGCCACACACTCCGATCGGAAGTTTCGCCTGCTCGGTGTGGTGTGCTGTCGTCGGGTCGTGGAGCAGATTTCGGACGTAACGCTCGCGGAGGTGATCGACGGATGTGAGGAGGTGGCGGAAGAACTGAGTGCCGAAGAGTGGAACCCGGTGCTGCTTGGTCGATTGGACCGGCTGAGAAAACGAGCAGAAGAATCTCACGGATTGAGAACCGTAACTGACCAGGAAGAGTATGAATTCACGTTCGCGGTTGAGCAGCTCACGTCATTCCCGATCCATCCCGAGTATTGTCTCGATTCGTGCATGTCAGCCCTTTGCGGTCACGATGATTACGACACCGGCCAAGGCGAGTTGCTATTTCAGGTTGATTTACTCCGCGAGATCTTTGGCAACCCGTTTCGGCCGGCCGAGTTCGCGCCCGAGTGGCGCACCTCAACCGCGGTCGCCCTCGCACGCGAGATGTACGACACCCGCGACTTCTCCGCGATGCCGATCCTGGCCGACGCACTTCAGGACGCGGGCTGCGAACACCCGGACGTACTCGCTCACTGCCGTGACCCGCATCAGGTGCATGTGCGCGGGTGCTGGGTGATCGACTTGGTGTTGGGGTATGAGTAGGCCGGCGGGCGTGGCGCAGGACTTCCGCCCTGCGCCACGCCCGCCGGCCTACTCCAGGGCGGAAAGCCACTGGAGGGTGGGCATCCACCGGTTTCCAGGTCGGGCACGCAACTGCTCCCGGCAGTCTGGGGCGGTGGTTCAGGTCGGTCCGGGAGGAGGGCGTTACCGCACGACCCGCTACCCCAACGGGCAGCAGGTTCACCTCTGGGTGCTGAGACAAGAGTAACACGCAGACCCGTTTGAGGGTTTCGTTTCGCGATGGGAGCCGTGCCCCGCAACCGCTCGTGCCATCAGTATCTATAGGGGGGCGGATGAGCGTTGCGCGACGGTGCGCCGGGAGCACGTTGGGGCGTGGCATTCACGGCTCCAGGGCGTCAGGTGTAACGGGGGTTACAGTTCGACCCCTGAACTGCGGTTAGCGCGACGAGTGGCGGTTCATTCCTCCCGAATGGCCCTTGAAGCCACCGGGATACGGGCGGTTCGAGCGGTTTCGGCGCTATTTCGGTTGGCGATAGAGCGGGACGGTAAACGACCATGACGGGACCGCTGGTGGGGCAGTAGCGGGCAGGGAACTGGCGACTTGATACCCTCCGAACTACCACCCGCTACCCCCACAACTACCCATTCGCTGCCGTTCCGCTACCCACGAATCGCTTGCATAACCGGCAAATGCGGCTCACGTGACCGGCTGACGAGGTCCCTTGCAGTGTCTGGGCGAGAGGCGCAAGGTTCTTTCCACGAAGGGCTTACGTGCGGTTAAGTGGTGTGGTCGCTCACCGTGAACTTTGTGGCTGGTGTGCTGAACGATTGGTGATATTGAGGCCAACAGCATGTTCACGCTGTCGCGCAGTGAGGTTCGCGAACTCGACCGCCGGGCGGTCGAGGAGTTCGGCGTTCCGAGCGTGGTGCTCATGGAGAACGCGGGCCGTGGGGCCGCCGAACTGCTGATGCGCCTGAACCCGGATCGCAAGCCGGTGGTGATCCTGTGCGGACCGGGCAACAACGGCGGCGACGGGTTCGTGATCGCCCGCCACCTCGATAACGCCGGCTGGCCGGTCTGGACGATCGATCACCCCGGAGCGTCGCAATCGACTGGCGATGCCGCGATAAACCGAACAATCGTCGAGCGATCGACTATACCCGTGCTGCCTTGGCTTTCGGAAGTGCTACCTACTCCGGCTGGCTGGCTTGTCGATGCGCTCTTCGGTACGGGCCTCAACCGTTCCTTGGATGAAAGCTACGCCCACTATTTTCGCGCGCTCGGCACTTCCGAGTACCAGACCCTCGCGATCGACATCCCTTCCGGTCTCGACTGCGACACCGGCGAACCGCTCGGGCCGACCGTTCGGGCGGCTCACACCGCTACCTTCGTCGCTCACAAGCGCGGCTTCCTCAACCCAAAGTCGAAGGAATGGACCGGCGAAATTCACGTGATCGACATTGGCGCCCCGCGGGCACTTGTGGATCAATACAGAACGAGCACCGGCACATAAGGCGAGGACATGGACGCACTGCAATTCCTGTCGGCGAAGGACGCGAAGCGGCACCCGGTGTACGCGCTCGTCGGTGACGAGGACTTTCTCAAGCGCCACGCCCGCGAGCGCATCGTTTCGATCGCCATCGGCGACGAGGACCCCTCGTTCGCAGTCAGCGCGTCGGCGGGCGACAAACTGGACTTCTCCACCGCCCGCAACGAACTCGAAACGTTGCCGTTCCTGGCCCCGTGCCGTGTGCTGATTGTGGACGCGGCCGACAAGTTCGTCACCGAGAACCGTCAGGCGCTCGAAGCCTACGCCGCGAAACCCAGTGCCGTCGGGGTGCTGGTGCTCGACGTGAAAACGTTTCCCGAAAACACGAAGCTCGCCAAGGCGCTGCCGGACGGGGCCAAGATCGTCTGCAAAGCGCCGCCGGAGTACAAGATCGGCGCTTGGTGTGTGGAGTGGGCCAAAACCGCTCACAAGAAGAAGCTCGCGACTGAGGCCGCCGAACTGCTCGTCGAGCGGGTCGGCACTTCGATGGGGTTGCTCGATCAAGAACTCGGCAAGCTCGCGAACGCGATCGGCGCGAAGCCCGCCATCTCGGCCGACGACGTGGACGCGCTGGTCGGGCGGAGCAAGGCCGCGGACGTGTTCCGCATCATGGACGCGATCGGGGATGGCAAACCGGCGCAGGCGCTCAGCATTCTTCAAGAACTGTTCGCGGAGGGCGAAGACCCGATGGCGGTGATCGGCCCGCTCACCGCGCAACTGCGGAAGCTCGCGACCGTCGGGCGCTTAGTGGTCGTGGAGAAACTCCCGATGGGGTCGGCAATGGACGCCGCCAACGTGCCCAAGTGGGAGAAGGCGCGGGTGAACTGCGAGAAGCAACTGAAGCACCTCGGCGGCCCTCGGCTGCTCAAACTCCCGGACTGGCTGGTGGAGATCAACTACGGGCTCAAGGGCGGGAACCCGTTACCCGAGCGGGTGCAAGTCGAGCGGCTCATCGTGATGCTCGCCCGCCCGCGCGAAGACGTGAAGAAATAAGCAGTATTCACCGCAGAGGGCGCAGAGAGTTGACTTCCCTGCGCCCTCCCGAGCCCTCTGTGGTGAATACGGCATTCAGAACATACGACCGCCGAGCGGCACCTCCCGGTCCGGTGCGAGGAGTACGACGTGTCCACTCTCGTCAGGCGCGCCCAGAACCAGCACCTCCGAGTTGAACCCGTTCACCTTCCGCACGCCCAAGTTGACGGCGGCCACGACCAGCCGCCCGACCAGCGTATCGGGCGTGTAGAGCGCGACCAGTTGCGCGCTGGACTGCTTGATCCCGAGCGGGCCGAAATCGATCCAGAGTTTGAACGCGGGCTTGCGGGCGCCCGCGTTGGGCTCGGCGCGGACGATCCGCCCCACCCGCACGTCGACCAGTCCGAATGCTTCCAGCGGTTGCATACCACGGCCCCTGCGGTGCGCAATTTGCTCAAGCTCTGCCGGTCATGCCTCCTGATATGCTACAGGGCCGTCCCATGCAACGCCGCGAGTTCATTCACGCCGCCGCGACCGCCGGGGTTGTTCCCCCGCTCCTCACCGGGCGCGGGACGGGGGCCGAGCCCGACAAGGGGCCGGCGCTGCTCCGCTTCGACACCGCCAACGAAGTCGTGCGCGGCGACATGCGGTACCGGAAGCTGGGGAGTACCGGGGTCGAGGTGTCGTGCGTCGGGGTCGGCGGGCACCACATCGGCCGCCCGGCGGACGACGCCGAGGGCATCAAGATCATTCGCACCGCGCTCGACGCGGGCATGAACTTCCTCGACAACTGCTGGGACTACCACGACGGCCTCAGCGAACTCCGTATGGGCAAAGCGCTTCAGGACGGCTACCGCAAGAAGGCGTTCCTGATGACCAAAATTGACGGCCGGACGAAGGCGGCCGCGGCGAAGCAGATCGACCAGTGCCTTTTACGGCTCCGTACCGATGTAATCGATCTCGTTCAGCATCACGAGATGATCCGGATGGAGGACGCGGACCGCGTGTTCGGCGAGGGCGGGGCGCAGGAGGCCGTCGAGGCGGCCCGGAAGGCGGGCAAGATCCGGTTCGTGGGGTTCACCGGGCACAAGGACCCGCTCGCGCACTTGCGAACGCTCGAGGTGGCGAAAGAGAACGGCTTCCGGTTCGACGCGGTGCAGATGCCGCTCAACGTGCTCGACGCGCACTTCCGCAGCTTCGCCCGCAACGTGCTGCCGGCGCTGGTGAAGGAGCAGATCGGCGTGCTGGGCATGAAGTCGATGGGCGACGGGCTGGTCCTTCAGAGCAAGGCGGCGACCGCGGTGGAGTGCCTCAACTACGCGCTTACGCTCCCGACTTCCGTGGTCATCACCGGCATGGAAACGATGGAACGGTTGAAACAGGCGCTCGACGTGGTCAAGAACTTCAAACCGCTTACTGAAGAACAAGTGACCGCTCTGTTGGGGCGGACAAAAGAGGCTGCGGCGAAGGGACGCTACGAGCGGTTTAAAACCACACCCGACTTCGACGGGACCGCGAAGCACCCGGAGTGGATGGGGTGATTCTCTTGATTCGCGCTATCGGGGTTGATGGGGACACTGGCTCGGGCGTCTCGAACTCGCTCAGAACCCAGGCGGTTGGGACGCCGAGATGAACGCGAAACGTTCCGCCCGCTTCGGGCACGTTTCGCGATTCCGCATTCGACGCACGGTTATTTCGCGGCGCGGTATGTGAGGCCGAGCCCGCTCACGTTGGCGCTCTTCCGGCCGACGATACCCGTGACCGGAGCGCCGTTGCTGCTGATATCCGTGGGCCAGCCGCCAGTGCCTCCCAACCGCTCGCTTATGTACGAGTCGTTTTTGTCGAGCCACTCGCCGTTCGCCTTCATGAATGTGACGGTAATGGCGTCGATGGCGAGCGCGGCCCGAACGTTCACCGCTCCGACCACGTACCCGGGTTTGGCCAACAACCGCGTGCCCGATTGGGTCGGGGTGCCGTGAACTTGCCCGAGCGCGTAGGCGTTGTTGACCCAGTAGATCGGCCGGATCGCGCCGATGATGTCGTTGTTGACAAATTTGCTGTACCACACGTCGAACCCGACGAGCCACCCGCCGGCCGGGGCTTCGTCGCGGAACGTCGGGTCGGCCGGGTGCCCCGCGATCTTCTCGGCCGGCGGCGTCGGGCGGAACGGGGTGACGGCCGGGTTAGGCAGTGGTGCAGCCGGCGGGGGAGGGGGCGGGGGCAGGTCGCTCGGGCGGCCGAGTGTCGGGCCGCCGAACGGCGGTACGGGTGCGCCAAACGGTGGTGATGGGTTCATCGGGGGCGTCATCGGTTGCGCGGGCGCCGGACTCCAATTTCCGGGTCCGGGTGTGGCGCCGTCGGTCAGCCGGAACGACTCGATGAACGTCTTCACCCGCGGGTTTGATAGCCGGGCGTCGGCGCCGGCCGCCAAGACGGTGTAGAACCGCTCCCGCGTTGCGAGCACCCGGCCCGAGTAGAACCAGCGACCGCCGTTGGCTTCGATCTCGAACTCGCGCCACCCGTCGCCGTTGTTGCTTTGGCCCTGTGATCGGGTGCCGCTGGCGCCGACGGTGCCCGCCAGACCCGAGACGGCGCCGTCGAGGTCCACCCCGCCGGGCGGGACGGCGGCCGAAGCGACGGCGTAGCTCTCGTTCGGCCGCCCGGCCTCGTAAACCGTCATTCGCAGCCCGTTCTCGTCCCGTTCGGAGCGGCTCGGCGAACCGGGCATGAGGACCGTGTACCCGCCTTCCGGTGGCATGAACGGCCGGAAGGACTGCTGCCCGCACCCGGCGATCGGAATCAGCAGGGCGAGCGCGAGTGTCGGAGCGAATTGGCGCATGGCGGACCTCAAAGCGAGCGACTTTGGCTCCGCGGGCGAATACTCGCGCGGTCAAAGCACAGAACCAGTATTCCGCGCGCCAGCGACAGATGCAAGACTGTCGTTGTCTGTAACGCTGGCGGATCGCGTCGTTGCGAACGTGTCGCGTCAAGATAGGGGCGGGCATGTCGGACGAGAGAGGGCTGCTTGATGCGATTTGGTGGCAGCGCGCGAGCCCGGCACCGTACTCGGAAAACGTCACGGGGCCGCGGCTCGGCCCCAATGCCGCTGCTGAGTTGGCCGGGCAGATTGGGACCGAGCGGGTGCGCGTCTAACAACGGCGCTTACTTCACCGTGGCGCTGACGGTGCTGGCGATGAAGTCGCGGTTGAGCTGCGCGATGTGCGTCACCGAGATCTCCTTCGGGCACGCCGCCTCGCACTCGTTGATGTTGGTGCAGTGCCCGAACCCCTCGCGGTCGTGCTGGGCCACCATCCCCCGCACCCGCTCCTTCCGCTCCGGCTGGCCCTGGGGCAGTTGTGCCAAGTGGCTCACCTTCGCCGAGAGGAAGAGCATCGCGCTGGCGTTGGGGCACGCCGCCACGCACGCCCCGCACCCGATGCACTCCGCCGCGTCCATCGCGCGGTCCTGGTCCACCTTCGCGATCGGCAGGCAGTTCCCGTCCGGGGCGCCGCCGGTGTTCACGCTCACGAACCCGCCGCTCTGGATGATCCGGTCGAACGCGGACCGGTCGCACACCAGATCTTTCACCACCGGGAACGGGCCGGCGCGCCACGGCTCGAGGTAGATCTCGGCCCCGTCGGCGAAGCTCCGCATGTGCAACTGGCAGGTCGTGGTGGCCCGCTCCGGGCCGTGGGCCAGCCCGTTGATCATCATCGCGCAACTGCCGCAGATGCCCTCGCGGCAGTCGTGGTCGAACGCGACCGGCTCCTCGCCCTTGCGGATGAGCTGCTCGTTGAGCGTGTCCAGCATTTCGAGGAACGACATGTCTGGGCTGATGCCGTCGAGCGGGTACTTGACCATCTGCCCGTTCGCGGTGCGCGACTTCTGGCGCCAGACGTGGAGCGTGAGCTTCATTTGCGTTGGTCCCGGGAAGGTTGTGCGCCCCATTTTACGCGGTTCGGGGCGCCGCGTCTCGCGTACCGGGTAACCGCAGCCGGGCCGCGGCGCTAACTCGGGCGCCCGACCCGGGCCTTAAACGATGACGTGGAACACCAGCAGCAGTTTGCGGCCGAAGATGACGCCCCCGACGGCGAGCGCCGTCAGCGTGGCGACCAGGACCGCGCCCGCGGCGGTCTCGAGGCACGGGGACACGCGGTCGCGGACTTCCTGCTCCAGGCCCTGGAACAGCAGCTCGATCGAGCTGTTAATGAGTTCCGCGGTAGTAACGAGCCCGATGCACCCGATGATCAGGCACCACTCCCAGTGGTCGCATTCGAGCACCGCGGCGGCGGTCAGCGCGACCACCGCACAGAAGAAGTGAACGGAAAAGCTGGACTGCCCGCGGACCCCGCACTTGACGCCGCGGACCGCCTCGCGGAACTTGTCGCGCCACTGCCGCGGCTTCTTCGCCGCGGGCGGCTCCTCCTCGACCGCGTACCACCGGTCCGCGCGCATAACCCCCTCCGGTTCGGCTTCGGGTCCCGTGTACCAGCTTCCGGTTCGGCGCCGGGCGGCACAATGTGGGTACGTTGCAATTGGGCCGGGCGTGCGGCCCGCGGGCCGCGCATTCGCTACCGCCGGTTGCTGAACTGCTGGCCGTTGAGCGGGGTGCCTGCGAACCGCCCGCCGAGCGCCGCGGCCAGGTTCGGCACGATCAGGAACTGGAACCCGAAGTTGTTCACGAACGCGTTGTACGTGAACCCGATGGTGGTCGTCAGGTCGCTGCCGGTGCGGGTCATCGTGAGCGAGTTCGAGAGCGACTGCTGGAGCCCGAAGTCGTAGCTGGCCCCGACGTTCACGTAGTACCGCGAACTCAACTGGTACCCCATCGAGAGCGTGACCGCCTTGCTGTTGATCGGGTCCGTCTGCCGGTACCCGAGGTACACGTTGGTGCGGTCGGTGCGGTCCAGGTACGCGCCCACGTTCCAGTACCGGCTGCCGCCCTCGTACGGCTCGAACCACCCGTTCGAGACGATCGACGTGCGGTCGCCGACGTTCCACACGGTGCCGTACTCCAGGAACGCGAACGGGTGCCCGAAGTTGTCCCGGTTGGCGTCCGGGAAGTACGACGCGGACACGTCGAGCGTCAGGAAGTCGACCGTGTGCTCCATACCCGGGTACCCGCGCTTCGTCTGGAGCCGCTGCCGCAGGTCCATTTGCAGCACGTTGATGTCGTCGCGGGTGTCCACGCGGTTATCGACCAGCCGCCGGATGGCGTACGACTGCGGGTCGAACACGGGCGAGGTCTGGAGCCGGAGCCCGTTCGGTCCCGGTAGAAACGTCGTCTGGAACGGGCGGAGGTTGCGGTACGACTGGTCCACGGCGTCGTCGTTGAGCCGGTCCAGTTGCGGGAACCGGTTGTACGGCTCGTTCGACCGCGCGTAGCGGTAGTTGAACCCGAAGACCGCCTTGTGATACAGGCCCCGCAGGTTCAGCAACTCGCTGCTCACGTCGCCGTAGAGGCGCGAGAACGGCACGCTGGCCCGGGCGCCGCCGCCGCCGTACACCCGCCCGGTCTCGTTCCCGGTCAGGTCGCTGGTGTACTCGGTCAGGTCGAGCAGAGCGTACGGGTCCAGCTTCACCGGCCCGAGGGCCAGCGGGACGCTCACCTCCTGCGACAGGTCGAATCGGCCGGTGTCCACCCGGCGGTCGGTGGTCAGGACCGGGTACGGCGACTGCTCCGCGGGCCGCAGTTGCGCGTACCCGGCGTTGGCCCGTGCGCTGTACACGAACAGGTCGTCGAGGAACGTCTGCCCGATCAGGTGCCCGTCCACGCGGGGCAGCCAGTTGGTCGAGGTCACCCAGTCGCGCCCCATCCGCTCCTGGATCAGCCCGCTCGCACCGTAATTGCGGTTCTGCCAGGTCAGGTACCCGAACGTCTCCTGGTTCGGTCCGCGGTCGTGCTCCTGCTTGTAGAATTGTTCGAGGAAGTTCTTGTCGCTCAGGTACGCGAACTGACCCTGGAAGTAGAGCCGGTCGGTCACTTCCTGCTGGTGCCGCCACTGCGCCCGGCCGCGGAACCCGCGCGGGTCCGGCTCGAGCCCGCGGTACCCGCCGAGCAGGTCGAACCCGTCGTCGTCGATCCCGTACAGCCTGATCGCGCCGCTGCCGGCGGAGGGCTCGGTGGGTTCCGACGGCGGGAGCCGGTAGCTGTAGTCGGTCCCGAAGGCCGGGCCGCGCTTGCTCAGGTAATCCAGGTTGAGCCGCCACGTGTGGTTGGAGGGCGCGCGCAGCGCGAGCAACTCGAACACGTCGAAGCTGGAGTAGAACGATGACCCGTATTGTCTGTTCTGACTGAAACTGAAACCGGTGAGCGGGCCGAGTGGGTCGCTCGCGTCGAACCGGGTACGGGGCAGATAGAATACGGGCACCCCGGCGAGCCGCGTCACGACGTTCTTGCCGGTGACGATCTGTTCGGTAGTCGTAACCGGTTCGCCCGTTTCCAGATCACGGAACGGGATGCCGAAGATGTTGCGCCGGACGAGCTTGCGCTCGCTGAGCGTGAACTCTTGCGAGTCCAGCCGCAGCCCCGGATCGCTGGGCATCTTGCTCGCGTTCACCGAACCGCCGAGCACCTGCCAGTTTTCCAAATCCAGCCGCCGCACCTCCTGGCCCCGCAGGTGGAAGGCGTCCGGGATGTTCGGCACGGCCATTTCGAGGTCCGCCCGCAGAGCGACGGCGCGGTTTTCGGACGCATCGTAGTACACCTGCTCGGCCCGAAGCGTCTGCGTGATCGGCTTAGCCCCGCCGCGGACCATACGGATGATAACGTTCCCGGACAGGTAGAACTCGATCTTATCCTTCTCGCCGGTGGTGAACCCGTTGACGGCGCCGCCCTTCTTTTCCCGCTTCAGCCAGATCACCGCCTCGTCGGTGGCGAACTCGGTCTTCTGCTTGCCGTCAGCACTGGATAGGTTGACGATCACCCCGCCGGTGATGAGCACCCGCTCGGTGCCGTCGGGCAGGTCCGCTTTGTCCTCGGTGAGCGGGGTGCCGTACCGGCGGATGTAATCGACGGCGACGTTCTTGCTCTTGGGCGTCGGGATGACGGCCCCGTTCGGGAGCGTGAAGTCGGGCTCGTATGGGATGCCGCCGGGCTCGCGGGCGGGCGGCTGGTAAACGGTTTGTGGGCGCACCGGTTGCGGAGCGCTCATGAGATTGTCGGTGGGGAGTGAGAACCCGCTGTACGGCTCGTCTGGGAACCGCGCGCTGGGGCGGGCCCCCGGCAGCGGTTGCGCCCCAAGGGGCACGCCGCCCGCCAGCACCGCCGCAACGGCCAGTCCGGCCCACGTTATCGACCGCCCGCTCCCCACGCGGCGCCCCCACTTTCCGACCACGTTGTGTGCGTTGAAGGACGCGGACTATAGGCGCGCCGCCGGGCGAATCAAGGCGGAGTCTTGCGGCCCTGGTCCGCACCCGGCGCACGCGGCTGCCAAAACACCAAAAATCCGTCCGGGGAGCAAACTTCCGGGAATCGCGACAGTATTTACCACGGCGGGAAATCAGTACGTGAGGTGTTGCGGCGTGCGAAGTGGTTTTGGGCTCTTTGCCCTCCGCTCGGCTTGCGGCTTGTCTGGGGCGTCGGTGCGTCGCGCGGCCAGCAAGGGCGAAACTGTTTGACCCGCGCGCGACGGGCGTCATATCATCCAGGTTGCCCGGGCCGGCTCTCCGAGGGAGACACCGTCATGTTCGCCGCCGCACGAGTTGTTGGAGTGTGTGTGTGTGTGGCTCTTGTGGCACCGACGACCGGGGCGGCGCGGGCCGATGACAAAGACCCGGTGTATGAGGGGAAGACGTTCTCGCAGTGGGTGAGCACAGTCCAGAACGACAAGTCCGCGCGGCAGCGGGCGCTGGCGGTTGACGCGCTGAGCAAGATCTGGCTGCTCGAACCGAAGACCGACGCCGTTAGCCACATCACCGCGACGCTCCGGACCGACCCGAGTGCGGCCGTTCGTGCTCAGTGCGCGATCGTCCTCGCCGGGCTTCGCGACACCGACATGGAGCGGCACGGGGCTAAACCGCTTATTGAGGTGCTCAGGACCGAAAAAGAGTCGCGCGTCCGCAAGCAGATCATCGCCGCGATGGCCAAGCACCCGGCGGTGTGCGCCGCGGGCGTCGAGTCGCTCATCGCGGTCTTGAAGGATGCCGACCCCGCCGTCCGGGTCCAGGCCGCCGAAGCCCTGGCCCTCGCGGGCGCGAAAGCCAGCTCCGCGGCCGGGCCGCTCGCCGAACTCCTGAAGGACGGCGAGAAGCCGGTGCGCGTCGCGGCCGTTTACGCGCTCGGCCGTATCGCACCCGAGGCGGGTACCACAATCGCGGAGACGCTCGCCGCGATGCTGGCGACCGAAAAGGAGGTCGAGATCAAGCGCGAGGTGCTTTCGTCGCTGGGGCTGCTGGGAGAAAAGTCCGGGCCGGTCGTAACGGCTCTCACGGCGGCGCTCGCGGACAAAGATGACGACGTGAGGCGCGGCGCGGCCCGCACACTGGGCACGTTCGGCACCGCTGCTGCGGGCGCGGCGGACGAACTGTTCAAAGTGCTAACCACCGACCCCACCAAGGACATTCGCGTGGACGCGGTGCGGGCGTTCGGCTCGGCTTTGGGGCCGAACGGGGTAAAAGCGCGGCTCGCGGACCTCCGCCCGCTGCTCGACCTCAAAAAGCAACCGGATTACGAGGTTCGGCTCGCGCTCATTGATGAGGTCGCGGCGCTCGGGTACGAGCACCTCGGAGCCGATTTGGCGTCAACGGATAAGGCCGTGAAGGCTGCGGCCGAGGAGACGCTGCGGGCATTGCGGTTGCGCCTCGCCGATCCGCAGGTAAAGGTGCGTGAGGCGGCCAGAATCGCGGTGCGCAAGATCGAAGAGAAGCCCGAGCCCAAAAAGGAGCCCGCGCCGAAGAAGCTGCCATGAAGTGAACGGCTCGGCGGCCCGTGCGGAGCTGGTTCGCCGCTCTGTATTGCGCGCTTTTGATGTTTGGGGCGATTACGCGAGACGCGTGCGCGGGAACGGTGTTTGCTTTCTTGGGCTCAGAGGCCGGGGCGTTGGTGTGCCTGTTCGCCAGATCGGAACGTTGGTGCCACGAGAACCTGATAGAACTATCCACGCCCCAACGCCGACCGTCGGACGCAACGGCTACGAAGGCCCGGTAGCCGCCCGCTCGGCCGGCATTATGATCGCTTTTGAAGACGCTTTCGCGATCTTCATGTTGTTCTGCACATCTTGCCGATTCGTGCGAAGCGATACAACCCGGTTGACTTCGTTTTGGACCGTTCTAGATACAGGATGAATTCCCTGAATTCAGCTATTGCCATAGCTCGCCCCGATGAATTCGCATTGACGGTTGGGAGCGTCGCAGATGTCCACCCCGGGTACCCTGTCAGCAGCCCTCGCGTTTGTGCCGAATTGGTGGCAGGAGTCCGCCGACCCGGCCGCGTTCGACGTGCTGCTCGTAAACTGGGCCCGTGCGTGCGGGTGGCGTGCGTGCGGGTTCGTGTGGTCCGGTGAGGGGCCGCCCGTTGTGAAGACGGTGCAGGCCGGGGCGCCGCTCGAGTTGCCCGCGCCCCCGGAAGTGCCCGACGCGCTCCGCCGGCTCAAAAATGGTGAGACCACGGTGGCGTACTCGCTCCCCGGCACGACCGGGCGCGTGTTCGCCGCCGTTCAACCGGCCGGGCGCCCCACCGGGGTGCTGTGGGCCGAAAAGTCCGCCGGCAACCCCTGGACCGATTCGGACCGCTCGTACATGGCGCTGGTCGCCAAGACCGTCGAGCGGGCGCCGACCCTTTCCGCCGTCGTGGGTCCGGTTCTCGACCCCGACCGCCTGTACCAGCGGCTCGGCGACGTGGCCGTGATCGCCGGCCGCATGGCCCACGACTTCGACAACCTGCTGCAAGGGATCATCGGGTTTTCGGACCTCACGCTTCCCCTGCTCCAACCGGGCTCGCAGCCGGCGAACTTCATAGGCGAGATCGGGAAGGTGGGCCAGCGCGGGATCCAGTTCACCCAGCAGTTGCATCACCTGAGCCGTAGCGGGCAAGTGAAGCCCAGCCCCGGTGCCGTGCCGCTGGCCGTTACCAAAGAAGAGACCCGCCTCAAGCTCGTCGCCCCCGGCGTGCGGATCGAAAAAGACCTGGCGCCGAACCTGCCGCCGGTGGCGGTGGAGGCCGGCCCCCTCCAGATCGTGCTCGGCCACTTGATGGAGAACGCCGTGGAGGCGTGCCAGGCCGGCGGGGTGGTGCGGGTGACCGCCCGCCCGGTCGAACTGAGCGACGCCGACTCACGCGGCTACCTCGGGCGCGCTGGGGTCGGCGGGTACCTGCAAATCACCGTTTCCGATACCGGCCCGGGCATCAAGCCGGAGGTGCGGCGGCGGCTGTTCGTTGAACCGTTCTTCACCACCAAGGTGCGGCACCGCGGGCTCGGGCTGGCCATCGCGTACCGGGTCCTGTGCTCGCACCGCGGTGGCATCCAGATCGAATCCGTGCCCGCGCCGGGGACCGGTACGCAGGTGCGCGTCGCGCTGCCGCTGGCGGCCGTGCGGCCGCCGGCGGTCGCACCCGGGACCATCACCGCTACCGCCGTCGGAGGCTGAACACCGTGCCGTACGATCTTGACGACTACCGACTGACCCAAACACCCAAGCCGATGTACCCTATGACTCCTCCACCGAAAGCGCAACCGCAGCCCGCGCCACGGGAGCTGCAGTCGTCGGGTGACATCCACATCCTGATTCTGGACGACGACCCCCACACCTGTGCGGTCATCCAGGCGGCGCTGAACAACCGCGACTTCGTCACGGAAGTGGTGTCCGACCCGATGATGGTGCAGTCGGCCCTCTCGTCGGGCCAGCGGTACCACCTGATCGTCCTCGACTACGTGCTCCCGGGCCTGGAGCCGGAGCAAGTGTTCGGCTGGATCCGCGACCACCAGCCCGACGCGAACATCGTCGTGGTGACCGGGTACCCGTCGGTGGACAGCGCGATCAACTGCCTCCGCGCCAAGACCTGCGACTACCTGACCAAGCCGTTCCAGATCGAGCAGCTCCGCGAGATCGTGTACCGGTGCCTGGAGAGCCAGGGCCTGTTGCGCATGACCGAGGACGCGCTCAAAGAGGCGCTCGGCGCGGCGATCCGCGAACGCCGCAAGGCGCTGAGCCTCACCCTCTCGAACATGAGCGACCGGACCGGGGTCTCGCTGGGGTACCTGAGCCAGATCGAACTGGGCAAGAACTCGGCGTCCATCGAAACCCTCTACCGCATCTGCCTCGCGCTCGGGATGAAGATGAGCGAGCTGTTCCAGTCGGTTCAGCGGGCGTAAACCACAGGAGCAGCGAGCGGGGGCTCACGGCTCAGGTTATGCCATAAATCGGTCTTGCTTTTTTGAGGATGTGGATCATGGGTGTGGGCTTGCGGAGCCCGCGCCAGAGGGTGAGCCAGCCAGACACCCCATCCCGGGCGCGGTTCATGTGCCCGCCGAGCCGCCCGAGCGCTTGCACGAATGCCCCGCCGATCAGTTCGGGTCGGAGCGCCCGGTGCGCCAGGTGCTCAACGCCTGGACCGCGGTGGCCCCGGCCAGCGGGGCCGCCGGTTGATCGCGTGGGGCCGGGTCTCGGGCCGCGTCCCGCAGGCCCCGCAGGCCCCCCGCCGCGGACAACGTCTCCGGCGTGCGGTGCTGCAGCCGCTCCACGCCGCACCCGCTCTTGAGGTACTTGTGGTACCTCTCAATGATCGGCCGTTGGCAATACCAACTGACCACCTCCCGCACCCCCGCGGCCGTGTCCAGGGCCCAATCGGTGAGCCAGAACCACTCCACCGGGTCGCCCCCGGTCGGCGGGTTCGGTTCCCACACCCGCAACGCCTACACCACCACCGGGGCCGACCCATACGGGTCCGACAGCTCGACCCGCACCTCGGCCGCCGACAGGTCCGCGGTGCTGGTCGAGCCCCCCGTGCGGGCCGCACCGCACCACCCCCGACCAGGCGGCCGTCGCCGGGCGCGCCCGCAGGTGGGCGTGCAAATTGGCCCCCACCGACAGCACCCGGTCGTGCCGGGACCGGACCACGAACCGGTGGCTCCCGGCGACCAGAGCCGACAGGTACTCGAACGTGTTCGACCCGCGAGGGCTCACGTGCACCCAATGCCGCCCGTCTGGGGCCGGGTCCACGGCGTCCAACCCGAGCACCCACAGCCGGCTCTCGCGGTCCCGCCGCTGACGCCTCTGGGCCGTGGTCTCGCCCCGGTTGGAGCGGGTCGGCGGGCGCCGGTGCAGGGGCTGGGCGACCAACCCCAGGACCGCCCCGGTGCCCGCGCCCACGGCCAAGCTGTTGTGGCACTCCCAGCCGGTGCCGTGCCCGTTACCGATCGGCCCCGTCCGGGGCAGGACCCGGCCCGAGTAATCCAGTTCGGTGGTGTCATGCAGCACCAGCACCGGACCCGGATGAGCGGCCATGCGGGCCCGGGTGTGCGCCCGGTGCGGGGCGGTGACCGCATCGTGGGTCGCCTCGGGGCGACCCGCGATGCGGTTGAGCACGCGGTAGTCGGCCGGGGCGGCGAACTGGTCCGGCCGGCTCTCGGCCCCGCTAGTCACCAACAGGTCGGTCAACGACGCCAACCGCTGGTTCACCCGCGCGTCGCCCAGATCAACGCCCCCGAAGTGGATCGACCCAAACCCCGCTCCCGGAAACGTATCAGTCATGGCGGCCCTCCTTGCCGGACTCCCACGTCAGCCGCGCTGGCACCCCATGTCAACCCCACTTGTGGCATAACCTGAGGCTTTAGACGCGAGCCCCGGTGCCGGCCTGACGTGGCCGGCACCGGGGCTCGCGTCTAAATTGTCGTTTGAGTGGCGCGTGCGGTCGTGAAGTTAGCGTGAACTGCGGTGTAACGCCGCGGACGGTTCCTGGTGCCGATCAGGTCAAGTCGCCTCCCGGCCGAGTTTCAAAGTTCGAAACTCACGCCGCGAGGCGTGCCGAAGGACGAAAGTAGCTCGGCCGCACGCGCCCTCTCTGGAAGCCAACTGTTTCTGCTTGCCGCACCTTATCGCATTTCGCACATCGCTTTTGTCAGGTTAGGCTCCGCTCTGAGCGGCGCGGCGTGTGACATCAGCCAGTTGAACCCTTGCGCGGTGACGGCCCGTTCTGCATGGCGGCAGATTTCCTGCCCCGTCGGACACCCTGTTTAGCTTCTCCCCGCCCCGGTTCGTCTGGTACGATTCCTGTACGCGATAGCGCGGAGGCGCAAGCACGCGCCGAAAACCGAGACGCCACCCAACCCCGAGGCACGATTCGCCGTGGGACAGAAAATTGAGCAAGACCTCCAGCGGTTCCGCAAGCTGGTGCGCGGAAAGGTGAAGAGCAACCTGTCCAAGTACATCAGCCGCGGGGAGATGATCGGCAAGAAGGGGAAGGACTTCGTGTCCATCCCGATCCCGTCCATCAACCTGCCGCAGTTCCGCTACGGGCAGAAGAATTCGGGCGGCGTCGGGGTCGGCCCCGGCCAGCCCGGGCAGCCGCTCACGCAGCCGCAGGACGGCGAGGGCGAGCCGCAGGCCGGCGACTCGCCCGGCGGGCACATCCTCGAAGTGGACCTCACGATGGAGGAACTGGCCGAGATCCTGGGGGAGGAGCTGGCGCTGCCCCGCATCGAGCCGCGAGGTAAGGAGAACGTCGTCACCGAGAAGGACAAGTACACCAGCATCCGGAGCGTGGGGCCGGAGTCGCTGCGGCACTTCAAGCGGACCTTCAAGCGGGCGCTACAGCGGCAGATTTCGGCGGGGTCGTACAACCCGCTCGTCCCCACCGTCATCCCGCAGCGCGAGGACAAGCGGTACCGCGCCTGGAAAGAGGTGCCCAAGCCGGACGCCGTCGCGTGCGTGATCTACATGATGGACGTGTCTGGCTCGATGACCGACGAGCAGAAGGAGATCGTCCGCATCGAGTCGTTCTGGATCGACACCTGGATCAAAAAGCACTACCAGGGCGTCGAAACTGTTTACATCATCCACGACGCCGTGGCGCAAGAGGTTGATGAGCACACGTTTTACCACACGCGGGAGAGCGGCGGCACCAAGATCAGCAGCGCCTACGAGCTGTGCAACAAGATCATCGACGCCCGGTTCCCGCCGAGCCAGTGGAACGTGTACGCGTTCCACTTCTCCGACGGCGACAACTGGGGCGACGACGTGCCCAAGTGCAAGGAGCTGCTAGGGAAGACGATGCTGGCGAAGCTGAACCTGTTCGGGTACGGGCAGGTGGAGTCGCCGTACGGCAGCGGCGAGTTCTTCGACCACGTCCACGAGCTGGTGGACGACCACGAAAACGTGGTGACGAGCCGCATCCCGGACCGCGACGCGATCCTGGGCAGCATCAAGGAGTTCCTCAAGACCGGGCGGTAACCGAAGCGGGGGGGGGGCGCGGCAATGTTCAAGAGCGTGCAGTACGCCGGGTTCGAAGACCGTCCCGAGTTGCGTGCGCGAGCCGAGCAACTGGAGACGGTGTTGGCCGACGAGGTCACGGCCTGGCGCGGCGACGTGGAGGTGCGCTGGGCACCGGCCGCGGACCCGGAAGCGGTCCTGGATCTGACGCTCGCGATCACACGCCCGAACGGCGTGGCGGCGAGACACACCGGTACGTTCGTACCCGGCGACTTCAGTCACCCGCGGTGGCTCGCCAGCCGCTGCAACCGCGTCTGGTTCGACCTGCTCGGCGCCCTACTCGACCAGCAGCACCAGCGGGTGGAAGCCGCCATTCCGGAACCCGTGGAGGCGTAACGGTGGCGAAGTCGCCCGCGGAGCTGGTTCGTGAGTTGAACAACGAGATCATTATTCTCAGAGAGCGGGATGTTACACAGCGACGCGAACTCGACATTGTAAGCGACGGGCTGAAAGCCGAGCAGGACGCGCGCCAGCGGCTCGAGGTCGAGATTGCGGCCCTCAGGCAGCAGCTTCAGGACCACATCAAGCACGCCGACCTCGTGGACGGGCGCCGCTGGACCCTGATCCTCGCGCTGTTCGGAGCGGCACTGTCGCTGGCGTCGGGGCTGATCGTTACGCTCGCGAAGAAGTAGAAGCCCATGACCGACCCGGACTCGACCGAGCAGACCTGGCCGCGCGTGCCGTCGAGCGACGTCACCGAGCGCATCCGCTCCCCGTACTCGTTTCTCGGCCCGGCCCAGGCCCCGGACGAGATCGGCCGGTTCGCCGATTACCGCGTGCTCCGGCTGCTCGGGGCCGGCGGGATGGGGCTCGTGTTCGCGGCCGAGGACCTCGGCCTCCGGCGGCCGATCGCGCTCAAGGTGCTCAAGCCCGAACTGGCCGCCGACCCCGAAAGCCGCGAGCGGTTCCTCCGCGAGGGCCGGGCCGCGGCCGGGATCACCTCCGACTACACCGTCACCGTGCTGCACGTCGGCGAGTCGGCCGGGCTGCCGTTCCTGGTCATGCCGCTGCTGGTGGGCGAGACGCTCCAGGCCCGCATCGAGGGGGCGGACTCCCTGGACCTGCGGACCGCCCTCGTGATCGCCCGCGACACCGCCGCCGGGCTGGCCGCGGCGCACGCGCAGGGGCTCATCCACCGGGACATCAAGCCGGCAAACATCTGGCTCGAACGGACCGACGCGGTCGAGTGCAACCGGGAGACGAAAACCTGCGGGGAGACGTCCGACGCGCTCGGCCGCCCCCCGAAGTGCGCGGTCCGCGCCAAGCTGCTCGACTTCGGGCTGGCCCGCAAGCCCCTGCACGAGACCAGCCTCACCAGCACCGGGTTCATCGTCGGCACGCCCAACTACATGTCCCCCGAGCAGGCCGGCGGGCACGAGGTGGACGCCCGCGGCGACCTGTTCGCGCTCGGGTGCGTGATGTATCTCATGCTGACCGGCGAGCTGCCGTTCAAGGGGCCGTCCGCGATGGCGGTGATGATGGCCTTGGCGAACAAGCACCCGGAGCCGGTGCGGCAGAAGAACCCGACCGTGCCCCGGGAGGTGTCGGACCTCGTGACCCGCCTGCTCGCCAAGCGCCCCGGGGAGCGGGTGCAGACCGCGACCGAGGTGGTGTGCGACCTCGAAGCGGCGCTCGCCGGGATGTCCGCGTCCGGCCCGTCGGTTCCGATGCCGCGTCCGGTGAAGGTGGAGCCCGACACCGCCGTCCCGGGGTCGAGCGAGACGCGGCGGGTCGAACCGGTTCCGCCCGATCGGGGCGGGCGGCGCCAGACCGTCGCGCTGGGGACCGCGCTCGCGCTCGCGCTGGGGCTGTCCGCCGTTCTCGGGTGGAAGCTGTTCCGCGCGCCCGCGGCCGGACCCGAGCCCATCGTGATCGGTGTGCTGCACTCGCAGAGCGGCACGATGGCGGTGAGCGAGAACCCGGTCATCGACGCGACCCTGCTCGCCGTGGAGGAGGTGAACGCGGCCGGCGGGGTCAACGGGCGCCCGGTCCGGGCGGTGGTGGTGGACGGCAAATCCGACCCGGACGAGTTCGCGCGCCAGGCCGAGCGGCTGCTGACCGAGGAGAAGTGCGCGGCGGTGTTCGGGTGCTGGACCAGCGCGTCGCGCAAGGCCGTCCGGGCCGTGGTCGAGCGCAACGGCGGGCTGCTGTTCTACCCGGTGCAGTACGAGGGGCTGGAGGAGTCGCCGCGCATCGTGTACCTCGGCCCGGCCCCGAACCAGCAGCTCATTCCCGCGGTCGATTTCGTCATCGACGGGCTCAAGAAGAAGCGGGTCGCGCTGGTGGGGTCGGATTACATCTTCCCGCACACCGCGCACCAGATCATCCGCGACCGGATCGGCGAGCGCAACCGAACCGGGGCCGGGGTCGAGGTGGTGGCGGAGGTGTTCCTGCCGCTCGGCTCGACCGACGCCCGGGACGCGCTCGCCCGCGTGCGGCTCGGGAACGCGGACGTGGTCATCAACACCATCAACGGCACCTCGAACGCCGCGTTCTTCCGCGGGCTGCGCGGCTCCGGCCCGCCGGTGCCCACCGTCTCGGTCAGCATCACCGAGAACGAGGTGCGGGGGCTGAGCCCCGCAGCACTGGTCGATGATTACTTGGTGGCGAGCTACTTCCAGACAATCGACCGGGCGGAGAGCCGGGAGTTCGTGCGCAAGATCCGCGAGAAGTACGGCCCGGACCGGCCCGCGAGCGACATGATGGCCGCGGCGTATTCCGGCGTCCACTTGTGGGCGCGGGCCGCGGCGGCGGCGAACAGCGTCGAGCCCGCGGAGGTGCTGGCGAAGGTGCGCGGGGCCGCGTTCGACGGCCCCAGGGGGCGCGTAAAGGTCGATCCCGAGAGCCAGCACGCCTGGCTGCCGGTGCGGGTGGGCAAGGTGCGCCCGAACGGGGACGTGGTCCTCGTCCCCGGCGCCGGGTCGGAGGCGCCGGTGCGCCCGGTGCCGTACCCGCCCACCCGGACCCGGCACGCGTGGGACCAGTTCCTCCGCCAGCTCGAAATGGACTGGGGCGGCAAGTGGCAGCCGCCGGCCAAACACTGACGCGCCGCGCTCGTGTATGATGGAGCGGGGCACGCCGGGCCGGTGTGGGAGGAGTCGGAGATGAACCTGGGCTTTTACAACACGAACCTGCCGCCGCACCTGCGCGTCTTGAAGGACGAGATCGAGGGCTACGCGCGCGGGTTCGGGCTCGACTTCTACGAAACCATTTTCGAGGTCGTGGACGCCGACGACCTGAACGAGATCGCTGCCTACGGCGGGTTCCCGACGCGGTACCCGCACTGGTCGTTCGGGATGCAGTACGAGGAGCTGAAAAAGAGCTACGAGTACGGCCTCTCGAAGATCTACGAGATGGTCATCAACAACGACCCGTGCTACGCCTACCTGATGCGGTGCAACCACACCGTCGATCAGAAGCTGGTGATGGCCCACGTGTACGGCCACTGCCTCGCACCGGAAACTGAAGTCGTCACCGAAGACGGCTCCAAGGCGATGTGCGATGTGCGTGTCGGTGATCTCGTTTTGACGCATACAGGCGAGTTCAAACCGGTGCGCGTCGTGGCTCGGCGGCATTACACCGGACCCATCTATCGCATGAAGGTGGAGGGCGCGCCGGCCAGTGCGAGCGTGCGCATCACCGGCGAACACCCTGTCGCGGTCCTGCATCAGAGCGGGTTGAAGTGGGTGCCAGCGGCGCAACTCGGCGCCGGACATTTCGTGGGGCTACCACACGTCCGGGCGGTGAGTGCGCCGAGTGCATCCGGGGACGCACGGCAGGGCCTTTGGTTCACGCCTCACGAAGAGGACCACTGTCACCGTGAGGAATTCGGGTTCACGTGGCAAATTCTCGCTCGGCCGGTAGTTGAGCATTACAGCGGTTACGTTTACAACTTTTCGGTCCAAGAGGACGAGAGCTACACGCTCGCTGCGGGGTTCGCGGTTCACAACTGCGACTTTTTCAAGAACAACGCCTACTTCGCGCACACGTCCCGCAAGATGATGGACGAGATCGCGAACCACGGGGCGCGCATCCGGCACTTCGTGGAGCGGTTCGGCGAGGACGAGGTCGAGGCGTTCATGGACCGGTGCATGTCCATTGACGACCTGATCGACATCCACTCGGTCGCCATCCGCCGCCGCGACGACCACGCGCGGTACGACTTCGCCGCCCCGGCCGACGGGGAGCCGGCGGCCGACGGCGCCGCGCCGCGGTTCAAGGCGAAGTCGTACATGTCGGACTACATCAACCCGCCGGAGGCGCTCCGGACCGACGACGAGGCCAAGAAGACGGCCGCGGCGCGGGCCGCGCGGTTCCCGGAGCGGCCCGAGAAGGACGTGCTGCTGTTCCTCATCGAGCACGCGCCGCTCAAGGGCTGGCAGCGCGACCTGTTGAGCATCGTCCGGGACGAGGCGTACTATTTTTATCCGCAAGCTCAAACGAAGATAATTAACGAGGGGTGGGCGAGCTTCTGGCACAGCACCATCATGACGCAGAAGGTGCTGGACCCGTCGGAGGTGATCGACTACGCGGACCACCACTCGGGCACGATGGCGACCAGCTCGCGGCGGCTCAACCCGTACAAGGTCGGCATCGAGCTGCTGCGGGACATCGAGCGGCGCTGGAACATGGGTCAGTTCGGCCCGGAGTGGGAGAACTGCGAGGACATGGACAAGAAGCGCACCTGGGACAAGCAGCTCGGGCTCGGGCGGCAGAAGATCTTCGAGGTGCGCAAGATCCACAACGACATCACCTTTATCGACACGTTCCTGACGCCGGAGTTCTGCAAGGAGCACAACCTGTTCTCGTTCAACTACCAGGAGCCGACCAAGAACTACGTGATCGAGAGCCGCGAGTTCCAGAAGGTCAAGCAGCGGCTACTGTTCGGCCTGACGAACTTCGGGAAGCCGTGGATCTACGTGGTGGACGGCAACCACCGCAACCGCGGCGAACTGATGTTGCGGCACGAGCACCAGGGGGTAGATTTGAAGGTGGACGAGGCGCGCGACGTGCTGGCCAACATCCAGTACATGTGGTCGCGGCCGGTTCACCTGGAGACGCTCAGCGACGGCCAGCCCGTGGTGCTGAGCTTCGACGGTACCGAACACGCTTCACACGTAACCGGAGGGTCCGATGACGCTGTCCGAAAAGCTGCTGCCAAAGCTAAATGAGTGGCGCCCGGCCGGCCCCGGCCGGCACTCGTTCGGCCAGACGTTCGCGGACGAAGGGTGGGGCGTTCAACTGGCGGCCGACAAGACCGACGCGCTGGCCGCGCTGGTGTGGGAACTGGCGCTTGTGCGTACCGGAGACGCGCCCGCGGGGCTGACCCTGCGGGCGTGGGCGGAGCGGACCGCGGCCCGGGCCGTGGGGCTGCTGGAACCGCTCAAGTTGCTGGAAGTGGACGAAGCGCGTGGCGAGGCGCTGCTCCGCAGCGCGGCGCCCGCCAAGAAGGGCGAGCAGGTCGCCTACTATGAGGTAAAGCTGTTCGGCACCGCCCGTGCCGAGCTGCGCCGGTTCGCCGCGACCCGCACCGCCAGCGGTCGCACGCAGGTGGCCTTCGCCCTGACCCATGAGGTGCTGGCGAAGCTCGCTGGCGACATCGCGGGCTGAGAGCCCGTCTCGCCGGGTACTACCAGCCCACAGGTAGTTAACCCGGCCGTAAGCGTTTACAGGGGTACCGGGTGCGATTTTCCGGTCTTTTGGCACACCTCTGGGCGTTGTTGTAGGGCAACGCAGCGATCCAAACTCGGTTGAAGCCCGCAGAGTCGAAACGTCGTAACTCCTTAATTTCCAATCATTACGTCGCTTTGCCGGGTGGATCGTGCGGTTGCCGAGGCTACCCACACTAAACCCTGACGCGGCCCTGACGGTATACGGAACAGATTTGCACGATCTGTTGCGGCTAAATTCTGACGTGCCGTGCTGCGATTCTTGAAGGCCGTGTGTCGTGAGTGCGGCACACGGCTTGCATCACTTCCGTTCATCGCCCAATAAACGGAGGTACAGTATGAGCGCCAACAACTCTCAGCCGCAACAGCCCGCGGATGCGATTAAAGACCCGAAGGATTGGGTGACCGGTGACGAACCCATGACGGGCGCGCAGGAATCATACGTGAACACGCTCGCGCGTCAGGCCGGGCAAGACGTGCCCGAAGACATGACGAAGGCGGAAGCGTCCGAAAAGATCGAAGAACTGCGGGAACAGACCGGCAAAACGAAACGCGCCGCGAAGCCAAAGTCCGCTCGCGCGAGCCGAAAGAAGAGCGCGTGATCTCGTTCGCAGTCGCATTCAGAACGCGTGTTGCACGCCGAACCAGAACTGGAGCGGCGTGCCGCCGTTGAGCGACTTCCCGACATCAAAGCGCAGAGTCGCCCGTTCGATGAAGCTGAAAATCGCCACGTCCATACGCAACCCCGCACCGATTGCGTGCGCCACGTTCCCGCCGACCGTTTGCCCGTTTGCGTACACCGCACCCACGTCGTAGAACGTTGCGAGGTACAGGTTCCGCGCGCCGACGGAGTGGTCGAGAATGTCCCATGTGACGTTCCGCGCCAGCGGGTAACGGAGTTCCACGTTCGCCACCCACAAGGCGCTGCCTTGGCGCTCCGCCAAATCGAACCCTCTGAACAGCGTGCCGCCGCCGAGCGCAAAGAATTGCCCGCGTTCGGGACTCGCCCACTGCCCCAGTACGCGGGCCGCCAGCCGCGTGTAGCGAAACGGTCCGGTCCAGTCCGGCAGGGTGTGAACCAGCGCCAGCTCCGCCCGGCCTTGCGCAAGCGGCTTCCACCCGTTCGCGAAATCGCTCTGACCGCCGGCGGCCATCGCGTCCACCCACAGCCCGCACTCCGGGTCCCAATACGGCGTGTTCAAGTTCAGCCGAACGTGCCAACCGGCCATCCACAAGCGGTCGTACCGCTCGCCCCCGCGGGCCAGTGTGTCGAACCGCTGGAACGGCAGAAAGTTGTCTTGATAAGTTGCGAACGCCTCGTCGTAGAACATCGGCGGCAAATACTGACTCGACGTCTCCTTATGGATGTTGCGGAAGTACACCGACCCGCGCTGCGCCCCACTTGCCCCGTCCAGTCCGCCCCAAGGGCCGCCGATTCGTGTCTCCCAGTTCGCACCGATCTCACGGTGCTCCAACATGATGCGTCCGTCCACACCGGCAACTGCGTCGCGATAGTCTGAACGGATCGCGGTGTACGCGCCGGCGGCGTACCGCTCGGTCCGAAGCGCGCCGGCGCGGAGCCCGAGCATCGTGGAGCGCGTGTACCAGGGGTCTTGCGCCGACGGCCCCCACACCCACGGCCCGACCACGACGTTGAGCCGGTCGTAAGACGTGGTGAGCGCCGTCTCGTCCAGTTGCGTGTACAGCGGCGTCGCCCGGACACTCGCCCCGGGCTTCCACCGGTTGTTCCCGGGGTTCGCGTCCAGTAACACACCGTCGGGGTCAACCGTAACCTGATCGGGTTCGAACGGCAGCTCCGCGTCGATTCGCCAGCGGTTGTCGCCGAGCGGAGTCGCGGTGGCGTTGTACTGCTCGAACTGCACCGGTTCCGTAAACGGGCCGACCGGCAAGCGGGCGGTCGAGTCCCCTTTCGTGAACGCGACCAACGTCGGCTCCGTGAACTCACGGCTCTGTTTCACCGTCACGGACACGCTGTAGCCGCCGCGGGTACGCGGCCCGCCGAGCGGCCCCACTTTCACACGCTCAACGGACCAGTCCGTCATCCCGGTCCCGAACACCCAGCGCTGAAAGAACTCGGACCAATCACGCCCGGTGTAGGACTCGAGTTCCGCCCGCAGTTGCACCGACGACAAAATGCCCCAAGAGTACTTCTGGGCGACGCCCCGGATGAAATCCGTGAACGCGGCTTCTCCGAGCCGATCTTCGATGAGCATGAACACCTTCGAGCCGCGGTCGTAGGCGCCCGTGAACAGCCCGAACAGGTGCTTGTATTGCGGGAGCTCTTGCGCCGCCGGCGTCATCTCGCCGTTGCGGATCGCGTGATACATGCTGCCGTTGCGATAGTTCTCGCGGTGAATGTTGGGCAACCACTCCAGCCCCTGCGGCCACTTCAAGAACGGGTTGTTCTTCCCGCGCTTCCGGTCAATGAACCGGTGCGTAAAGAACGCGGCCGCCCCCTCGTCGAGGTAGGGTTCGGCGTAGCCGTTCGTGCCGATCAGGTTGTACCACCACTGGTGGCACGTCTCGTGCGACACGAGGTATTCGACGTAGTTCCGCGCCAGGTGCGGCATCCCGAACACCCGCTCGTCGATCATGACGAGGCCGCCGCACTCGTTCCCGTTCCACCCGAAGTACGACTCGGCAACGGTGAACTGCGTGTACGGGTAGTCCCCGAACCATTGCGAGTAGACCGGGATCGCGTCGCCGACCATCTTCAGGATTTCGGTCGCGTAGAACTCGTGTTCGGGAAACGCGAGGCACTTGAGTTGGACCTCCCGACCGCTCGGCAACTTTGTGGAACTGGTGAACTCCTTGTAGCGTGCCGACGCGAGCACCGCGAAGTCACGCCCGGTGAACGGCAGGTACTCGATCCGCTTCTTCCCGTCCGCCAGCTTCGTTTCCGACTTCGCAACCGCCGAACACGCGACCAGCTCCTTTTCGGCCACGGTCACGGCAGCCTGGAACACCCCGGCTTCGTTGTACCAGGGCTGGTGCCACGGTACGAACGGCATCGGCTTCCACCCGTCGTCACTGTAAACCGCCAGTAAAGGAATGGCGTTTGTGAGGTACGTAACCCCTTCGTAGTATCCCCAGCGTCCTTGCTTGTTGGGCAACCGCAAGTCGCACACGAGTTCGATCGAAACCGTCTGACCGGCCGCGACCGGCGCGGGGAGTCGGAAACGTAACGCGGTCGGGTTCTTTTCGTCATAACTGTAAGGAAGGTCAACCGGTTCGGCGCCCGAGCCGAGCAACCGGGCGCCGACAACCTCACCCGTCTTGCCGTCGCGGTCGATCCCGAGAGACGGCTGAAGTCGCAACAGTTCGAGCGTTTTCGCGAAGAGCAGGGCCTCGCCGGCGGGAACCTGGAAGTGCGGGTAGAAGTTGAACGCCAACTCACTTGTGGGCGTTTTTGCCGTGTTCGTCCAGGTTACACGTTCACGAATGGTGGCCCGGTGCGTGCGGTTATCGAGAGAAATGTCGAGGTCGTACCGAGGGAGCTTGTCTGCGACGGCGGGCGCAGGCTCGGCGGCTCGCGCAGGCGGCGAGAAACCGATGAGCAGCGCGAACGCGACCGCAGCTCGCACTAGCCAACGCAACAGAGATAAATAGAGCGTTCCCACAGCCCCGGAATAGCGTCGGCGGGGAAACTCTGCTAGTTCAATTCAGGCTTTTCCGGCGGTTCGCCCGCCGCTGACAGGGAAGTTGGCTCAGTTCCCGCATCCCAACTGGCAGTTCCGCTTCGTCGGGGACAAGAACAGGAAGCCCTTGCTTGACGGGAAAATGCACGTGGCAGCCGGTACAGCGAATCTGCTGTTCTTCGCGGACCAGATTGGCCTGGCGTTCTGGGTCGAGTGGGCAGCGGAGCTGCGCGAGAAATGCCTCATCCACCTTGGTTTACCTCACGAAATTTCGGAGCCAACATCAGGATAACAAAAGCGGTACTTGTTTAGCGCCCTGGCAGCAGGGGAGGGTCTGAGCAGTCGTCTACCCCAGGCTCGCCGGGTCGTGCTGACGATCTCTGGGGCGTGCGGATGAAAACGTAGGCCATTTGGAGAACTGTTGATACAGTCACGCCACACGGTTTCGGACGCCGACTACGCTCGCTTTGAACGCCGACTGCATGTGATCTGGCCGGAATCACGGGTCGGTTCATCAATGCGAGTGCCGCTGAACCTGGGCGAGGACGCGGACATCACGCATGCCGCCGCTCTGGTGACGGCAGCCCCGCTATGATCTTACTGTAGTGACTATCTACACGCCTGAGTTCGGCAGTGATCCGGCCGTATTCGGAGTGGTTCTCGAAGGATGTTGAACGCATCTGTCCAGATATCGTGTCGAGTTGAACTGGCAGAACAGATCGTGACGGCGGTCAGAATAGTCTTCTAGAATCTCGAAGGAGCAATTCGAGAGACGCGACATGCGAAAATACGCGGTAGAATGCCGCTCTTTAAATACTTTATGCCGCACTCCGGACAGTTCCGAAATGCGGCATAAAACATTTAGCCGGCAAGATTTAGAACTAGTGCCCCCTCTCGGGCTCGAACCGAGGACCCGCTGATTAAGAGTCAGCTGCTCTACCAACTGAGCTAAAGGGGCTTCGCTAATCTTCATTATGGGGAACGGGGTGCCCGGCTTCAAGAGGCTGAACCCAAAAACTTGCCAAGGAGGAGGGGGATCGTCTTTCACGCCGTCAGGTTTCAGGCGGCGAGTGAGACCGAGTAGTCACCCCATCAGAGATCGTCACCTAACGTTGCTTCGTGTCCATCCCCGCCTGCGCCGCCTGATTCCCCAACAACTCGCCCGACACCTTCAAGCGGGCGGCAATCGCTGTTCTCGAAGTAACACCGATACCAGACGCAACTGCGGAGGTAGCCGGTCACCTTGCCTGCGCGGAACGAGTTGGACGTGGAAATACCATCCTCTGGATGGCCGCCTGACACAAGCGGGACCGTTTGAGGCGACTTAGAAATGCAGACGGTCCGTGTGGCAAGCATTTTTGCCACACGGACCGACAAGAAAGCGGAGAGGGAGGGATTCGAACCCTCGATACCCTTGCGGGTATATCGGTTTTCGAGACCGACGCATTCGACCACTCTGCCACCTCTCCAAGTGGCTAAAATCCTGACGTTCGAGCACTCTAAACTGCGAGCCTTACCGCTCATCTGTCAAGAAGCAGTAAACGAGTTGCATCGGCGAGTTACGGCCGACGAATGCAACACGACCTTAACGCTTCCAGCAGCTAAAGCTGCCGCTTGTTGCAGTTTATAAATCTGCGCGTGCCGAAGCAATCCCCGGCCGACCCAAGAAACCACACTCCGTGTTCCCGCTCACCCGCACCCAACAGGCACGTGGCAGAACAAAACGATCTACTGCCAAATCTGCTCCTTCGGTCGGCAATGGTGCAGGAGCGACAGGCACGGAGGGTAGCGGTTGGAAGAAGGCTTCGAAGAACACAGAGGTAGGGTAGGGCCAGGAATCGACCGGCCCGGGGTGTGTTGCAACTTGACCAGCGGTTATCACCGCTCCTTCACCGAAGAGGTACGTCGCTGCGCTCGTCGCCTTTGATGGTAATGTGGTGGGACGCCGAATCGGCGATGTGGTCGGACAAGCAGCGGGCCGCGGTGTGGGCCGTGGTCACAGAAATGCCACTGCTCGAAGTGTTGGAAACCGAGACCCGTGATGAATAGTCGGTTCGTGGTTCGACGCCTGAACTGGCGCCCGGCTGGTGAGCACTTCATCCGGTTGCCGGGTGAGGTGCGGTTGGGCGCGTTCGATACGTTCGACGCCGCCAGCGCGGACCGCCACACTCGCGAGGCCGAGGTGCGGGGGCGGGTGAACCCGTTCAAGTGCGGCACCGCGTGGCACGCGCTGACCGTCATGCCCGAGCCGGTGTTCCGTGATTGGGTCCGCGATGTGGGGCTCGAACCGCCGCCCGCGAACACGCTGGCGGGCTGGCTCGCGTGGTGGGATGGCACGCAGCACGCCCGAACGGCGGAGCAGACGGAGCGAGTTTGGGACGGGTTAACGCGGGTGCGGTTCTTCGACACAGTCGAACGTCCGGCGGGTGAAGTGGCATTTGCGGTGGTGCGGGTGACGTGGGAGTACAACGACGCGTGGTACGAACCCAGCGCTGAGGGCGGGCGCACGGTTAAAGCGTTCCGCAGCCGCGCGCGCGCCGAGGCCGAACGCGAGCGGCTCGAAGCCGAGGCTCGGCGGCAGTGGGACAACCGTCACTGGGTGCAAGCGGTACGATGGGAGTTGGCGGACTGGCCGTCGCTTGGCGACCGGGTTGGTACCGACAGTGAGAAGGCGTTCGATCGACTTGGCGTGCGGTTGTATGAGGTGATCGAGGTCGATCTCGGTGAGGGCACATAATGGCCGCCCAGGTCGCATTTCTGGTCGTCCGGGGGAGCCTCACGCCTTACGGATACGGGCTGCTGTCACTGTCCGAAGATGAGCATTTTCAGCCACTTGAAGCGGACGATCGCGGCCGGGTGTGGGTGCCCGAGGTGGTTTTCCCCACGCGCGCGGCCGCCGAGCGAGAACGCGAACGGCGAGAACTCGCCGCACACGAACTGCTGAACCCGTTTTGGCTCGGTCCCGTGGATTACTTGTCGTATTGCACGGAAGAAGGCGTCCGCGAGCGGGTGCGCGAGTTCGGTATTACCCCGCCGGAACCGGTTCGCGACCCCTCCCGCTGCGATGGCGATCTGAGCGACTGGGCGACGTGGTGGGACGCCGAATCGGCGACGTGGTCGGACGAGCAGCGCGCCGACGTGTGGGCGCTGCTCGACAAGGTGCGGCTCTTTGAGGTGCTGGAAGTCGAGTTGGAGTGACCCGGTGCCAGACGCAGTCTTGGAGTACGCGATCCGGCGGCTGAACTGGCGGCGCACCCACTACGGGATCGTGCGCATGCCCGGGGCGGTTACGCAGGCGATACTGCCCATGCTCGAAGAGGCCGAAGCGGACCGCTCGCGCCGCGAGGCTGAAGTTCGGCAGCGGGTCGCGAACCCATTCATTTGCGGCCCCAGCCATGCGGCGCGGTCACGGCTCCCGGAACCGATCTTCGCGGACTGGCTTCGCGATGCCAGCATCGAACCGCCGGTTGCGCAGGTGCAAGCGGTGAACTGGACGGAGTGGTGGGAGCAAACGCACAAGGGGCTCGCGCCGGAACAGGTCGCGCACGTTTGGGCGGGGCTCGATCGTGTGCGGTTCTTCGAGGTGGTCGCACGACCCGCGGGGAGCGTTGGCTACGCGGTGGTGAAGATCGAGTGGGAGTACAACGACGACTGGTACGAACCTGGAGCCGAGGGCGGAACGCCGCTCAACGTTTTTCGCACTCGCGCCGCGGCCGAAGCACTCTGGCGTCAACTGGAGCAGCAAGAGCGAGCGGACTATGTCTTGGACCCGGACGACCCGCTGCAATCCGAACCGTCTGGCGTTCGGTTTGAAACGACGCGCTGGAGCGCCGACGTGCTCTGGCCGATGGGCCTGGCCCGAGAGGGGCTGCTGCACTACGAGTACGCGACGTTCGCACAGGGCGACACGGCCCCATTTTATGATATCGTTGAGGTCGATCTGTTGGGCATACGTGCAGGAGATGTCGGTGGCTGAGAACCCCTGCATGTTCCTGGTCGCTCGGATCGGGTGGTGCGTCGACTCCAGTGATGGCCAGACCTGCCAATATCACGATCTCATGAACCGGGCGGGCGAAGATCGGCGGTTCGTGCCGGTCGCGGCGTTCACAATCCGTGAAGACGCGGAACGCCGGATGCGCGAATTGGAACTGGAGGCGGCGCGGCTGTTCAACCCGTTTTGGCGAATCGGCCCACTGTTCGCGCTCGCATCGCAACCGGAGGCGCTCTTGCCTCGCCTCGCCGTCATTGCGGGCTCGCTCCCAAGCGACGCCGTGGCGAACGGTTCTGCGAGCCGTCGCGTGTGGTGCGAGTGGTGGGACGAACACGTTCCCGACTGGTCCGACGAAACGCTTTGGGAAGTGTGGAGCTTGTTCGATCAAATCCGGTTCTACGCGGTGCTGGAAATCGAGGTGGGCGATGAGTGATGTGCCTGCGCCGTTGAGTCAAGAGGATCGAACGTTCCTGTGCGCCCTGGCCGACATCCCCGAGGATCGCACGACGTGGCTCCTGTGTGGTGACTGGCTAGACGACCGCCGCGGTAGTGGCTCGCATTCCCTGGTTTTACCAAGGTTGGGAACCGAGAACGGGCGGTGCCATCTGGTGAGTATGGGGCTTGGCCGGGCGCGCGGTGCGCACCGGATGACCGAAGCCATCCAGGTGGCGCGAACCGGAAAAGCTCGCGCGAGTTGTAACGGGGGTTACAGTGCGGCACACGCAGCCGGCTCAGTGGGGTGCGGACGGGGCATTCGCTGCCATTGAGCTGCCAAGTCGCTACCGAATCGCTGGTCGGTCGCTACCACCGAATCGCGCCCGCAAAACCCGGATAATGCTTGCGGGCGAACAGAACGCCGCTTCGGCATGGGATAAGCATCGCGCTGCAACGTGTTGTTGTGGAACATATTGCGGCGCGTGCGGCTGGATGCGCGGTTCCGCCCTCTCGGGCGGGAACCGACGCCGGTGGCTGCTCACGAGCCGTGAAATCGGCCGCGAACTGGTATCAGCCGTTGTTCAGCCGGAACAGTTTGCGGAGGGCGTCGCGCAAGCTGCCGCTGTGCCCCTCGCGGCTCGCTTCGCTCAGCGCCGCAATCGGGCCGTGCAGCAGTTTGTTCTGGAACAGCCGGAAGGTCCCTTCGATCAGCGACTTATCTGCGGCGGTGAGTTTGCCGTTCAGCTTGCCCAGCATCGGCTCGAGCAGCGCGGCGCGGAGCTTGTCGATCTCGGCGGTGAGTTGCCCGATCACCGGGCCGTTCGCACGCCGGTTCCAGTCCTCCACGAACTTCGACACCTCGGTGTCAATGATCTGCTCGGCCGCCGGCAGGTGCCGCCGCCGCTCGCCCAGACAGCGGTCGGCTTCGCGGGCGAGGTCGTCCACGTTGAACACGCTCACGGCGTCGCCGTCGTGGATGGCCGGGTCGAAGTCGCGCGGCACCGCCATGTCGAAAACCACGAGCGGGCGCCCGGCGCGGTGCCGCCGCACCTTCTCGTCGAACCGCCGGGCCGGAACGATCGGCTCCGGCGCGCCGGTGGTGCTCAGCACGATGTCGGCACGCACCAGCGCGTCGTCCAGTTGCGCCCACGGCACCACCGTACCGCCGCAATCGGCGGCGACCGCCGCGGCCTTGTCGGCGTTGCGGTTGGTCACCAGGATCGCCGCCGGCTGCTCCTCGGCGAGGTGCTTGAGCGTGAGCCGCCCCATCTTCCCCGCGCCGATGACCAGCACGGTTTTGTCGGTGAACGTGTCGAACACCTGGCGGACGAAGTCCACCGCGGCGCTGGAAACGGACACGTGGCCCTGCCCGATGCCCGTCTCGGTGCGCACCCGCTTCGACACCCGCAGGGCGCTGGGGAACAGCGCGTTCAGCAGCGGGCCGGTGGCGGTGGCCTTGTGCGCGGACTCGTAGGCGTCTTTCACCTGCCCGGCGATCTGCCCCTCGCCCAGCACAACGCTGTCGAGTCCGGCGGCGACGCGGAACAGGTGCTTCGCGGCGTCGGCGTCGGCGTGCTCGTACAGGTGCGGCAGGATCGCGTCCGCGGGTACGCCGTGAACCTCCGAGAGGAACTCGGCCATGAGCGGGGCGTGCAGGGCCGCGACGGTGTCCTGACGCGCGACGTAGATCTCGACCCGGTTGCACGTCCCGACGACGACGGCTTCGGCGTCGAACCGCGCGTTGAGTTCGGTGAGCGCCCGCCGGGCTTTTTCGTCGTTGAACGCGAGCTTCTCGCGCAACTCGACGCTGGCGGACGCGACGTTACAGCCGATGGCGCGGAGGTTCACTTGCCACCCCCGATCGCGAACGGGTGCGCCGCGCCCAGCGCCACGAGCAGAAGGGCAAACGCCGCGATGGAGAAGAGCGCCAGCCGCCGGGCCGGGAGGTGCACCGCGTACCGCAGGTACAGCAGAACGAGGAACAGCACCCACAGCCCGGCCGACGACAGCACCTTGACCGAGAACCAGTTCTCGCCGAGCGCGTGGTTGCTCTCCAGCAGCAGGGTGCCAACGAGCAACCCGACGGTGAGCATCGGGAACGCGATGTTGATCGCCCGCCGGTTCATGTGTTCGAGCCGCTCCAGGCTGAGCATCGGCACCACCGCCCGCGGGCTCACCTTGTTCCGCAGCCGCCGCGACTGAATCAAATACATGACGCTGGCCAGGAAGCTTACGCTCACGCCCACGGAGGCACAGAGGATCAGCACCCCGTGAACGCCGCCCCAGAACCGCTCACCGGAGGTCCACTGCGCCAGATCGACCGCGGCGTACTCCGGCTCGACGGTGAGCAGCACCCGGGACGTGATCACGAGCCCGATCACGACCGGCAGCACGAACACGGCCCACGCTTGTTTCGCGTGGTGAACGGTGCCGTAGAAGTAGAACAGCGCGAGCACCCAGGCGAGCAGCAGCACGGACCCGAACGGCACCGCGGGCGACGGCTGGTTCACGAGCAGGTACGCGGAGTGGGCGAACAGCCCGGCGGCGCCGAACGCCAGACCCGTGAGGCGCCATCCGGCCGCGGGCCACAGCAGCCGGCCCGTTTCCAGTAGGAACGCGCACAGGTAGCTGAGCCCGATGCAGTAGTGGTGAATGTTCTGTACGAGTGAGCCGGTCATGGCGCGCGGCTTGAACCTCGCAGTTTCGGGAAGCTAGCCGACATTATACGGCTTCCGTCGCGGCCCGCTCCTGAACCGGTACGGGTCGAACGCCGACCGGCCAAAGTGGGGGCGGTACCGGAACCGATCAAGGCCCCTGTTCCTGGTGAGGGGCGCACCCGTTGTCGCGTGTGCGTTCGGAAAGTGTTTGCCGAGGAAGGTGTTACGGCTGCAAGGTGCGGCACGCTTTCTTGCCGCTGCGTCCGGGCTTGATCGGCTCCGGCCGCGTCCTTGGCCGTCCGGTTCCGTTTCGCGGTCGATATCGACGTGAAAAAATCGCGAAATCGACCCATTTGAGCCGCCGCGGGCGGAATGAGTGTTGTGAAGACCCGATCGAGGCATTCGATGTCGACCCGCGTTCGGCCCGCCTTATCTGAAGTGATCCGCCAGTTCGCATGCGGGTCGCGGCAGGACCGTGCGCGCGATGCCGATTTGCTCTCGGCGTTCGCGCACCAACAGGACGATCAGGCGTTCGCCGACCTCGTCGCCCGGCACGGGCCTCTGGTGTGGGGCGTGTGCAGCCGCGGGCTGGTCGATCCCAACGACGCCGAGGACGCGTTCCAGGCGACGTTTCTCGCGCTGGCCCGTCAGGCCGGTGCGCTCGCGGATCGCGCCCGCACGCACGAGACCCTGGCGGGGTGGCTCTACCTGACGGCCCAGCGGATCGCGCACAACCTGCGGCGGTCGCAAGCGCGGCGGTGCGAACACGAACAGAAAGCGGCTGCCGACTGGAGCGAGCGGGCGGCCGCCCCGGCTTCGCCCGCCTTTGAGCTGGGCGGGGTACTGGACGAGGAACTGGGGCAACTCCCCGCTCGGTTCCGCGAGCCTCTTGTGCTTTGCTACTTCCAGGGCAAGACGCACGCCGACGCGGCCCGACAGTTGGGGTGCCCGGTCGGGACCGTGTCGGGGCGGCTGGCTCGGGCGTGTGAACTTCTTCGCGATCGCCTCGCCCGCCGCGGTGTTGCTCTTGCCGTCGGTCAGGTGGCGGTGGTTCTCGCGACGGCCGGTTCGACGGCCCGCGCAGCGGTCGCACCTGTACCGGCCCGGCTGGCGGACGCTACCGCCGCCGCGGCCCGGCCGTTTGTGACGGGTGACGGCGCGGGCACCGCGGCGGGGCGCCTCGCTCTCGGCGTGCCCCCGGTTCGCGCCGGCGTGAACATCAAATTTGTTGGCGTGCTGGCCGTCGCGTTCCTCGGCGTGACGGTCGCCGCGGCGGTGGGGTTGGGGCCGGCGCCGACCCCGCCGGCCGACGGGCGCTCCGCTTCCCCTCCAGAGGTTCGCGACGGCGGCCATGCGTTCGGTGATCCGTTGCCGACAGGGGCGATCGCCCGCCTGGGGACGCTTCGCTTCCGGACCGGGCGGATGGGGTTCACGTCGAGCGTCGCTTTCGGCCCGGGGGCCAAATCGCTGCTGTCGGCGCACGGCGACGACGTTGTTCACGTTTGGGACCCGGTTACCGGCCGCGAACGGCCGCGCCTGGACGCCCCGCGGTTTTGTACTGCGGTCAGCGCGACCCCGGACGGGCGGCGCCTTGTCGGCGTTGGAGCCTCTGAGGTTTGGGCGTGGGATCTTGCGGCCAACCCGCCGGCCGTGCTTTGGAAGACGCAACAGCCCCGGATCGTGGGCGGGAGCATTGCAATTTCGCCAAATGGGCGCCTGGTCGCCTACGGTTCGGTGAAGGGGACGGTCGTGCTGCTGGACGCGGCCACGGGTGACGAACTGCGCACGTTACCTGCGGTCGGTTCCGGCTTGACCTTCGCGCCGGATTCGAGGCGCCTCGCGGCCTGGTCTCACGAGTCGGCCGTGAACGCGAGCGTCGCGGTGACGGACGTGTCGGTGTGGAACGTTGCGGACGGGACGCACGAGTACACCCTGGAGGTCGCCCCGAAGGGCGGAGCGGTTTCGGCCGTCGCGTTCTCTCCGGACGGCACCACCGTGGCCACGGCTGCGGGTGATCGCCGCTTGCGGCTCTGGAGCGCGGCGGACGGAACGTGGCGGGCCGATCTGACCGCAGACGCCGACCCGCTCGCCTACGTCGGGTTCCAGCCCGACGGCACATTGATCGAGGCGGGCGGTGGTCGAGTTCGGTTCTGGGATACGGTGCGGGGGGCGCAGTCGAGGTCGCCGGTTCGGGCCGAGGACACCGCGGACGCGTACCTCCTCTCGGGAGACGGAACCCTCCTGGCTCGGGCCGGGCTGTTCGGCGCCGGAATGCGCGAGGTCGCGACCGGCCGCGAGATCGGCGCGGGCGCGGGGATGCCGGACGGGTTGGTCCACGCCGTCGCGTTCGCCCCGGACGGCCGGTCCGTCGTAACGGCGGCGTACAGCGAGTCGGCCGGGGGCTCGTTGTACCTCTGGGATGCGACCGACGGCAAACTCCGGGGTCAGGCCGGTATCGGCACGGGACACATTATCTGGGGCCTCGACATCGCTCCGGACGGGGCGGTGTCGGTGGCGAGCGTGCCGCTGTACCGAAACCCCGCGCCGCGGACTCGCGTCATGACGTGGGCGGAGGGGCTTGGTCGTCCGCCGGCCAGCTATGCGCTGCCGGCCGGGACCCGGTGCGGGGCGTCGTCGCCCGACCGCCGTTACGTGGCCGCCGCGACCGGCGACCGGGTTGTGCTCTGTGATCGCGCGACCGGTCAAGAGGTGCGAACACTCCCAATCAAGTGTCAGGCGAACAGCCTCGCGTTTTCGGCCGACGGGAGCTGCGTCGGGGCGCTGGACGTCTCCGCGCGGCGGGTGACCGTTTGCTCGCTGGTGGACGGCCGCCAGACGGTATGGCCGCGGGACGACGGCGCGGCCGTTCAATTCTCGCTGTCGCCGCTGGCTCTATCGCCGGACGGGCGGTTGTTCGCGGTGTGCGTTGCCGGACGCGACGGCCGGCTGCGGGTGATCGAAACTGCGACCGGGGCGGAATTGTGGCAGGCGGACGCGCGGCTGAGCGGGCTCCCCGCGCCCGAGTTCGCGTTCTCCCCGGACGGGCGCACCCTCGCGGCAGCCGGCCGGGACGGGACGGTGCGGGTGTGGGAGGTGGCGAGCGGCGAGGAGCGGCACCGCTTCTCCGGGCACCGCGCCGGGGTGTTCTCGGTGGCGTACAGCCCCGACTCGCGGCGCGTGGCATCGGCGAGTTACGACTGCACCGCCCTGGTGTGGGACGTCGGGACGCTCCCGTCGGTGCCGAAGAATCGGGCGGCCCCCGACGAACTCTGGGCCGCCCTGACGGGGCACGAGGCGGCACCGGCCTACCGCGCGATTGCAGCGCTGGTCGATTCGCCCGGTGTTGCGGTTCCGCTGCTCCGCTCCAAACTCGCTCCGCCTGCCGCACCGCCCGAGCGCGTGCGGGAATGGCTGACGGACCTGGGGAGCAACGAGTTCGCGACCCGTGAGGCCGCGAGCCGCGAACTGGCGCAGCGGGGCGATCAGGTGTTCCCGGAACTCAAACAGGCGTTCGCCGCCGCCGGTTCGCCCGAGGTGCGGGCGCGGCTCCGGCGGTTGCTGGAGCGGCTCGGGTCTCAGTCACCCGACAGCCGGGCGGTTGTACGGGGTGTCGAGGTTCTGGAACGGTTGGGAGCGGACCCGGCCGCCCGGGAACTCTTACGAGAACTCGCGGGTGCGCCGGCCGAGACCTTGCTCGGGCGCGAGTCACGGGCGGCGTACCGGCGGCTCGTGTCAGCCCCTGCGCAGTGAAGACCGGGGCGACCGAACGAGCGTTGCCGAAGGCTTGATTTCTCCAACCGGCGCCGGGATTGGGCGCTGGGCCGAACCGCTCTCTCTCCTGCGGTTCGGCCGATTCGTCGAGACGATACCGGTCCACGTTATCTCTTTCATTTAGGGGGGAGTTTATGACTCGGGGTACGCGACGTTCGGCGTTCACGCTGATCGAGTTGCTGGTGGTGATCGCGATTATTGCCATACTCATCGGCCTCCTGCTGCCGGCCGTTCAGAAAGTCCGGGAGGCGGCGGCCCGGATGAAATGCAGCAACCACCTCAAGCAGATAAGCCTGGCCGCGCACAACTACCACGACGCCAACCAGAGTTTCCCGCAAACGTCTCTTACGGGCAGCACCGTGGCCTCCGGGTACTCGACCTGCTTCGTGGCTCTGCTCCCGTATCTGGAGCAGTCCGCCCTGTACGACGCGCTTCGAGCCAAGGCGGTTGCGGCGAACCGGAAGTACGTGGGCGGGGTGGGCGACGGCGGGGCGACCTCGCTCGACGCCACACCGATCCCGCTGCTCATTTGCCCGTCCGACAAGATGCCCAGCCCGGCGGTCGGCCAGGAACCCGGCAGCAACTTCTACCACGGCCTTACCAGCTATCACCCGGTTGCCACCGGCCTGGACAAATCGAACAGCAAGTGGGGCACCGATGGCGCGATCCCGAACGTGCAAACGGTCAAGATCCTCGACATCACCGACGGCACGTCGAACACGCTGCTGTTCGGGGAGTGGACGAATTTCGATCCCAACTTTGTGAGCTGGGCGCCGTTCGTGGGCAGCGACTCGCGGTACGAGCTGTGGATCTTCGCGGGCGTCTGGGATTCGAGCAGTTCGGGTTGCTTGGCCACGGGCGGCCTGCCGTTCAACTACCGGCTCCCCGCGGCGCCGTCCGGGACCACGTTGGCCACCGCGCTGAACACGATCCAGCTCCGCGCGCAGGCGTTCGGCAGCAGCCACAGCGGCGGGGCGAACGTGTCCTTTGCGGACGGGTCCGTCCGGTTCATTTCGAACAACATCAACAGCTCCCCGCTGGTTCTGCCGGCGCTCTGCTCACGCGCCGGTGGCGAGCCCATCGACGCCACCGCGTACTGACCGCACCGCCGCACCCGAGGAGGCATTCAATCGTGCGTCGCTACTATTTTGCTCCGCTGCTGTTCGCCGCCCTGGTCTGCGGGTGCGAGCGGCAACCGGAGTTCGCACCGGTCGAAGGGACGGTCACCCGAGCCGGGCGGCCGGTCGCCAACATCGAAGTCACCTTCTACGCCGACGAGCCCACGCGCGGGCCGCGGTCGACGGCGCTCACCGACGCCAACGGCCGGTACCGGCTGCGCGCCGACACGGGGGAAGACGGGGCGGTGGTCGGCGCCCACCGGGTGTGCCTGTACGACCGCGATCCCGCGTTCATCATGTCCCTGAACATGGGCACGATCGCCGCGTTCGATAAGGGGCGGTTGCCGCCGGAACTGGCGGGCAAGTTGCCGCCCGGAGCGACCATGCCCGGTAAGGCGCCGGTCTCGCGCGTGCCGGACAGGTACATGCAGCCGTGGGAGTCGCCATTGCGGGCGGAGGTGAAGCCCGGCCCACAAACCCACGACTTCCAACTCCCATGACCGCTTCGACCCGTGGGGGCCGCTCCGTCGTGACCCGGCGCCGGGCGGTCGTGCTCGCCGTCGTTTGTGGGGCCGGCGTGCTGGCCGCGTGGCTGACGTGGCCGGCGCCGGACCGCGGGATGGTGTACGCGGCGCCGGGCGGAACGCCGCTGACCCTGGAGATCGATTACCCGGCCGGACCGGGGCCGCACCCGGTCGTGCTGTTCGCGCCGCACCGCGGCGACTGGGACGGCTCGTTCAAGCGCGAGGACCGTTGCCGCATTCTGGTGAAGGCCCTCACACGCTCCGGATACGCGGTCGCGACCATCCACTACCGACTCATTGGCGAACACCGGTTCCCGGCGCAGATCCATGACGGCAAGGCCGCTGTCCGTTGGTTACGGGCCAACGCCGGGCGCCTGGGGCTGGCGGCCGACCGGGTCGGCGCGATTGGAGTGTCTGCCGGGGGCTATGGGGTGTGCATGCTCGGCACCACCGGCCCGGGTGACGGGTTCGACGACCTCGGCGAAGATCCTGCGGCCGGTCGCGTCCAGGCGGTTGTCGCCCTCGGCGCGCCGGTCGATTGGACCGGCGGCGACTGGTCGACGTTCGTCGAGGCGCACTACCTCCGCCCGTTCCTGGGCAAGACGTTTGCCGAAGACCCTGCTTTGTACTCGCGTGCGTCGCCGGGCGCATACGCCACTTCAGACGATCCGCCGGTCCTGCTCGTCCACTCGGCCCACGACCAGTTGGTACCGGTGGCTCAGGCCCGCGCGTTCGCCGCGAAGCTGCGCCGGGCGGGTGTAACCGTTGAACTGGTGGAAGAGGCCGGCGCGGAGCACGTGTGGGGCGGCCCGCGGTTGGAGAACACGCTCACGTCCGTCGTCAAATTCCTCGACGCGAACCTGCGCCGCTGATCGGGCGCGACCGGTGACGTTTGCCGTTCGTGGCGTTGGAAAAGGGGAGGGCATGATGCCGCAGCCGTGGTGAATTGAAGCAACCAGCGCCCGTCGTCCTTCAGTGCGAACGGCGCGACGGGGAACATGTTCGCGGCTGCTGGCCTGTTGGCCTCGTTCTCGGGAATGAGTGACGGTACGCTGTGTGTGGAGGTGAAGCATGTCTACCGCGATTCGGCCGCCGGCTCTCGCAACCACCCCACCACCCCGCGGCGGGGCGCATCGCCTTGCGCCGCATCACTGGACGATTGGTGAATACCGCCAGTTGGCTCGCGCCGGGTTATTTCATGACGTGAAGACGATGTTGCTGCACGGGGAGTTGTACGTGATGCCCATGCCGAATCCCCCTCACGACATGGCCCTCAACTTGACCTACGAGTTCTTACGTGTTGTTTGTCCTGCCGGTCACTACGTCCGCAACCAGCAAGGTTTTGACATCGGTACCGACAACGATCCCGGGCCGGATCTGGCTGTCGTACTCGGTTCAATCCGCAGCACTACAACGACACCTACCCGTGCGGCCCTGATCGTTGAGGTCGCCGACACGACGCTCTTTACTGACACTACGACGAAAGCTGAGCTGTACGCGACCGCTGGAGTACCTGAGTATTGGGTGATCGATCTTGAGCACCGCCAACTGCGCGTGTTTCGTGATCCACAACCGCTACCTGCTGGACTCGGAGCCACGGCCTACCGCACGCACGCCACGTTCGGTTCGACGGATCACGTCTCGACCCTCTTCGCCCCGACCGTATCGGTGTCGGTGAGCGACCTCTTACCCTGAGCACTGCTACAATTTGGTTCATGTCCGCATTCGACAACGCCGTTATCCTGACCGGGCCGACCGCCTGTGGGAAGTCCGCGCTGGCCCTCGACCTCGCCGAACGCATCGGCGGCGAGGTCGTCGGGCTCGACTCCATGACCGTCTACCGCGGCATGGACATCGGCACCGCGAAGCCGTCCTCGGCGGAACGGGCGCGGGTCCCGCACCACCTGATCGACGTTCTCGACCCGTGGGAGTCGCTGACGGTCGCCTGGTGGCTCGAGCGGGCCGAGGCCGCGTGTGCCGACATTACCGCACGGGGGAAGGTGCCGATCTTCGTCGGCGGCACGCCGTTTTACCTGAAGGCGCTGTTGCACGGGCTGTTCGACGGGCCGCCCGGCGACCCGGAGTTGCGCGCCGCGCTCGAATCTGAGGCCGCGCAAGTGGGCAACGTCGCTCTCCACGCCCGGCTCGCAGTTGTGGACCCGAAGACCGCCGCACGCCTGCACCCGAACGATGTGCGGCGCGTTGTTCGCGCGCTGGAGGTGCATCAACTCACCGGGAAGCCCATTTCCGACTGGCAGCAGACCTGGGACACGCCCGCGTTCGCGGGGGCGTCGCAACCGGCCCCGCCCCCGGCGCGCGTGCCGGCCGTGTGCATCGATTTGCCGCGCGAGGTGCTGTACGACCGCATCAACAGTCGCGTACTTCAGATGATCGACGCGGGCTTCCTCGACGAGGTGCGGCGGCTCCGTGAACTGCCGCACCCGCTCAGCCGCGAGGCAAAGCAGGCGCTGGGGTACCGCGAACTGCTTCAGTACCTGGATGTCGGCGGCGACTGGAACGAAACCGTTACCCTCATTCAGACCCACACCCGGCAGTTCGCGAAGCGCCAGCTCACGTGGTTCCGCCACCTCCCGGCCTGCGTCCCGGTCTCTGTGGACGCGCCCGACGCGCCGGACCGCGTGCTGCGCGCCTGGGAAGCCGCTAGAATGGCGTCATGATCCGAGTATCCGTTGCGAATCCGTATGAGTACCCGCTCGAGTTCCAGCAGCTCAAGGACGCCGCGCGCGCCGTGCTGGAGGGCGAGGGCGTGAAAGCCGGCAAGGTCACGCTCGCGTTCGTGGACAACCCGCACATCCACCGGCTCAACAAGCAGTTCCTCAACCACGACGAGCCGACGGACGTGCTGACCTTTCCGTACACCGACCCCGGCGCGAAGTCGCTGGAAGGGGAGGTGGTCATCGGGTACGAGGTGGCGAAGGAGTACGCCGCCGACCGCAACCACGAACTCAACCTCGAACTGCTGCTGTACGTCGTCCACGGGTGTTTGCACCTGACCGGGTACGACGACACCGACGACGACAGCGAACGCGAGATGCGGGCCAAAGAGCGCGAGTACCTCACGAAACTCGGACTGCCGGACATTGCGGGAGATTGAAGACCTCTTCACCGCCGAATGCGTGTGAGGGCACGGAGAGATGCCGTAAGAGCATTGACGTTCTCGTGTCTTGAATCCGTTCCCTCATACGCATTCGGCGGTGAGCCCTCTTTTTGAACGGCGCATGATCCCTCAGATTCAACCGACCGACCTGAAACGTGCCCTGGAGGCAAACGTGCCTGTCGTGCTGCTCGACGTGCGCCAGCCGGACGAGCGCGCGTTCTGCGCGCTGCCGAACAGCCTCTTCATTCCGTTGGGGGAACTGGCGGGGCGGGTGGAGGAGGTGCCGGCCGACGGGACGCCGGTGGTGGTGTATTGCCACCACGGCGTTCGGAGCCTGACCGGTGCGGGCATTCTCCGGGCCGCCGGCCTTGAAGCGCTCTCGCTGGCCGGCGGGATCGACCGCTGGTCGCTGTCGGTCGACCCTGCCGTGCCGCGCTACTGATCGCAAGCGCGGGCCGCTCGACTACACCGCTTCGGTGTTGCCCTCAGCAGCCTTTGCGGCGTCTTCGGCTTCTTTCATCCGGAGCATCGCGCGGTTGAACTGAGCCGCGATCGGGATGAACACCACAACGACAACGACCATTGCCCCGCCGAGCATCGCGAAGTACGCGCTCGGCGAGAGGTGTTGGTAGAGGCGCGTGATCGGGGCGTTGATCAGCAGGTTGGCCAAGAATACGACCGCCAGCCAGCACCCGGTGACAAAGCTCTTCATCGTCTTCGGAGCGGCCACGAACGCCAGTTCCAGGCCCGTCACTGAGATCAGGATTTCAGCAACGGTGATGATCAGGTACGCGAACACCTGCCACCATACCGTCACCCGCTCTTCGGGCTTTACCCAGCCGATCGATTCGAGTGTTGCTCGGTCCTTCGAGTCCGGTTTGATAGAATTTAACTCTTCACCCGACTTTAGCAGCGGCTCCGCTACACCGCCTGCGGTTAACCCGGCCGCATCGGGCAGGGCGGTCGTCACCAAGTGCCCGCTCGAAACCGTTAGCACTTGACCGTTCTTCAATGCGATCGTACCGTTTGTGAAGCTCAGTTTTTTCTTCTTCTCGTCGAACGCGAAGTCGGTCGCCGACACCGGCACGTCGGTGCCCACTTTCGCGGTTCCGCTGACCTTGCTCAGGTCGCTGGCGTCGGCTTTTGGCAGCACTAACACGCCTTCGGCCGTGGTGACCTTGAGCATCTCCTGCTTGGCCCCGGCCAGGGACCCGGCGACGCTCATGATCGCCATGCTCAGGCCGGTGAGTATGAACCCGAGGGCCAGCTTTTGAGTTGCCTTTACCCTCATACCTGCGCGGTCAAGGCTTTTGAATAAAAACACGCTGATCGGCACCAGGATAATGATGAACAGCGCGTTGAAGCTCTGGATCGCGTCGGCCGGGGCCGGGATCCCGAACAGCGTGCAGTCCATGTAAGTGTCGGCGAAGAAGATCCAGGTGCTCGCGGACTGGTCGAAGATGGCCCAGAAGAACATGACTGTGAGGAACAGCAGGCCGATGCGGCTGAGTGTTTCCATCTTCAACTTGAAGTCCGACTGCTTCTCTTCGGGCGTAACCGCCTTGTAGACGACCGGCAGGCCGGTGATCGTTCGGCCGTCGGGCGGTTGTGTGCCGGGCGCCGTCACCACCTTGCGCTCGATGCGTTCCTTGCCGTAGAACCGTTTGCCGAGCGCGAAAATGACCAGCGCCAGCGCCATCAAACCGGCCGGAAACAGGAACGCGACCTGGTAGCCATACTTATTCCGCAGCAACGGCATCGCCATTTGCGACAGCCACGCGCCGATGTTGATGGCCATGTAAAACCAACTGAACGCACTGGTTCTCAACTGGTCCTGGCCGGGCCGCTGTTGGTCGTACGTCAGGCCCATCAGGGTGGATATGTTCGGCTTGATCACCCCGCTGCCCATCGCGAGCAGCACGAGCGACATGAACACGATGTACTTGTCCTCCATGCCGACAAGGAACTGGGCCACCACATAGGGCACCGAGAACCCGACGATGGTCCAGTACTTGCCGAGGAAGTTGTCCGCGATGTACCCGCCGAGTAGCGGGAAGAAGTAGCACGCCGCGATGAACAGCGACATGAACGTGCCGGCGTCTCCCTCGGCCACGCCCAGCTTGTCGATCATGTACTTCGCTAGGATCGCCCGCATCCCGTAGTACGAGCACCGTTCGGCGAACTCGCCCCAGAAGAAGAACCAGAACCCCGGCGGGTGGCCCGTGGGTACGTCGGGCGGGGCGGAGGCGGATGGCACGGCTGATGACACGTCGGTTGGCCCTTGAGCGAAAGTTGCGGGGGATTGTGCGGAGAAGTGTAGCGATCTTACCCACCGCGCCCGCGTCCGGCACGCGAATTCTGCTGCCCGCTTGCTTGCGCGCCGCGACCGGGTACGATGTCCGCGTGCGGGCGCCGCAGCCTCCCTCCAACCTCACCCGCCGCGGCCCGCCGAATCCCGAGAGATCACACTTCATGTTCCGCTCACTCGCCGCCGTTGCCGCCGCCGCGCTCGTGGCCGTAGCAGTGGGGCCGCGCCCCCCGCGCGCCGGGGCCGAAGAGCCCAAGCTCCCGATGACGCTCGGCTCCATCGACCGCCGGGACGCCAAACTCGACGCCCTGATCCCGAAGGACGCCAGGATCGAAGTGCTCGCGGGCGGGTTCAAGTGGACCGAGGGGCCGGTGTGGGACAAGAAGGGCAACGCGCTCCTCTTCACCGACATCCCGAACAACCGCGTCGTGAAGTGGTCGGCGAAGGACGGGGTCAGCGACTTCCTCAAGCCGAGTGGCTACACCGGGAAGGCCGAGTTCAAGGGCCAGGAGCCCGGCGCCAACGGGCTGGCGTTCGACAGGGACGGGCACCTGATCCTGTGCCAGCACGGCGACCGCCGCATCGCCCGACTCAAGGACGGGAAGTTCGAGACGCTCGCCGATAAGTACATGGGCAAGCGGTTCAACAGCCCCAACGACCTCGTGCTCGCGAAGAACGGCGACATCTACTTCACCGACCCGCCCTACGGCCTCCCGGAGCAGGTAAAAGACCCGGCGAAGGAACTCGACTTTCAGGGCGTGTACCGGCTCTCGCCCAAGGGCGAGGTCACGCTGCTGACCAAGGAGATGACCCGCCCCAATGGGGTCGCGCTGGCGCCCGACGAGAAGACGCTCTACGTTGCGAACTCCGATCCCGATAAGGCCGTCTGGATGGCGTTCCCGATCGGCGCCGACGGCGCGCTCGGCAAAGGCAAGCTGCTCTACGACGCTACCGCTGACGTAAAGGCCGCGCCCAACAAGGGGCTGCCGGACGGCCTCAAGGTGGACGCGAAGGGGAACATCTTCGCCACCGCGGTCAACGGCGTGTACGTGTTCAGTCCCGAAGGCACGCTGCTGGGGCGGATCGTGACCAACGACAAGACCGCGAATTGTGGCTGGGGGGACGACGGCACCGTGCTGTACCTCGCCACCAACGACAAACTCACCCGCGTGAAGACCACCACCAAAGGGCTGGGCTGGTGAGATCGGGGCTCCCTCGGCGAGTCAGGAGTTGTCGTCCGAGCCGCGGGAGCGATCTTGTGGTGGTCGAGACCCCGCCGCGGGCTGCTGCGGCGGGGGATGGACGGCGTCATCCGACGAAGACGCCGCCCGGCAGCGCGGCGTCGAACGCGAGCCGGTCGAGCACCGCCGAATCGGATCGCAACGACTCGAACGTTTTCACCTGTGGACCGGCACCCGGCCCCGCGCCCGCGACCAGCACGGGGCCGTTTGCGGCCACCCGCACGCCGCCCACGAATTCCGGGTCGAACGCGTAAAAACTGGCCCGCTCTTGACCCCCGGAGAAGAGCTTTACGTGGGTCGCGCCGGCCGCCGAGCCGACGAACAGCCCGGCCGTGCCGGCCCCGATCGAAACGCCACTCCGGTACTCCGCCGCGAACGCCAGGAAACTGGACGTCGTTTCACCGGTCGTGCCGTCGAACACCTTGATGTGCGAACTGCCCGTCGCGGTGCCGACGATGACATCTGCCCGGCCGCGGCCGGTCCAGTCGCCCGCCGCGACCGTGACCCCGCCGGTGAACCCGTCGAACGCGAGGAAGCTGCGCACCTCTGCACCCGTCACCGCGTCGAAGACTTTTACGTGCGAGTTTCCAGTGGCGGTACCGACGATGACGTCGGCGCGGCCGTCGCCGTCGATGTCGCCAGCGGCGACGTAGAGCCCGCCCAGGAAGGCCGGGTCGAACGCGAGGAAGCTGCGGATGACGGCTCCGGTTGCGCCGTCGAACACCTTCACGTGCGGCGCGGCGCCGGGGCCGGTCCCGGTGATGATGTCCTCCGTGCCGTCACCGTTGACATCGCCGGTGGCGACCCGCACCCCGCCGCTGTACCCGTCGTAGGCCGCGATCTTGAACCGAACGGTGCCGTCCGCGTTGAGGACCGACACCTGCGCAGGCGCTCCCGGCCCGGTGCCCACCGCGATCGTTTGTACCGGCTGCGTGGCACCGGTGCCGGTCGGATTGGGGGATTGGGGGGTGGGAAGGGTGGGAAGGGTGGGAAGGGTGGGTGTGACAGAGAAGTAGGGAGGGACGCTCGTGTTCGGGACCGTACTTCCGAAGAATACGGTGATCGTTCCCGCACTGTGGTTCAGAGCGAACAGCCAGCCGCCGGCCGCCACATCAAGATCGACGGTGCCGAAACCGGCGGAGGCGAACAGGCTTTCTGCGCCGGTGGCTCCGTCTCGGACGAAGATGTCACCGGTGGCCGGCTTGGCGAAGAAGTAGTCACCGACGTACTGGGCGGGGAAGTACGGGGTCGCGGGGTTGTAGAACGTTCCGCCGCTGAGCGCGTGGGTCGGCCAGCCGCCGATCGTGACGACGTCGGTGACTGACGCCGCGGAGGCACCCGGGACCACTACGAGGTGCGGAGAGGTGAACACCGGGCGGGTGAAGTTGGGGAAGGCACCCGGGTCAAAGTCGCCTTCGTTACCGGGCCATCCGTAGTTGGCTCCCGGCGCGCCTTCGTTCACCTCGTCGGACAGGTCGCCGCTGTCCGTGATGAAGAGCCGGCCGGTGCCGGGCTGAACCGCGACGGCGAGCGGGTTCTGTAACCCGAGTGCGAAGATCGCGCGGTTGGCCCCGGTCGCGGTGGCATAAAACGGGTTGTCGGTCGGGACGGTGCCGTCGGGGTTGAGCCGGAGCACCTTGCCGTTGAGGCTGGTGAGCGCCTGGGCGCGGCCCCCGTCGCCCGCGTCGCCGGTGCCCACGTACAGCTTGCCGTCGGCTCCGAACGCCAGCGCCCCGCCGTTGTGGTTCGGGGCCGATGCGATGTTGTCGAGCAGGACGGTTTCGTTGGTCCCGACGTTGCCGGTGGCGGTGAACCGGCTGACCCGGTTGACGGGCGCGGGGCCGGCGGTGGTGTAGTAGGCGTACACGTACCCGTTGGTCGCGAAGTTCGGGTCCAGGGCCATGCCGATCAGCCCGCGCTCGCCGGCGGTGTCCACGCTCAGCGACACGAACGGGGTGTCGAGCAGGGCGTAGTCCTGGATCAGCGTGGTGAACGGTAGTGGGTAGTTCTGGACGACGCGGATGGTGCCGGCCTTCTCGGCCACGAAGATGCGGCCGTCCGGGCTGGCCGCCATCGCGGTGGGCTGGACCAGGCCGGACACCACGATCGAGGGGTTCGCAATGCTCGTGGGCGTGTCACGGGTCTCGAGCGCTTCACAGTGAAGGCGGGAACGGAAAGGTCGTCCGGTCACGGGGCTCCTTCCTCCGCAAGTTCGATACTCGCGTGAGCGTTGTGGATAGGGGCGCGAGTAATATACAGGCCGACCGCCTGTGCGTTCAACCACGACTGCGGGTGAAAACTGTGATGATTTATTCTGCCGCCTGAAGCAACGTTGTGCTTGAGGTGTGCGGGGGGGCGGCTGGCGCAGGCCGACGGCGCCGGTTCCTTCGGTCAACCCGTGGTGCGGTTGTGGTGCTCAATCTGGATTGCACGTCACTCCGAAATACTTCCCGAGACGGTCTGCGACCTCGATCCCGACCCTAGCAAAGATGAAGTTGCCCGAGATGTTGGAATAGAACTCGAAGTACGTCTCGCGCGGGAGTTCGTACCCGTTGTCGGGCGGGATGTGCTCGAACGTAAAGTGGACGAATGCCTCGTCACCGTCCGCTATGCCATGCAACGGGAAATTGCGTTCCGCGTCCGAGTGCCCCAGCCGCCGCTCCAGCGCGGCCGGGAAGTAGAAGAACACCCAGACCAAGTCCGGGCCGCGGTCGTCGATCTCGTACCGGGTCAGTCCGAGGTTCGTGCCCACAACGTGCTCGGCCGCGGCGTGGATGCGGTCGCGGTCGAGTACGTCCCAGGGTAGGGTGTAGTGCAGTTCCCAGCTCACTTCTGCTCCGGACGCAGGAGCGGGAACAGGATCACGTCGCGGATGGTCTGGGTGTTGGTGAGCAGCATCACCAGTCGGTCGATACCGATACCCAGGCCGCCGGCCGGCGGCATCCCATGCCGCAGCGCGCGAATGAAGTCGTGGTCCATCTTCGCCATCGAATCGTCTTCACTCAGCCCCGCAAGCTGCTGCGAGAAGGTCTGCTCCTGCGTGATCGGGTCGTTCAGTTCGGTGTAGGCGTTTGCCAGCTCCATTCCGTGAACGTACAGCTCGAACCGCTCGGCGATGGCCGGGTTTTCCCGCTTGCGCTTCGTGAGGGGGCACAGGCTCGCCGGGTAGTCGTACACGAACACCGGGCCGACCAGCGCGTCCTCTACCTTCTTCTCGAACAGCTCTTGCACGAGCACGTCGTGGGCCTTGGCGACCTTGGGCGCGCCCTTCGTGGGTTCCATTTCGAGCGGGATCTTGTTGGCGCCCGCGGCGGCCTTGACCGCGGCCTCGTCGGCCATGTCGCAGCCCACGTGTTCCTGGAACAGATCGCCGTACTTGGCGCGCTGGAACGGCGGGTTGAAGTTCACCACCTTCTCGCCGAACCGCAGGTGCCGCTCGCCGTGCAGGTCGTACACGCGGTGCGGCACCGCGCGGGTCTTCTTCTCGCCCTTGTCCTCGTACTCCTCGTCCACGTTGACGGTGGCGGTCGGGCCGACCGCGTCGACGCACGCGACGATGAGCCCTTCGGTAAGATCCATCATCGTCCGGTAGTCGCCGTACGACTGGTACAGCTCGAGCATCGTGAACTCGGGGTTGTGCTTCCGGCTGATCCCCTCGTTCCGGAACACCCGCCCCAGTTCGTACACCTTCTCGATCCCGCCCACCAGGAGCCGCTTCAGCGGCAGCTCGAGCGCGATGCGCACGAACAGGTCGATGTCGAGCGCGTTGTGGTGCGTCTCGAACGGCCGCGCCGCGGCGCCGCCGGCGATGGCGTGCAGCGTCGGCGTTTCGACCTCCATGTACCCCTGAGCGTCGAGGTGGTTGCGGATGGTGCGGATGATCTTCACCCGCTGGTGCGCGCGGCGCAGCGTGTCGGGCGTGTAGACCATGTCGAGGTACCGGTGCCGGAGCCGGTACTCCTCGTCGCCCATCCCGTACACGTCCTTGGGGTGCGGCTCCAGGCTCTTCGTGAGGAACGTGAGCTTCTCGACCTGGATCGTGAGTTCGCCGGTCTTGGTGGTGCCGAACTCGCCGTCCACGCCGATGATGTCGCCCAGGTCGAGCAGTTGTGCGACCTGCCACTCGGTCTCGGTGAGCTTGTTGACCCGGACCATGAGCTGGATGCGGCCGGTCTGGTCCCAGATCTCGAAGAACATCAGCTTCCCGCCGGGCCGTGCCCGGACCACGCGACCGGCGGCGCGGACCTTTGGTCCGGACTTGGCGTCGTCGAACTTGTCGGCCGGGAGTTTCCGAATCTCGCCGATGGGCTGGGCGTTATCGAACCGGTGGCCCCACGGGTCGAGGCCGAGGGCCTCGATCTGTCGGAGCTTCTGGAGCCGCACTTCGGCGAGGTCGGTTGTTTCGTCCGCCACGGTAAATTCTTCCGTTTCCACGGTGTTGGGTGTTAAGAGCGTTTTAGTTACGGGTCGAATGCAAGGACACCCGAGAGGCGGCGAGCGTTCGCGGGTGGACCCGTTCCCGCGCCTCGTTGTCCGGAAGGGAAGGGCGGGGGAACGCGCGGGGGCGCCGTTTCGCAGCGCCGCAGTTTCGCGCGACGCTGACCGGGTCGTGCGCCTACTCACACCGCGTCAATAACTGGAAAAATGAAGCCGCGGCGCCAGCGAAAGGTGAAGAAGAAGCCCGGGTGAAAATTTGCTCGCGCCGTGACCGCCCCGGGCCGGGCCGCTACACTGTTCCGACGTTCGTTCCACCACGGAGACGGAACCCATGTCGAGCGACGCTTCCGCGTCCAACGCCGGCGACAAGAAGTCCGACGAGCCGAAGACCCTGCTGGAGAAGGCCGGGGCCGCGCTGCCGGTCGCCCTGACCGCGCTCGCCGCGGTGTTCGGGTCCATGTCCAACGGCGCGCTCCAGGAGGCGATGTACTGGAAGTCGCAGGCGGCCCAGGACCAGGCGAAGTCCACCAGCCAGTGGTCGCTGGCCGGGTTCAAACGCGACCGCTCGCTGATGATGCAGACCACCGCGGCGCAGCTCCGGGCGACCGCGGGGTACGCGCCCGCGAAGTTCGACGCGGCGCCCAAGGACGCGTCCGGTGCCGAAGGGCAGAAGGCGCTCGCGTGGCTCACCGAGCGCGGCGAGAAGGGCGGGCCGCCACCGTCCAAGCTGCCCGACATTGAGGACGAGCGGATCAAGGAGCTGCGCGACGCGATCGAGCACCGCGAGCCGGAGCGAGATCAGCTCAAGAAGGCCGGCCGGGTGGACATCGCCAGGATCAACAAGACGATCGACGACGCCGAGCGGTACAAGGAGCAAACGGACAAGGAGTGGGCGCCGGTGGTCGCCGCGGCGGAGGCGTGGGTCCGGGCGCAACAGGTGTCCAAGCCCGACGCCCCGGACGCCGCGAAGCACGCGGCGACCGCGGCCCAGGCCGCCGGATTTGAGCTGGAGCAGCGGCGGTACCGGGCCGAGTCGCGGATCGAGCAGGGGATCGGGTTCCTGTACGAGATCCGCGTCAAGGTGAGCGCTGCGGAGAGCGACAAGCACCGCCGCAAGAGCGACGCGCTATCAATCGCGATGCTGGTGGCCCAGATCGGCGCCGTGGCGTCGTCGCTGGCGCTGGCCCGCAAGCAGAAGAGCGCGCTGTGGCTGTTCGCGGGTCTGATCGGGCTGGTCTCGGTCGGCGTCGGCGGGTACGCTCTGATCCCGCCCGCGCTGCTCCCGTTCTGACCGGGATGGCGGGCGCCACGTGAGCGACCGCCATGACCGGCACGGACCGCCGACTCGCCGAACAGCTCTTCCACGACAAGCAGGCCGCGGAACGGGCCGACACGTTCCGCGGCGGTGCCGGTTCGCTCCGGTTTAACAGCGAAGACTACCTCGATCATGAAACCTGGGTGCGTCCCGCGTTCGGATCGCTCGGCGATTTGCGCGGGCGGCGGGCGCTTGACTACGGGTGCGGGCACGGGATGGCGGCGGTCACGCTCGCCCGCGCCGGCGCACTTGTGACGGCGTTCGACCTTTCGCCGGGGTACGTGGCCGAGGCGCGAGCCCGGGCCGATGCGAACGGGGTTGCCGTCGAGTGCGTCACCGCCGACGGCGAAGAGCTGCCCTTCGAGACGGCTTCCTTCGACGCGGTTTGGGGCAACGCGATCCTTCACCACCTCGACCTGGCGCGGGCCGGTGCCGAGCTGCGGCGGGTGCTGAAACCGGGCGGGTTGGCGGTGTTCTGCGAGCCGTGGGGCGGGAACCCGCTGCTGGGGTTCGCCCGGCGGGCGCTCCCGTACCCGGGCAAGGACCGCACCCCGGACGAGCACCCGCTCACGCGCCGCGACCTGGACCCGCTGCGGCGCATCTTCCCGGCGATGAACGTTCGCGGGTTCCAACTCCTGGGCATGGTGCGGCGGGTGTGGAAGCACCGGGCGGCCCTCCGCCTCCTCGATGCGGCCGATGTGCGGCTCCTGCGAACGGTCCCGCCGCTCGAAAACTGGTGCCGGTATGTGGTGATCGTCCTGCGGGCCGGATAGACTGTCGGGGCCGTGCGGAATGTGCCGCTTGAGCCGCCCCGATGAGTACGCCCGCGCCCACCTCGCCGACCGCCGACGCGCCCGGAACATCGGGCAGCGCGCAGGCGGTTTTGGGCATTTTCTTGGCGGTGCTGCTCGGACTCCTCGCGTACCGCGGGTACGGTTCGCACCTCGGCGCACGGCCCACCGAACCGGCCGCGGCCGCGCCCGTTGATTTGAACGCCGCGGGCGAGGCGGAACTCGTGCAGGTGCCGGGCGTCGGTCCGAAAATGGCCCAGGCGATCGTGCTCCATCGTCAGACGCACGGTCCGTTTCGGTCGGTGGAAGAGTTGCGGAACGTTCGTGGGGTCGGGGCGCAGACGCTCGAAAAAGTGCGGCACCGGTTCCACACAGAGACGATTGCCACAGACCCGCCCGCGCCGCCGGAAACGCCCGCAACGATTACTCGTACCTCCTTCTCCTCACCACTTACATCGGACCCGCCGCCGCTTCCGCCACGACCGGTTGCCTCCACCGGCGCGAAAAAGCTCCAGCCGGGAGATCCGCCGATCGACGTGAACACCGCGTCACCGGACGAACTCCAGCGCCTGCCGGGGGTCGGTCCGGTGATGGCACAGGCAATTGTTTCGGCGCGCGCGACGAGACCGTTTGAAAGCGTGAGCGACCTCGACCGTGTGAAAGGGATCGGCGCGAAGACGCTCGACAAGCTGCGCCCGTTCGTGACCGTGAGGTGAGCTTCCGGAGCGCGGGCCTCTGGCCCGCTTGAGCCATTGTCGCTAATCGGATTTGCGAAAGTTAGATCGCGGCTTCACATAATATCGGAAGCGGGCCAGAGGCCCGCGCTCCAGAAATTCACTTTCCCGCCGCTTCCGTTTGCTTCTTCTTGCGCTCGGCGATTTCGTCCGCGAACAGCTTGCGAACCGTCTTCTTCGAGAAGAAGTCCACGATCCACGGGGCGAAGCGGTTCACCAGCACCAGCAACTTCCCGCGGAAGGTGAGGGTCACGTCCAGGCTCCCGCGCGCGACGGCGTTCAGCGTCGCTGCGGCCACTTCTTCGCTCGTCATGCCGCGCATGTGGTCGAGCTGCATCTTGGCCTTCTGCTCCAACATGTTCTTCGAGAAGTTGGTTTGCGTCAGGCCGGGCGATACGACGATGACATCGACGCCGTCCTTCGCCAGTTCGGCGCGGATGGACTCGCTGAACCCCATCACCGCGAACTTGCTTGCGGAATACAGCGACCGGGCCGGCAGCGCCCGCTTGCCCACCACCGACGAGATGTTCACGATCGCCGGCGTGGTCCCCTGCTTCAGCAGCGGTAGGAGCACGCGGGTCGTTTCGGTCAGCCCGAAGAAGTTGGTTTCAAAGATCTGGCGCAGCACCTCGGGCTCGGAGTCCATGAAGTGACCCGTCGCCCCGATGCCCGCGTTGTTGATGAGCACGTCCAGCCCGCCGAAGCTGTCGGTGGCGGCCTTCACCATCGCGGCGCGGTCGTCGGGCTTGGTGATGTCGGCGGCAACGGTCGCGATGGTGCCGCCCGCGGCCCGCACCTCGGTCGCGAGTTCGTCCAGAAGGGGCTGCGACCGCGCCGCCGCCAGCACCCGGCACCCGCGCTTCGCGGCCTCGGTCACCAGCGCCCGCCCGATGCCCTGTGACGCCCCGGTGACCAGCACGCGCAGCCCGCTCAGATTCCGACGCGCCATGACATCTCCTCGGCGAACTCTTCCCGTTAGTTCTACGACAACGCACGGGAAGTCACGCCGGCCGGTCCTAACATGATCTCGGTAAATACGGGGAGCTGAAATGGCTGTAACGGTTTTCTCGAACGCAACGCTCGTGCTGCCCGATCGCGTGTGGCCCGGTGCCACGCTGGCGGTGACCGACGGCCGCATTTCGGAGATCGACCAGGACTTGCACGTGGTCGATGCGATCGATCTTGGGGGTATGTACCTCGCGCCCGGGTTCGTGGAACTTCACGTTCACGGCGGCGCCGGCGCCGACTTCATGGACGGCACCGCCGAAGCGTTCCGGACCGTATGCCGGTGCCACGCGCGCCACGGGACGACGAGCCTCACCCCAACGAGCACCGTCGCCACCGGTCCGCAGTATGACACGTTCCTGAATCTGTGCGACCAACTGTACGGCGACGTTCCCGGCGGCGCCCGCATTGTGGGCAGCCACTTCTACGGCCCTTATTTCGCACGTCCGGCCCGCGGGTGTCACCCCGATCAGGAGTTCCTCGTTCCGAACGCCGATAACGCGGACCGGTTCACGAAGCTCGCGGCGAAAATGCCCCTGGTCGTCACCGTGGCGCCCGAGATCGAAAACGCAGAGTGGCTCGTTCGGACCTACGCCCCCCGCGGCGTGAAGTTCAACGCCGGGCACAGCCACGGCACGTTCTCCCAGGTGGAAGCGGCGGTGTCGTGGGGGGTGACGCACGTCGATCACCTCTTCTGCGCAATGTCCGATCGCGCGCGGCTGCGGCAAACGCAAGCGTTCCCGATGCGGGCCGGGGTGCTCGAAGCCACCCTGTACTTCGACCAGCTCACGACGGAAGTGATTGCCGATGGGAAGCACCTCGCACCCGAACTGCTGCGCCTCGCGTACAAGGCGAAGGGCGCGGACCGGCTCGCCTTGGTGACGGATTCGATGCGCGCGGTCGATATGCCCGACGGCGAATACTGGTTCGGCGCCGAAGGGAGCGGGGAGCGCGTCCGCAAGAAGGACGGCGTCGGGGTGACGCTCGATGGCACCGCGCTGGCGTCGTGCGTGATGGGTGTGGATCACTGCCTGCGGACCATGCACTTTGCCGCCGGCGTTCCGCTCGTTGAAGCGGTCCGCATGGCGAGTCTGACCCCTGCCCGCATCCTGGGGTTAGAGGCCGAGATCGGCAGTCTGGAAGTCGGGAAGCGCGCGGATTTGGTGGTGCTCGATCACGAACTGAACGTGCGGCAGGTCTACGTGGGCGGGGCGCCGATCGGTGGGATTTAACGGCACACCTCGCCGGCGCGCGACCAACGCTGGTACGATGGCGCCGGGCACAGGTGGAGCAGGTGGAGGTTGTGAAACGCGGACTGCTGGAGTATTGAAGTGCCACGACGTTCCGCCCGCGCTCGACGGAGCCAACACGTGCGACGCGACTTCCTGAAGCTGTGCGGCCTGGCCGGGTTGGGGTTCGCGGTGCCGGTTCGGTCGCGCGAATCGCCCGCCGCGGAAACGCCCAGGGACGAACCCTATGCGGGGCCGTTCTACGTCGTGTTCAACGCCTCTGGCGGGTGGGACACGACGTACCTGATGGACCCGAAAGGGGTTAACGGGATCAACCGGCTCTACAAGGACGGCGACATCCTCACGAAGGGCGCGCACACGTACGCCCCCAACAAGGCGCACGCGAAAGGCGGCTTGTGTAACGAGGACTTCTACTCCGAGTTCGGGGCCGAGTTGCTCACGGTTAACGGGCTCGACTACTCGACCAACAACCACTCGCCTGGCGCCCGCTACATGGCGACGGGCAAACTCGACAGCACCGAGTATCCGACCTTTGCGGCGCTCGTCGCGGCGTGCCGCGGTCCGAACTGCCCGCTCGCGTTCCTGACGTTCGGCAACTACTCCGCGACCGGGAATCTGGTGGCGATGTCGCGGGTGCCGTACCTGCCGTCGCTCAAGAAGATCGCGCTGGCCGACGCGATGGACGGCAACGAGCGCGCGCCGTACCACGATAAATTCGCGCTCGACCGGATCGAAGAGGCGCTCCGCGAAACGAACGAGGCGGCGGGGGCCGCGCCACGGCTGCCCCGCGCCGAGCGCGCCGAAAACATGCTGTACGCGGCGCAGGTGAACTCCAAGGCGCTCCAGCGGGTGGCCCAGTACATTCCGGCGACCTCGCCCCGGGAGCGGCTGTCGCAGCAGGTCGAAATCGCGCTCGCATCGTTCAAGGCCGGGGTGTGCGTGTCCGCGAACCTGACCATCGGCCAGTTCGATAGTCACGCCAACAACGACGCCGACCAGATGAAGCTGATCCCGGAGTTCCTGGCGGGCGTCGCGTACCTGATGCGCCGCGCCGGCGAACTAAAGATCCGCGAGCAGATCGTGGTGGTGATTCAGAGTGAGATGGGCCGCACCCCCGACTACAACGCCGGCAACGGGAAGGATCACTGGTCGATCGGGTCCGCACTCTTTTTGGGGCGCGGGATCAAAGGCAACCGCGTGGTCGGTGCGACCGACGCGAAGCAGTTCGCGGTGCCGCTCGCCCCTGCAACCTTGGCGCTCGACAAAGACAAGGGCATTAAGGTGCGGCCCGAGCACGTTCACCTCGCGCTGCGCGAGCTGGCGGGGATCGCGGATCACCCGCTGAGCAAGAAGTTCCCGCTCGGGGTGCCCGAGAAGGAGAAGCTTCGCGGGCTCTGGACCGGCGCTTGAGTCGCCCGGACCGTCGGGGTACGCTTGGGCGTCGCCCCGACCTTTCCCGGATGCGATTTGATGACCCGCGCTGCGCTCGCTCTGCTCTTTCTGGCAGCATTCGGCCCGCCGGTGCGCGGGGCGGAGGCTGCAACCCAGAAGCCCAACGTTTTACTGATCCTCGCCGACGACCTGGGGTTCTCCGATCTGGGGAGCTACGGCGGCGAGATCGACACGCCGAACCTCGACGCGCTCGCGAAGAACGGGCTGCGGTTCACGCAGTTCTACAACACCGCGCGGTGCTGGCCGACCCGCGGGTCGATCCTCACCGGCTACTACGCCCAGCAGATCCGCCGCGACACCGTGCCGGGAGTGCCCAGCGGCAACCAGGGCACGCGCCCCGCGTGGGCGAAGCTCCTGCCGGAGCTGATCGCGCCGCACGGCTACGTCTCGTACCACTCCGGCAAATGGCACGTCGACGGTTTGCCCCTCAAGAACGGGTTCACACACTCGTACAGCCTCAACGACCACGACCGCCACTTCGCACCCAAGAAGCACACGGAAGACGACAAGCAGCTCCCCGCCGTCGATCCGAAAGAGGGCTACTACTCCAGCACCGCGATCGCCGATTACGCCATCAAGCAAATGACCGGTCACTTCGAGAAGCACCCGACCAAACCCTTTTTCGAGTTCGTTGCGTTCACGGCCCCGCACTTCCCGGTTCAGGCGCCCGCGGCAGACGTGGCGAAGTACCGGAAGAAGTACCTCGCCGGCTGGGACGAACTCCGTGAAGCACGCTGGACGCGCATGAAGGATCTTGGGTTGGGCGACACGCTCCCCCCGATCGAGCGCGATCTCGGTCCCCCTTACGCGTTCCCGGAAGCCATCAAGAAACTCGGCCCGAACGAACTGAACCGCCCGCTGGCGTGGAACGACCTGACCGCCGAACAGAAGGCGTTTCAGGCCGACAAGATGGCCGTTCACGCCGCGATGGTGGACCGAATGGACCGCGAGATCGGTCGCATTCTGGACGTGCTCAAGAAGGCGAAGCAGTTCGACAACACGCTTGTGGTGTTCCTCTCGGACAACGGCGCGAGCGCGGAAATCATGGTCCGCGGCGACGGCCACGACCCGCACGCCGAGTGCGGCACCGGTGCCACGTTCCTGAGCATCGGGCCGGGCTGGTCGAGCCTGTGCAACACGCCGTTCCGTCGGCACAAGACGTGGGTTCACGAGGGCGGCATCCACACGCCGTTCATCGCCCACTGGCCCGACGGGATCAACGCGAAGGGTGAACTGCGAGCCACCCCCGGGCACGTCGCGGACGTCGTTCCGACTGTGTTGGAGCTGGCGGCCGGGAAACCCGTCACTTCCCCCACCAATAGCGCGCCGGATTTCGCGGGGCGCAGCCTGGCTCCCGTGTTCGCTAAAGACGGAACCGTGACGCGCGGCTCGCTCTGGTGGCAGCACGAGGGCAACCGGGCGCTGCGCGTCGGCGACTTCAAAATCGTCGCCGCGGGCAAAGATGCCGAGTGGGAGCTGTACGACCTCAAGGCCGATCCGACCGAGACGAAGAACATCGCGAACGAGAAGGCCGAGAAGGTGCGCGAACTGGCGGCGGCGTGGCAGAAGGAAGCCGAAACCTACTACGCCCTGGCAAAGAAGGACGCTGCACCGACGAAGACCAACACCCCACCGGCGAAGAAGTCCAAGCAACCCAACGTGCTGTTCATTGCGGTGGACGACTTGAACCACTGGGTCGGGCATTTGGGGCGCAACAAGCAGACGAAGACGCCCAACATCGACCGCCTGGCGAAGATGGGGGTGACGTTCACGCACGCCTACTGCGCGGCCCCGGTGTGCAACCCGTCCCGGGCGGCGCTGATGTCGGGGCTGCGCCCGGGCAGCACCGGCGTGTACGACAACGGGCAGAACTGGCGGCCCGTGATCGGCAAGGAACTCACACTCACCACGCAGTTCCTGAACGCGGGTTACAACGTGTACGGCACGGGTAAGATCTACCACGCCAACGTTCACCGCGACGGCGAGTGGACCGACTACTTCGTCGGCGCGAAGGAGAAGACCACCCCGCACCCCGACTCGAAGGACGACGGCGTTGGCGGGATCAAGTTCCGCCCACTCACGGACGACTCCAAGCTGCCGGACGAGAGTATCGTGGATTACGGCATTAAACAGCTTCAGGCGAAGCACGAGAAGCCGTTCTTCCTCGCGGTCGGGCTGCACAAGCCGCACATGCCCTGGAACGTGCCGAAGCAGTATTACGACCTGTTCCCGCTCGACCAGATCGAGCTTCCGCCCACCCAGAAGGACGACCTGAAGGACGTGCCCGCGGGCGGTCTGAAGATGGCGAAGCCCGACGGCGACCACGCGACGATGGTGAAGTCCGGGCGCTGGAAGGAGGCGGTGCAGGGGTACCTCGCGACCATCGCGTACTGCGATGCGCAGATCGGCCGGTTGCTCGACGCTTACGACAAGTCACCCGCCAAGGAGGACACAATCATCGTCTTCTGGGGCGATCACGGCTGGCACTTGGGCGAGAAGGAGCACTGGCGCAAGTTCGCGCTGTGGGAAGAGGCCACGCGGATGCCGTACATCTGGGTTGCGCCCGGGGTGACGACACCCGGCGGCGTGTGCGACCGCACCGTTGACCTGATGAGCGTGTACCCGACGCTCTGCGGGCTGTGTGCCGTCGCGAAGCCCAAGCACGTCGAGGGCGAAGACCTTTTGCCGCTACTGCGCGACCCGCGGGCGAAGTGGGAGCGCCCCGCGGTCACTACATTCCACCTCAACAACCACGCGGTGCGCACGGACCGGTGGCGGTACATCCGGTACGCGGACGGCGGCGAGGAACTGTACGACCACACGAAGGACCCCTACGAGTGGACAAACGTTGCCAGGGACGCGAAGTTCGCCGACGTGAAGCAGGAATTGATGAAGCTTCTCCCGACGACGAACAGGCCCGAACTGCCCCGCAACAAGGAGTGAGACTCACGGCCCGCGCGTATTAATTGCCTCGCCAAGTTAGGACTCGCGGTAAAAGTCGCAAATTCACGATCAATTGTTGCAATTGATCGTGAATTTGCGATTCGAAAAATTACCGACGTATGGCCGATGGTTCCGGGGCGCTGAAAGCGGCCTTGTATACTTCAAAGGAGAAGTCGCGGCGCGGCTTGCACAGATCGACACCGGGGGGGCTTGTACGAGGCGGTGCCAACCGGGCAGAGTTCGGGCTTGCGGTATAATTAAATTAATGATGCCAATTAAATAAAATGGTTTGGTGATTTTTTGTGGCTATGTGCTTGCTCACAGCGTGCGCAGGCGACACCCAGAAACCATGCGAAAGTGACGCAGCCGAGCGACAAGTGACGCCGGCCCGCTCACACCAGTAGCCAGCGGCCGAGGTTGAAGTACAGCAACAGGGTAACCATGTCGGCGGCGGCCAGGGCAATCGGCCCCGATGCCACTTGCGGGTCCCGGCGGGCCAAACGGAGCAAAAAGGGAAGCGCCAGTCCCACCGCGGCCGAAGCGGCTACCCCACCGCCGATGCCGATACACAGGCTCAGCCCGGCACGCGCGCTGCCCTTCCAGATCACTGCCACGACCCCGACGATCAGCCCGCAGAACGCACCGAGCAGAAGCCCCACCAGCACCTCCCGCCCCACCCGCCGGCCGAGCGCCCCCCACGTCGGGCGCCGCCCGTGCATCGTCTGAAGGGCGAGGCTGACCGACTGGATCGCAACCCCTTCGGCCATCCCGGTGACCAGCGCGATGAACGGTGCCACCAGGATCAGCGTCGCCACGTCGGCGTAGGCGTCGGCGATCAGCGCCGCAATCATCCCGCCGACCACGTTACACATCAGCCACGGGAACCGCTTCCGCGCCGCGTACAGTGCCCGCCGCTGCTCGGCCTCGGTCAAGTGGACGCCGACCAGTTCGAACAGGTCTTGCCCCTCCTGGCGCCGCTCCAGGTCGGCCAGTTCGTCGGTGTACAGGTCCACGTCCACCAACCCGACCAGCTTGCCGCCGGCGTCGATCACCGGGAACGCCAGCAGCTTGTGGAGGGTGAAGAACTCGCAGGCGTCCAGCACGCTCGCGGTGTGCGGCACCGACACCACGGGGCTGATCATCACCTGACGAATGGGCGCCTCGGGCTTGGCCCGCAGCAACCGCCGCGTGGGCACGACGCCGACCAACCGGCCTTCGCCGTCGACGACGTAGAAGTAGACGACCCGGCCGCCGATCTCGTGATCCCGAATGTAGTCGAGCGCCTGCGCGACGGACGCACCCGACTCGATCCGGGTCGGGTCGGTTCGCATGTGCTTGGTGACGGGATCGGCGAGGATCTGGCGGGCATTGGACATTAAAGTCTCCTCCCGGACGCGCCTGAAGAGCTACCCGCAAGACTCAAATTCGGTCGCCGCAACTTTAATCAGGCAGGTGGATTATAGGTAGGCGCGAGCCGTTCCGTCCGGCAGTCCTGTACGGGCGGCCGTAACTGATTGCGCGATTTCGACGAGCCGCGATCGCCAAGCAGCGGTAACGTTATCCGCTCTCCGGCCGGCACGTAGGTGCTTGGTGTGCCTCCCCGCGCGACCGGCCTCGTGGGTACCGCGACCGGATGCGGCGTGTGAGCCGGCCGGGCATCCCGACCGGCGGTAGTTCGGCCGCCTTGGCGCCCGGCCTGAGTTCCTGCCGGAATTGAGGGCTCGTCAGAGCATTGTCAAATGCTCGCGATCGAACTGGAACCGCTTTGGCGGCGGGCGGTGCTGACAACGTCGCGAGCCGCCGGGGCGGCGTTACCTGTCTCGCAATCGTCGGCACGGTCAGGATCGTCGAATAGTTAACGGCCCTCGTCCCCGGACCTTCAGGAACCCGACCGATGCGCACGGCCCTTTTCGCCGCATTCGCCCTGTTCGGTTCCACCGCTTGCGTTGGCGCCGCGGACGATGCAAAGCCGCTCGCACAACGGGCCGCCGCCGTTCTCAAAACGCACTGCTACCGCTGCCACGGACAAGATGGGAGCGTCGAGGGCGCGGTCAATTACGTCACCGACCTCTCGAAGCTCGTCGCCCGCAAGAAGGTTGTTCCCAACGACCCCAAGGGCAGCCGGCTGTTCCGCCGCGTGGACGACGGCACCATGCCCCCGCCCGACGAGCGGCCGCGCCCGAGTGCGGCAGAAGTCGCGGCGCTCAAGAAGTGGATCGAAGCCGGGGCACCGGCCGCTGAGAGCCCCCACGCCCCCACGCCGATCGGCCCCGCCGACGTGTACGCCGCGGTGCTCGCCGATCTTGACACGCTCGACCGGCGCGCGCGCCGGTTCCAGAGGTACTTCACCCTCGCGCACCTTCACAACGCCGGCCTCTCCGACGAAGAACTGCAAACGTACCGCAACGCACTCGCGAAGCTGGTGAACAGCCTGTCGTGGGGGTCCAAGATCGTGAACCCGGTCGCGGTGGACGCGGCCCGTACGGTGCTGCGCATCGACCTCCGCTGGTACGTCTGGGACGCAACGACCTGGAACCGCGTGCTGCAAGAGTACCCCTACGGGGTGCTGGACCAGTCCGTCACCGCCCGGGCGGTCGCGGTGGGCACCGCGGCGAAGCTGCCGGTCGTCCGGGCCGACTGGTTCGTGGCGACCGCGGCGCGCGCGCCGCTCTACTACGACGTGCTCCAACTGCCCGGCAACCTCGCGGACCTCGAGAAGCTCCTGCGCGTCGACAGCGCCGAAAACATCAAGCAGGAACGGGTCGCCCGGGTCGGGTTCAACGGCAGCGGCGTCTCGCGGTTCAACCGCGTCCTCGAGCGCCACGACTCCGCGCAAGGTATGTACTGGCGCACTTACGATTTCGATGAGCCGCAGGCGAACCTCGTGGACCGCGCGAACGGCGGGCTGCTGCCGGACCGCCGCAACGCCTTCGCGTTCCCGCTCGGCCCGGCCGGGCTGGCCGACAACCCGTTCCAGCACGCCGGGGGCGAGGCGATCTTCGCGCTGCCCAACGGGTTGCACGCGTTCTACCTCGCGAACGCCGCCAACGCCCGCCTCGACAAAGGGCCGCTCGCCGTCGTCAGCGACCCGAAGCGCCCGGACCGCGCCGTCGAGGCCGGCGTGTCGTGCATGTCGTGCCACACCTCCGGAATTTTGCCCAAGGCGGACCAGGTACGCGACCACCTCGACAAGAACCCGAAAGCGTTCAAGCGCGACGAGGCCGACGTGGTCCGCGCGCTGTACCCCGGCAACGACATCACACTCAAGTTGATGGAGGCCGACGCGAACCGGTACGCCGAAGTGGTCGCGAAGACCGGCGCCCGTGTGAGCCGCTTCGAGGCGGTCAGCACCGTCACGCAAAAGTACGAAGCCGAGGTCGACCTTCTCACCGGGGCGAGCGAGGTCGGCCTTCCGCCCGCCGAGTTCCGGGACCGCATCAGCCGGTCCGATGCGCTGGCGAAGCACATCGGTTCGCTCCGCACCGGCGGCGCCGTCACGCGGCAGATCTGGGTGCAGACGTTCGCCGACCTCGCGCGCGAGTTGCAGCTCGGCGGGCTGTACCAAGCCAATCTGAACGGCCCCACCCTCAAAGACAACACCGGCGAGCTCGACCCGCTCGAAGCCCGCGGCGACTCGGCCAACCAGTGGGCGTTCGCGCCCGACGGGCGCCGGGCCCTGGTCGCGAGCGGCGACCGTAGCGTTCGCTACTACGACATCGAAGCCCGCCGCGACATCAAGCGGCTGGTGGGGCACACGGCGAGTGTGTGGGCGGTCGCTCTGTCGCCCGACGGCCGATTCGCGGCGTCGGGCAGTATGGACGCCACCGCCCGCATCTGGGACCTTAAAACCGGTCTCGAGAGCGCCCGATTCGGTGACCACACGAGTCTCGTCGGCGCGGTCGCCTTCGCACCAAACGGCAGATGGGTTGTGTCGGGCAGTTTCGACGGCTCGGTCGCGTACTGGAACGCCGTGAACGGCCAGCCGGGCTGGCGCGCAGAAAAGTTGGGGCCGGTCACGGCGCTTGCGATTGACCCGCAGGGAACGTTCGTCGCGGTCGCGACCCCGAACGCCCTTGTACTGCTCAACCTCACCGACGGCCGCGAACTCCGGCGGTACGGGAAGCTTGCCGCGCCGCTGTCGGCGGTCGCGGTCAGCCCGAACGGAAAGTGGATCGCGGCCGGCAACGATCTCGGGACGGTTCACGTCTGGCTGGTGGGCGACGAGAAGCCGCGTTTCACCCTGACCGGTCACGAAGGCGGCGTGCGCAGCGTGGCTGTGAGAGACGGCCGCTGGGTTCTAACCGGCGGCGCGGACCGCACGCTCCGCCTCTGGGACGCGACCGCCGCGAAGCCCGAACGGGCGGTGCTCCGCAAACACGCCGCCGCCGTCACCGGCGCCGCGTTCCTGGTTAACGGCACCCAAACGGTGTCCGGTGACGACACACTCCTGGCGCTCCCGTGGAAGATAGACCCGTTCATCAACGCGCCCACCGAGCCCCAAAAAGAGTTGCCGAAAGTACCAGACAGAATTCCGTATGCGCGACCGTAACGGCACGCTCCTGATCCCTTGCGGATGGGATCCGACGGTTGCGAGTCCCAAGTTTCTGGTTTCAGGGCAGGAAGCGGCTCATCAAAGAGCAACGGGCCGCACGAGTGGCCCGTTGCTCCGGTTCACGCGCCGCGATCCGACGGCAGTGAGGCGATTGTTTCACTCTCGTCGCCGCAACGCAGATTTGCTCGCGCACAGGTGATCCCGTTCCGGCCCCACCAGCAGGGCCGTGCCTCACGACCGATTACGCAACCGAACTGGCCCGCAACTTTACCGTCGTCCACGGGCGGATCGCGCCTCCGGCACTTCAGTGCCGGCGTAGCGCTTCACCCGAGGCGGTGCCACCTTCGCGCTTTTGCGGCCTGCCACACGCAACCACCGCTTGAGCATGGATTGATGCCGATTCTGGGGCGGTCTGTGGTGAGGCAACATGAGGCTTACTGAAGCTCCCATGCCCTCGCCCACGGACGGTTGCCATGATTCCATACTTCGCGGAGTCCGGAATGCTGTGGCTCATTAGCCTGGGCGAAACCCAGGCGCGGGCAGGTGTCTTGGCCGGGGGCTCGAATGCCACCGTCGAGCGCTTACTGGCGATCGATCGGGCGTGGCCGGGTTGCGGGAGTTCCACTGGGTCCAACAGGCTGAGCGCGCTGGAGGCCCATCGCACCTCGTTGGAAGAGTCATTTCAGACGAACTCGCCTGACACGGTGGCCGCGGAGCGTGACGGCATCCGGGCACGGGCCGGCTCCAGGCGCGGGGAATCGCAGGCGTGGGCGTTGTTAAAAAGGGCCTGCGGCTGAGCGGGCGTCGGATGGGCGCGATTCCGCTCCCGCCGAACCGCACGATCGAAGAGCACATGGCCACACAGGCCGAATTCAAGACCGCCAAGATGGACCCGGTGTTCGCCCGAGCTCAGGCGGCTCGGCGCGTCTCGACCGCCGGTTGCGGCAGCCCGAGCACCTTTCGGTACACGCCGCACGTCACCCGCGCGCAGGCGTCCCAGGTAAACGTGGCCGCATGCGCGAGCCCGCGGCGCCGGTAGTAGCTCAGGAACTCGCGGTCGTCCGCGATCCGCAGCAGCGCGTCCCGCCACCCGTCCAGGTTGTCGGGGGCGAGCGTGAGGGCGTTCGAGCCGACCACCTCGCGCACCGCGTCGGCCGTCGAGGTGACCGCGGCCGTCCCGCACGCCATCGCCTCCACGGGCGGCATCCCGAAGCCCTCGTAGAAGGTCGGGTACAGCAGCGCCTCGGCGCCGGCGTACAGCGCCGGGAGGTCGGAGTCCGGGACGTATCCCAGGTGAATCGCCCCGCGCGGCTTCGCCTCCGAGTGGAACAGCTCGCGCTCGGCTTCGGCCTTCCACCCCCACCCGCCGGCCAGCACCAGAGGGCACGCGGCCCGGACCGGCTCGGGCAGATCGATGAACGCCCGCAACAGGGTCGCGATGTTCTTCCGCGGCTCGATCGTGCCGACGTACAGCGTGTACCGCGGCGGCAACGCGTACTTCGCCCGGAGCGCGGCGATCGCGTCGGGCGTTTGCGGCCGGAACTGCGGCCCGACCCCGCACAGCATCGCCGTCACCCGGTCCGGCGACAGGCCCAGGTAGCGCTGCGCCTCCGCGCGGACCGCCTCGGTCCCGACCAGGACGTGGTTCGCGAGTCCCAGCCCGCGGGCGAACGCCTTTTCGTGCGCCTTCACCCGCTCCGCGGGGTGCCACTCCGGGTGCAACAGCACCGAGAGGTCGAAGACGGTAACGACCAGCGGCAGGCCGGTCTGGAAGGGGACGAAGTTGGGCTCGTGGTACAGGTCGAACCGGCCGGTCCGGGCGGCCCACTGAAAGTGGGCCGCGTACCCCAACTTCGCGACCGCGCCGGCGGTCCGCTTGGCGAACTGCTTCAGCGCTCCGGGTTCGCGGGCCGCCCGCGGGGGTACGCCGGCGTCGGCACGGAAGAAGCGCCCCGCGGCGCGCGCGACCCCGGCCCCGGGGTACAGCCAGAAGTGGTCCTTGGGGAACGTCGCGACCAGCGCGGCGTGCAGGTTCGCCGCCGCGTGCGCGATGCCGGTCTTCGGCTTGAGAGTCGTTACCCCGTTAAAGAGGACGCGCACACAAAGCCCTCTGAGTTACGCCGCCTGGAGTTCCAGTTCCGCGGCCGGGGCCGGGGCCGCGTGAGCCGGCTGCCCCGCCGCCTCCTGGTACCGCTCCACGATCTCCTTCGGCGGCCCTTGCGCGACGATCTGGCCGTGGTCCATCCAGATCACGTGGGTACACATGTCCAGAATCGCGTTGAGGTCGTGCGCCACGATCACCATCAGGCGCGAGGACTTCATCAGCTCCTTCATCCGCGCCTTGGCCTTGTTCTGGAACGCCAGGTCGCCGACCGCGAGCACCTCGTCGATCAGCAGCACCTCCGGCTCGATGGCGGTGGCGATGGAGAACGCCAGCCGCATCTGCATCCCGGCCGAGTAGTTCCGCACCGCGATGTTGAGGAAGTCCCCCAGCTCGGAGAACTCGGCGATCTGGTCCACCTTGTCGCGCACGCTGGTCGGGGTCTCGCCCTGGAGGTACGCGCGGTACAGGATGTTGTCCCACCCGCTGGCCTCGAACTCGAACCCGAGGGTGATGTCGAACAGCGAGCAGATCTTCCCCTCGACTTCGCGGGTGCCGGCCGTCGGGGGGTACACGCCGGCGAGCGTCTTGAGGAGCGTGGACTTGCCGGCCCCGTTGTGCCCGATCACGCCGATCCGGTCGCCGTCGCGGGCCGACAGGTTGATGCCTTCCAGCGCCCGCACCCGCAGCGCGGGGTTGCGGGCACCGAAGAACAGGCCGCGGACGAGGTATTCCTTGAAGCTGACCCGCTTCTGCTGGTGCGCGGTGAACGTGACCGACACGTTCTCGAGTTCGATCTTCGCCATGGCGGCAGGTCTCAGGAGTCAGAGGGCAGAGCCACAGAGGGAAGGGGACCGAGCCGCAGCGGGGCGGCGGCCCCGGCGTCCCGGTCCCGGGCCCCGACTTACAGGTGGAAAATCACCTTCTTCTGGAGCCAGCTCACGATGCCGGCGGCCAGCGCCACCAGCACCGCGGTGAACGCCAGCGCCCCCAGGTACGCGCCGCCCCAGTGGGCCAGTTGCGCCCCGGTCGGCACGCCGATCAGCAGCGGGTCGCGGATCAGCGTCAGGAACATGTTCACCGGGTTGATGTCCGCGAGCCAGCCCAGCCCGCGGTCGTCCAGCACGCTGCGCCGGTACATGATCGGCGTGAGGTAGAACCCGATCTGCGCGCCCACCTCGAGCAGGTGCGCCACGTCGTGGAAGAACGCGGTGAGGAACGCGCCGATGGTGGCGACCGCCCACGCGGCGACGAGCGCCAGGAGCAGCCCGGGGACCGCCAGCAGCACCCCCACCAGCACGCCCGCGTCCTGCTTCCAGACGGCCACCAGCGCCACCACCACCGTGAGCGCCAGGCACGCGTGCGTGACCTGCCCCAGGACGGTGCGGAGCGTGTAAATCGTGTACGGCATGGGGCTCTGCCGGATGTACGACTCGTTCAGCAGGAACGCCTTGCTGCCCAGCGTCGCGGCCTCCCGCAGGAACGCCCAAACGGCCAACCCGGCGAGCGCGTAAGCGGCGTACCCGACCGGGTCCCCGCCCCCGAACAGTTGGCTGAACACCACCGTGAACACCGCCGTCATGGCCAGCGGGTGCAGCAGCGACCAGCCGATGCCCAGCACCGACCGGCGGTAGCGGAGGCGCAGGTCCAGCTTCACCAGCGCGAGCAGGAAATGGCGTGCGGTCCAAATGGCGGACAGGTGGCGGAACATCCGTGCTCCCACAGGCAACCGGTCGCAGCGGGCGAGGCGTATTGGGCGCGCCCGACCCGCTCGGGCTGGAGAGATTAGCGACCCCGCCCGCCCCCCGCTAGGCCAACTTCCCGGCACAGCCCACGCGACCGCTACAAGCTAACGCAGCCGGCCGCCTTTTCCCCCGCACACGCGGCGAGTAAAGTGGCGCGGTTGTGCGGGGTGTTCTAGCTGTATGGGTGGGCGAGACACTCGCGGTTGTGCCCGGAAGGGGTCTGGGATGCGGAAAGACGAATTTAACGACGTGGCCGAGGGCGACTGCGTTCAGGTGCTGAACACCTTACCCGCCGGGTGCGCGGACCTGGTGTTCGCCGACCCGCCGTTCAACATCGGCTACCAGTACGACGTGTACGACGACAAGCGGGCGAAGGCCGACTACCTCACCTGGACCGAGAATTGGCTCGCCGCCGCGGTCCGGGTGCTGGCGCCCCACGGGTCGCTGTTTCTGGCCATCGGGGACGAGTTCGTGGCCGAGCACAAGGTGCGGCTCGACGCGCTCGGGCTCACGATGCGGAACTGGGTCGTGTGGCACTACACGTTCGGCGTGAACTGCTCGAAGAAGTTCAACCGGAGTCACGCGCACATTCTGTATTACGTGCGCGACCCGAAGAACCATCAGTTCTTCCCGGACGAGGTGCGGGTCCCCTCCGCGCGCATGACCACCTACGCGGACAAGCGGGCGAACCCGGTCGGTAAGCTCCCGGATGATACCTGGGTGCTGCGGCCCCAGGAGTCCGACGCGCACTTTGCGCCGGACAGCGACACGTGGCACGTTCCGCGGATCTGCGGCACCTTCCACGAGCGGAACGAGGCCGGCCACAAGTGTCAGATGCCGGAAGCGGTGCTGGACCGCGTCATCCGGGTGGCGTCGAAGCCGGGCGACTTGGTGCTGGACCCGTTCGCGGGGAGCGGCACCACGCTAGCGGTCGCGAAGAAGTTGGGCCGCCGGTACTTCGGGGTGGAGTTGTCCGAACAGTACGCGGACGGCGTGCGGAAGCGGTTGCAGATGATCGAGTTCGGAGAAGCATGTGCGCCGGCCCGCCCGGTCCTGGCGGCACCGCTCCGGAAGCGTCAGCCGGTGAAGCGGTAAGTAAGGACCACCGGTCAGAAGTCGTCGGGTTGGCAAGTCATAAAGCTTTTTCTTTACTGCACTTGTGACGTTGCGGTTTTCGACGGCTGGACGATTAGTCGGAAGCCTCAGCGAGTTAAGATGCGGTAACGTGCCCAGAATCGCCCCCGCCTGCGTCAGCAGGGGGGGCGACCTCCGTCACTCGTCCTCGGGCGGCTTCGTGCCGCTGGCGGGCTTCACTTCGCCGGGCGCGGCCGGTTTCGCTCGGTTCGCGTCGCTGTTCGGCCGCGGCACCTCGGTCCCGGGTTTGGGCTGTGCCCCTTCCAGCCGTGCCAGCTTCTCGCGGCAGTCCTGGAGCCCCTTCTGAAGCTCCTTGAGCGCCTCGTCCACCTGCTTGTGTTGCGAATCGCGCAGCGCCTTCCGCTCCAGGTCGGACAGCTTGTTCCGCTCCACGTCGGTGCTCAGCTTTTGCAGGTTGTCGTGTACGATTTTCAGGTCCGCGAGGGCGGTGGCAAGTTTCTCCTTGAGCGAGTCCATCGCCGCGACATCTTTCTTGACGCCCTCGACCAGCACCACCCGCTCCTTGAGCACCTCCAGCGCCGCGGCGTCCTTCTTCATGGCGTCCGCGTGGGCCGCCACCTCCTTGCGCATGGCTTCCAGGGCGGCGTTGGTGTCGCGCTTCGACCCGTCCACCGTGGCGGTGTTGGTGTTCACCTTCTCCTTGACGCCCTCCAACTCGACCTTGATCGTGTCGATGGCCCGCATCCGCTCGTATTGAGCCGTCGTGCGGGTGTTGAACTCGTCCTTCTTCACGAGTTCGGCCCGGGCCTCGTGCTCGCGGCTCAGTTGCGCGCGCAGCTCGGAGATGCTGGACGACGTGTTGTTGTAGAGCGTGACCGCGACCAGCGCCACGATGCTCAGGATGGTGCCGCCGAACACCCGCCAGAACACCGAGATGTGCTCCTCGTCCTTCTTGGGCGGCGCCTTGTCGCTGCTGGAGTCGGCCGCGGACCGGGTGGTCTCGTAGGCGGCCAATTCGCCGGTCTGTTCAAGCGACTCGTCCGTCTGAACGCCGCGCTTGGTGCTCATCGCATCCCTTCCTTGGTTACTTCGGCGGCACGAGAGGGCCTGCCGCGTGTGCCAGAATGTGGACCGGCCGGTATAGCCGAGGTCCCCCCGCTTCGCAACCCGACCTCCGCCACCACCGACCGCTGGAACCGCGCCGCGGTCCGCCTTGACCGGGCGCCGCGCGCCGCGATACCCTGGGGTTTGACACACGTCACGACGCGCAACGGAGGCGCACCGGTGAGCGAATCAACTTCCCCGTGGGCCGGTCGGCGGGTGCTGGTGACCGGGTGCACCGGGCTCTTGGGCGCCGCGGTGTGCCACGAACTGTTCGACCGCGGGGCCGCGGTCGTCGGGTTGATCCACGAACGTTCCGGGGCGGACATTTTTGCGCCGGGGCAGGGCGGCCGCGTCCACTTTGTTCGCGGCCGGGCTGACAACGTGTTCCGGCTGCACTCGGCGATGGCGGTTCACGAGGTGTCGGCGGTGTTCCACCTCGCCGCGGGCGAGCCGTTCGCCGCGGACCGGGGCACGCCCGCGGTGCTCGATGCCGTGCGCCTGTACTCGCGCCGGGTGCCGGTGGTGGCGGCCCGGCCGTTACAGGCCTTTACACTGACCGGGCACGCGGAGCCGCTCGGCGGGCTGAGCGTCGCGCGGTTCGGGGCGGTGTTCGGCCCCGGCGACCGGAAGGTGTTCCGCACGGCCCCCGCAACCGCCCTGGCGCTCCACGGGGGCGAAGGGCTTCCGCCCCTTCCCGACGGGCCGGTGACCGACCACGTGTTCGTGCGCGACGCCGCGCGGGCGTGCCTGCGAGTGGCGGAAGACGTGGCGGTGCGCGGCCCCGGCGATTACCCCTTCCGGAGCGGCTGGGTGCTGAGCGACCGGCGCTTCGGGGCGGCCATGCGCGACGTGTTCAACGGCGCCGCGCCGACGCTGCCGGACGTGGCCCCGCCGGCGAACCCGCTCGGCTGGGCGCCCGAAACCTCATTCACCGACGCGCTTCAAGAAACGCTCGACTGGTACGGCGCGCTCGCCCGCACCGGCGGGCGGGCGCGCGCCGCGGCGTAGCAACGGGTCAGGCCGCCCGGCGCGCCGGCGGCCGGGCGGGCTCGCCCCCGGCCGGGGCTGTGGCCGCCAGGTTCCCGGTCTCCTTCAACAGGTACACCGGGCGCCGCTTGACCTCTTCGTGCAGGCGCCCCACGTATTCGCCGACCACGCCCAGCCCGGCGAGCGTCGCGCCTCCGGTGGTCTGCACGACCGCGGCTAGTAACCAGAACCCGGGGGCCGACGCGAACGGGGCCGCCAGCGCGCACGCGGCCCCGAGGGCCGCGAACCACACCCCGAGGCCCAGCAGCGCCCGCAGCGGCGCCTTCGAGAACGAGAACATCCCGTCCAGCCCGAGCCGGAGCTGCTTGCGGAACGTGTACTTCGAGCGCCCGGCCACACGCGCCGCGGGCACGAACCGCACCTCGCGGCAGGAGAACCCGACCCACTGCACCATGCCGCGGATGAACCGGTGCGACTCGCGCAGTTGCAAGAGCGCGTGAACCGCCGGCCGGGTCATCAGGCGGAAGTCCGCCGCGGACGGGCGCACCTCGGTGCCGCTCACCGCCCGCATGAGCCGGTAGAAGGCCCACGAGTTGAACCGCTTCGACCGGCTCAGGGTCGGGTCGTCCTCGCGCACGGTGATGACCACGTCGGCCCCGGCCCGCCACTCGCTGAGCAGCCGCGGGATCACGGCCGGCGGGTGCTGGAGGTCCGAGTCCATCATCACCACGACGTCGCCGGTCGCGTGCTCCAGGCCGGCCGTGAGGGCGGCTTGGTGCCCGAAGTTGCGGCTCAGCGACAGGTACCCGACCCGCGGGTCCCCCGCCGCCAGCTCGCGCAGCACCCCCAGCGTTCCGTCCGCGGAGCCGTCGTCGGCGTAAATCACCTCGGCCCGGTAGTCGGGGCCGAGCCGGTCGAGCACGCGCACCAGCTCCGCGTGGAAGTGCGGCAGCGCGTCCGCCTCCTCATACGCCGGGCACACGATACTGACGAGGGTGCTCATGCGGCTCTCCTCACCGGTGGGACGAACGGCCCCGCGGCGGGGGCCACTGCGGCCGCGGGGCGCTTCAGCGTCATGGCGGCGAGCACGGCCAGCAGCACCAGCGCCGCCGCCGGCTGCGTGCCGGTCCGCAGCACCAGGCGCCCGTACGGCGGCGTGGTGACCGCGACGCAGGTGCCGAAGAACAGCACCGCCGCCAGCACGACCGGCGCACGCGCCCACGGCGCGGGGCCGCCGCGCCGGCTCTCGACCAGGAGCCAAGCGAGCGTCGGGCCGAGCAAGATGTACGTCGGCGACTCGGTGGCCGGGCCGAACGCGGTCATCCAGCAGCACCCCAGCCCGAGGGCGCGGTTCAGGGCCGTCCGGTCCGGAACGCCGCGCCACCGGGCGAGCAGACACAGCCCGCCGACCGCGGCGGCGGCGGCCACCGTCACCCACTGGTACGCCGCGTGCGACAGCGGCAGCCCGGCGCGGCGGACCAGCAGCCAGGCGTCGCGGTACGCTTCGTCGAGGACCCAGGCCGACCGGTCGTCGGCCCGCAGGTTGCCGAGCCACCGCTCGTACTGGCGGGCGACGTACTCCGGCTCCTGCGCGAGGAACGGCAGCAGGAGCCCCGCGGCGAGGGCCAGCGCGAACCGCGGGCCGAACCGGCGCGGGTACATGGCGACGAACAGCAGCCCCACCGCGATCGGGTAAATCTTGAAGAAGCAGGCCGCGGCGACCGCCGCCGCCGCGACCCACCAGCGGCCCCGGGCGGCGGCGGCGGTACCGGCCAGCAGCGCGGCGGCCATGAACACGTTCGACTGCCCGTTGTTCAAGCTCCCCAGGCACAGCGGCAGGGCCGCGAGCAGCACCCAGGCCCGGGCCTTCGGGCTGAGGTCGGGCGGACACACGGCCCTGAGCCACCAGCCCAGGGCGGCCAGCAGCGCGGCCGCCCCGGCGGCGCGCCAGGCGAGCCCGCCCCAGTACTCCGGCAGGGCGCTGAACGGGACCAGCGCGACGTGAACGGCCGGGCTGTAGCGGCACGTGTCCGCGGTGGTCCCGTACAGATCGGTCCCGGCCAGCCAGTTCACCCCGCCGGACCGGTAGTGGTCGCGGAAGCAGTTGTTCCGGTGCGGCGCGACGGCCCCGCGGGTGAGCAGGCCGGCCAGCACCAAGAGCCAGACCGCCCAGGCGGCCCGAACGCGCCAGTGGGGCGCGGGCGAGGGAAAGTCAGGCGGCACGGGCGGCCTCCGTTCGTAAGTCCCAGGCGCGCGAGGGGCGGCACAGATCGAAGCCCGCCCCCGCACAGGCGCGGGCGAACTCCGGCGCCGACAGCAGCGCCTGCTCGTCGGTGCGGCGCTGCACCTGGCCGTCGGTGGCGGTGCAGTCGCGGCCGATCAGCGTCTCGTCGCGGTGCCCCGGGTGTACGGCCAGTTCCACCACCCGCCCGGGCACCCGGGCGAGCCAGCGGGCGAAGAACTGCGGGTCCCGCACCCACAGCGGGTCGGTGATCCCGGCCAGGGCATCGTTGCCCGGGAACCCGGCCCGGCGCTGCCGCCGCGCGGCCCACGCGCCGAGGGCGCCGAGGAACAGCCGCTTGCCCCGCGCCCCCGGCACCCCCCACAGGCACGACACCGGGTCGATCACGCGGCGAACGTAAGGGCGCAGCCGGCGCGCGGCCAGCACCTCCGCGAGCGCCCGGCGCACCAGCGGGAACACGTGCACGTGCTTGTGCCCGTTGATCAGGGCCGGGTCGGCGCCGACCAGCTCCCGGTACCTCCCGAGCTGCGCGTCCAGTTCGCGGACCAGCTCCCGGTACCGGACGCCCCCGGTCGCCAGCCGCGCCATCAGTACGCCCAGCGGCGCGAACCCGCCGCCGCGGCACACCAGCGAAGCGACCGCCCCCGGGGCAGACACGGGGCGGTCCAGGTTCAGGTTCGGGTGCCACCCCAGGTCGCCCGGGCCGCCGGCGGCGCGCCAACGGCGGACCGCGTCCTCGGCGGTCGGGGCGTTGACGAGCAAGACGGTGCCGGTGACCACGCCGGCCCGCATAAGGTCGAGTATCCCGCGAGACGTTTCGGGGCCGATGCCGAAATCGTCCGCGACCACCAGAAGGCGACGGGCCGACATAGATTCCTATGGTTCGAGCGACGCATGGCTTTGCGAAGGATCGGCCGCTTGTCGGGAAAAAATGAAATCAAAGATCGGCCGCACATCGGATGGGGCGGCCGCGGCGGGCCGGGCGGGCGGCGCGACCGCTTCGTACAACATCCCCACGTCACCACCTCACCAGGGATGTTCGCGATGTCCTCCCCGACACTGGCCGCGCGGCTCGCCGGGTACGCCGCCGGCCTCACGTTCGAGTCGCTCACCCGGGAAGCCGTCCACGAGACCAAGCGGCGGTTCATCGACTCCTTCGTCACCGCCATCGGCGCGATGCCGGCCGAGGCCTACGCGATCGCCAAGAAGTGCGCCGCACGGGTCAGCAGCACGCCGGGCGCGTCGCTGCTAGGGGGCGGGAAGTCGAGCATCGAGTGGGCCACGTTCGTCAACGGGCTGCTGATCCGCTACCTGGACTTCAACGACACCTACCTGAGCAAGGAGCCGGCGCACCCGAGCGACAACCTCGCCGCGGTGCTGGCCGTCGGCGAGGCGGTCGGGGCGGGGGGCAAGGACCTCATCACCGCCGCGGTGCTGGCCTACGAGATCCAGTGCCGGTTCTGCGACGCCGCGAGCCTGCGCAAGCACGGGGTCGACCACGTCACCTACGGCGCCATCTCGTCGGCCGTCGCCGCCGCCAAGTTGATGAAGCTCGATGTCACCAAGCTGACCCACACGGTCGGGCTGGCGGGCGTGTGCAACGTCGCGCTGCGGCAAACGCGGTCGGGCGAGTTGAGCATGTGGAAGGGGTGCGCGTTCGCCAACGCGGCCCGCAACGGGGTGTTCGCGGCCACCCTCGCGGCCGACGGCATGACCGGCCCGGCCCCGATCTTCGAGGGCGATTTGGGGTTCTTCAAGCTGGTGGCGCGTGAAGCGTTCACCCCCGCCCCGTTCGGCGGCGAGCCGGGCAACGCCGACGGGTTCATGATCAACAAGACGTACATCAAGTTCTGGCCCGCCGAGTACCACTCGCAGAGCGCGATCGACGCGGCCCTCCAGATCCGCGCGGAACTCGGCGGCGACGTGTCGCAGGTGCAGCGGATCGACATCGCGACGTTCGAGGCCAGCTACAACATCATCGGCAAGTACCCCGAGGCGTGGGCGCCCAAGACCCGGGAGACGGCCGACCACTCGCTGCCGTACTGCACCGCGGCGGCGCTGTACGACGGCGACGTGTACCTCGAAACGTTCGACGAGCCGCACTTCACCGACGCCCGGCGGGTCGCGTTCACCGGCAAGGTGAAGGTGACGCACGACGGCACGCTCGACCCGCGGTACCCGCACGGCATCCCGAACCGCATCACCGTCACACTCAACGACGGCCGCACGGTCGTCCGGGAGGTGGAGTTCCCGCGCGGGCACGCCGGGAACCCGATGACCGACGCCGAGGTCGAGGCCAAGTTCCGGCGGGTCGCGGAACCGCGGTACGGGAAGGCGCGGGCCGACGAGATCCTGGCCCGGTGCTGGGAGCTGGAGACGCTCACCAGCGTGACGGACCTGATCGCCCTCGTCGATTGAATCGGCGGCGCCCGTGCCGGGCGCGGGCCGGTGAACCGAGATTGACAGTTGACAACGGGCTCCGGAAGTGTTCGTATCAGGCCTCCTGCCCGAACCACTCTTCCGGTTCCCGTTCCAATGAAGCCGCTCTGCGTTACCGCACTGCTCGCGTGCGTGGTCTCGGTCGGTCGGGCCGAGGACGTCAAGAAGCCCGCCCCGGCCGCGCCCGCAACGCGAACGATCGAGTTCAACCGCGACGTGCGCCCCATCTTCTCGGACGCCTGCTTCGCGTGCCACGGGTTCGACCCGAAGGCGCGCAAGGGCAAGCTCCGGCTCGACGTGCCCGATGGCGCGTTTACAGAGCGCGACGGCGCGTTCCCCATCAAGCCCGGCGCCCCGAACGCGAGCGAGGTGTGGAAGCGGATCGTCTCGGACGACGCCGACAGCGTGATGCCGCCGCCGCACACGAACAAGAAGCTCACCGCGGCCCAGAAAGAAACGATCCGGCTGTGGATCGAGCAGGGGGCGAAGTACCAGAAGCACTGGTCGTTCGAGCCCGTCGCCCGGCAGGCGGTGCCCGGCGCGGGGCACCCCGTGGACGCGTTCATCCGCGCGCGGCTCGAAAAGGAGGGGCTGAAGCCGACCGCCGCGGCCGACCGCGAGACGCTGATCCGTCGCGCGTCGTTCGCCCTCACCGGGCTCCCGCCGACCGTCGCCGAGGTTGATGCCTTCCTCTCCGACAAGGAGCCGGGCGCCTACGAGCGGCTGGTGGACCGCTACCTCGCGAGCCCGCGGTTCGGCGAGGAGATGGCGCGCCACTGGCTCGACGTGGCCCGGTACGCCGACACCCACGGCCTCCACCTCGACAACGAGCGGCAGATGTGGAAGTACCGCGACTGGGTGGTGAAGGCGTTCAACGACAACCTGCCGTTCGACACGTTCGCCACGTACCAACTCGCCGGGGACCTGCTGCCGAACCCCACGAGCGAGCAGCTCACCGCGACCGGGTTCAGCCGGTGCAACGTGACGACCGGTGAGGGCGGGTCGATCGACGCCGAGTGGCTGTACCGCAACGCGGTGGACCGCGCGAGCACCGCGACGCAGGCGTTCCTCGGCCTGACCGCCGGGTGCGCCGTGTGCCACGACCACAAGTTCGACCCGATCTCGATCAAGGAATACTACTCGCTCTACGCATTCTTCTACTCCGGCGCGGACCCGGCGCTGGACAGCAACGTCAGCACCACCGGGCCGTTTGTGAAGGTGCCGACGCCGGCCCAGCAGGCCGCACTCGAGGCCGCCGCCAAGGCCGAAGCCGGCGCCCGCAAGGCGCTCGAAGAGGCCGCCGCAAAGGCGGCATACACGGACCCGGCGGCCACCCCGGACGCGCCGGCGGTGGCGGTGCGCGAGGTGCTGCTCGACGACACGTTCCCCGCCGGGGCCACCAGCAGCAACACCACCCGCAACGCCGCCGACTGGGTGACCGCCCCGGCGTTCGGCGCGAAGTCGGGCCGCCGCGTGCTGCGCCAGGCGAACACGTTCTTCCACCAGGACACGATTCAGTTCCGGAACCCGCTCCGCGCCCCCGCGGGCGCCCGTTTCGAGGCGTGGGTGTACCTCGACCCGAAGCAGCCGCCCGGCGCCGTTACCGTTCAGTTCGCCGGCGGGAAGAAGGTGTGGTGGGGTCAGGAGCCGACCGCCGAGTCCCCTTACGCGCGGGGCGGGTTGGGCACACGTGTCGGCGACCTCCCGAAACCCGGCTCGTGGGCTCAGCTCGCCCTCAAGGCCGAAGACCTGGGTTTGAAGGGGGAGCAGCCGGTCCCATCGCTGACGCTCCAGGAGCACGGCGGGGTGGTGTACTGGGACGCGGTCGCGCTGGCGGGCACGAGTCACCCCGCGACCGACCCGCGGGCGTCGTTCCAGGTGTGGTGGAAGGGCCTGAACGGTAAAGCGCCGCCGGGCCTGCCCGCCGGTCTGAACGCCGTTGTCGCCGTCGGCCCGGCGAAGAACCCGAAGGCCGAGGACGTTGCGAAGCTGCGGGCCTACTACCTCGCGCACGTCGCCCGCGGCGCCACGCCCGCGCTCGCCAACCTTCAGCAAGAATGGGAGGCGGCCCGGGCCGAACACGCCGGTGCCGCGGACGCGATCCCCGGGACGATGGTGTTCCGCGACCTGCCGGTCCCGCGCGACTCGTTCGTGATGCTCCGCGGGCAGTACGACAAGCCGGGCGACAAGGTGCAACCCGGCGTGCCGGCGGCGCTCCCGCCGCTCAAGCTCGCCGACCCGTCGAAGCGCGCGACGCGGCTCGACCTCGCGAACTGGATCACGTCCCCCGAGAACCCGCTCGCGGCCCGCGTCGCGGCGAACCGGCTGTGGCAGCAGTTCTTCGGCGTCGGGCTGGTGAAGACCAGTTCCGATTTTGGCTCTCAGGGCGAACCGCCGAGCCACCCCGAACTGCTGGACTGGCTGGCCGCCGAGTACCGCGCGTCCTGGGACACCAAGAAGTTCGTGAAACTGCTCGTCACCTCGGACGCCTTCAAACGCGACGCCGCCCAGCCGCCCGCGGTGCGCCTGAAAGACCCGGAGAACCAGCTCCTCAGCCGGGGGCCGCGGTTCCGGCTCGACGCCGAACAGTTGCGCGACAACGCGCTGTTCGTGAGCGGGCTGATGAGCCACGAGATGGGCGGGCGCGGGGTGAACGTGTACCAGCCGCCCAACATCTGGGAGCCGGTGGGCTACGCCGACAGCAACACCCGCTACTACCTCCAGGACCACGGCGCGGCGCTGTACCGGCGCAGCCTCTACGTGTTCATCAAGCGCACGGCCCCGGCGCCGTTCCTGACGAACTTCGACGCGACCAACCGCGAGCAACTGTGTGCCGGCCGCGACCGCACCAACACGCCGCTGCAGGCGCTGCAACTGATGAACGACGTGCAGCACTTCGAGGCCGCGCGGGCGCTGGCGGAACGGGTCCTCACCGAGGGCGGGAAGCAGACGGAGGAGCGGATCGCGTTCCTGTACCGCACCGTGCTGAGCCGCCGCCCCGACGCCGAAGAGGTGAAGCTCGTCGCCGCCGCCCTGGAGCGACAGCGGGAACTGTTCGCGGCGAACCCGGCCGGCGCGAAGAAGGTGGTTCACGCGGGCGAGTCGAAGCCAAAGGGCGCCGCGGCGGACGCGGAAGTGGCGGCGTGGGCGATGGTCGCCAACCTCGTGCTGAACCTGGATGAAGCCGTGAGTCGGAACTGACCGGCGCCGGAGCGCGGGCCTCTGGCCCGCTTTGCTTCGCATTTGTGGTCGCTCGTGGCAATACCGCAAAGCAACACTGCCGGAATCGCGAAGCGGGCCAGAGGCCCGCGCTCCGGCATCACCCTCCATCAATAAGCTGCCATGCATCCTTTCAACGAACAGCAAGTTGATCTCACCCGCCGGCAGTTCTTCGGTTCCACGGGCATTCGACTCGGCGGGCTGGCGATGGCGCTGCTCGGCGCCGGTCGCGCCCGCGGCGCCGAAGCCGCCCCGCGCGTTCACCCGCCGCTGCCCGGGTTCCCGCACCACACGCCAAAAGCGAAAGCCGTCATCTACCTGCACCTGAACGGCGGCCCGAGCCAGCTCGACACCTGGGACTACAAACCTAAGCTGGCCGAGCAGTTCGACAAGGACCTGCCGGAGAGCGTCCGCAAAGGCCAGCGCATCACCACCATGACCAGCGGGCAGTCCCGGCTCCCGGTCGCGCCGTCCCTGTTCAAGTTCGCGCGGCACGGCCAGTGCGGGACGTGGGTCAGCGAGTTGCTCCCGCACACCGCGAAGTGGGTGGACGAGATCGCACTCGTGAAGAGCGTTCACACCAACGCGATCAACCACGACCCCGCCTGCACCTTCGTGATGACCGGGAGCGAAACGCCGGGCAAGCCGAGCGTGGGCTCGTGGCTCTCCTACGGGCTGGGCAGCGAGAGCAACGACCTGCCGGCGTTCGTGGTGTTCACGCCCACTTGGAGTTCCGGCGCCGCGGCGCAGGCGCTGTTCTCGCGGATGTGGGCCAGCGGGTTCCTGCCGGGCAAGTTCAGCGGCGTCGCGCTCCGCAGCGTCGGCGATCCGGTCCTGTACGTTCAGAACCCCGACGGCGTCGGCGCGGGCAACCGGCGCGCGATGCTGGACGCGCTGGGCGCACTCAACGCACGCACGGCCGAGAAGTACGGCGACCCCGAGACGCTCACGCGGACGGCTCAGTACGAAATGGCGTTCCGGATGCAGACGAGCGTCCCGGACCTGACGGACTTGTCGAAAGAGCCGGCAAAAACGCTCGAAATGTACGGCCCCGACGTGAAGAAGCCCGGCAGCTTTGCCGCCAGCGCGATCCTGGCGCGCCGGCTCGTGGAGCGCGGGGTGCGTGCGGTCCAGATCCTCCACCGCGGGTGGGACCAGCACGGGAACCTGCCGAGCGAAATCCGCTCGCAGTGCAAGGACACCGACCAGCCCACCGCGGCACTGCTGGCCGACCTGAAGCAAAAAGGGCTGCTCGACAGCACGCTGGTGGTGTGCGGCGGCGAGTTCGGGCGGACGGTGTACAGTCAGGGCGGCCTGTCGAAGACGAACTACGGGCGGGACCACCACCCGCGAAACTTCTGCATGTGGCTGGCGGGCGGCGGGATCAAGGGCGGACAGGTGTACGGCGAGACCGACGACTACAGCTACAACGTGATCGACAAGCCGGCCCACGTGAACGACCTGAACGCGACCGTTCTGCACCTGATGGGCATCGACCACAAGAGGTTCACGTACAAGTTCCAGGGGCTCGACCAGCGGCTCACGGGGGTGGAAGAGCAGCACGTCGTCACGGACCTGATCCGCTGACCGGGCGTTCGGCGCGCGGGTTGCTTCGTATGCGGCACCAACTTCACGACGGCTGTCGTCGCGAACCGGCCCGCACGGGCACCCGCTTTCCGGATCGACCCGACCGATGACCACGCCGACCTCAACCCCGATCGACGCTCTGCCCGCGCTGACCGAAACGACCGCGGGGGCCGCTCTCCCGCCCCCGCCGGGGCTCCGCGTGCTGTGTGTGGACGACAACGTGGACGCCGCCGACTCGCTCGGCGCGATCCTCGAAATGGTGGGCTGCAAGGCGCTGGTGGCGCACGACGCCGCGTCCGCACTCGCTCAGGTCGAGCAGTTCGACCCACAAGTTTGCGTACTCGACATCTCGATGCCCGAGATCGACGGGTGCGAGCTCGCCCGGCGGCTCCGCGAGCGCCCCGGGAGCGAGGAGCAGCTCTTCATCGCGCTGACGGCCCTGGGCGACTACAGTTCGCTCGAGCGCATGGCGGAAGCCGGGTTCGACCTGCACTTCACCAAACCGCTGCCACCGGCCGAGCTGTACGAGGTGTTGAACCGGTACGCCGAGAAAGGGCGTCCCGGAATGTGACGCGACGGACTCGAACAACATCCCCCCCGACCGGCCTGAAAGAGCTGGCTCACCGGGTAGCCGGGGCCGGACACGCCGAACGCTTTGGTGTGACGATTTCACCTACGACGGAACCCCGCGAAACGCGGGTAAGCTGAAGGCACGAGGCGGCTATCGGTCGGTGGCCGCGCGGGGATTACATGCTCTCGGTGAAGGACGAAAAGTCAACCTGTCGCGCAACGATTTGGAAAAGCGTGCAATTGGGCGCAGAGGTGAGCACGGTTTGCCGCTACAATACAGTATCGCCCGTAAGCGGAGACCCGATGCGCGTTCAAGAAGTTTGTCACGCCTGGGTGGTGTACCGAGTGTCCCTGAACGGGGGCAAAGGCACCGCGAACGTGGTGTGCGAGCAGCGGGAATGGGAAACGATTGAGGCGGCGCAACCCGGGTTGCACACGCTCCTGCACTCAGGGCTGAAGACGGAACAAGAGGCCGAGCGGCTGGCGCGCGGCACGTCGGGCGACAACTACGGCAACCGGGGTGGCAAGAAGCCGGCGTATTCACCCGTTCGGAAGCTTCCTGTCTAAGCAGACGGTCACGATCGACCCGACCTTGTTGACGAGCCGCGACTGCCAAAGAGCCGGTCGCGGCTCGTTCTCAAGATTTACAACCGCCCCGGACCTGCACTGAGCAGTTCGTACCGGAACTCTCTTTCAGCCCGTTGCCGCGGCGTCACGAAGCCGCTCGCAGCGGGCCATTTCTTTCCTCTGGTTTGTTTGCGAGAGCGCCCTCACCGGGCACCCTTCTTGGTGCCCATCGGGCGCAGACGGTAAACCTTGTTCTGTCGCGCGTACCGTGCGTTCACGCGCTCAGCCGGCGAGCGAACCGCTTTTAGCTCGCAGAGCAGGGGCCAGCGTACTTAACCGCCCTCCGTTCTTGCCGGCCGGGATGCCAGGAGAAGAGAAAGCCGTTCGCCGCGAACCGGTATGTAGCGTAAGACAACCGGGTTCGAACCAGGGCGGGCGTTTCACCATGCGCATCGCGTTCATCACCGCCGGCGCCGCGGGCATGTACTGCGGCAGTTGCATGCGCGACAACGCCCTCGTCACCGCCCTGCGCAAGCTCGGGCACGACGCGCTGCTCATCCCCACCTACACCCCCATCACGGTTGACGAGGCCGACGCCTCGCAGCAGACGGTCTTCTTCGGCGGCGTGAACGTGTATTTGGAACAGAAGTTCTGGCTGTTCCGCCACACCCCGCGGTTCCTCGACCGGCTGCTCAACTTCCGCTGGCTGCTCAAGTTCGTCTCCCGGTTCGCGGTGCGCACCAAGTACAGCGAGCTCGGCGCCCTGACCATCTCGATGTTGCAGGGCACGCACGGGCACCAGGCGAAGGAGGTCGCCAAACTCGTCGAGTTCCTTCGCGCCGAGAAGCCCGACCTCGTGCTGTTCACCAACGCGCTGCTGTCGGGCGTCATCCCCGAGGTGAAGCGGCAGCTCGGCGTGCCGGTGCTGGTCACCCTCCAGGGCGACGACATCTTCCTCGACGAGCTGCCCGAGCGTGACCGCCGGCGGTGCTTCGAGCTGATCCGCGCCAACGGCCGGTCGGTGGACGGCTACATCAGCACGAGCCACTACTACGCCGACCACATGGCGGGGTACATCGGGCTGCCGCGCGAGCGTATCCACGTGATCCACCCCGGAATCAACCTCGCGGGGCACGGCGGCGCCCCGGACCCGCGCGGGGACCGCCCGCTCACGATCGGCTACTTCGCGCGGATCTGCCCCGAGAAGGGGTTCCACCGGGCCGTGGAAGCGTTCATCGCGCTGCGCGGGCGGCCCGGCGCGCCGGCGGCGAAGCTGAAGGCGAGCGGCTGGCTGGGCGCGAACAACCGGCCGTACTTCGACGCGCAACTGAAGCGCCTCGAAGCGGCCGGGCTGCGGGGCGACTTCGAGCACGTCGAGAGCCCGGGCCACGACGACAAGGTCCGCTTCATGCGCTCCATCGACGTGCTGTGCGTGCCCACCGTGTACCGCGAGCCCAAGGGGCTGTACGTCCTGGAGGCGTGGGCCAACGGGGTGCCGGCGGTGCTGCCCGCGCACGGGACGTTTCCCGAGCTGATCGAGGCGACCGGCGGCGGGCGGCTCGCCGACCCCGGCTCCGTCGGTTCGCTCGCCGACGAGCTGGCGCGGATCCTGACCGACCACGAGTTCCGCGCCCGCTGCGGGGCCGCCGGGCTCGCCGCGCTCCGCGAGCGGTTCACCGCCGAGGCGATGGCCGCGAACACTATGACGCTTCTGGAATCGTTCGTCCGCACCCCCGCCCCGCTCACGGCATGACCACATTCACCACCACGCGCCGGGTCGAGTTCGGTGACACCGACATGGCCGGCATCATGCACTTCTCGAACTTCTTCCGCTTCATGGAGGTGGCCGAGACCGACTTCCTGCGCTCGCGCGGCCTTTCGGTGAGCTGGGCGGAGGGCGGCGCGAAGCTGGGGTTCCCGCGGGTGTCCGCGAGCTGCGACTACGCCAAGCCCGCGAAGTTCGCCGACGTGCTCACGATCGCGGTGGTGCTGGAGAAGCTCGGGAAGAAGTCCGTGGCGTACCGGTTCGACTTCACGAACCAGCGCGGCGAGCCGATCGCGGTGGGGCGGGTGACCGCGGTGTTCTGCCGCGCGGGCGGTCCCGACCAGATCGAGTCGCTGGAGATCCCGCCCGACGTGCGGGCGAAGCTGGAAGCGTAGCGCGGCGCGCGTAACCGCGTCTCAAGTCGTAGGGCCACAAGTCGCGACGTTCATCGGACAGGGCCATACGACTTTACGGCTTACGACGTCACGACCTGAGACCTCATCCATGCCCGACGAACCCGAACCGTACCTCGTCCGGCTCACGACGCGGCTGCTCGAAGGCGTCGAGCGGTTGCCCGCGGAGCAGCGCGCGCGGAACGTTCAGTACCTGCTCAGCGCGCAGAACCCGGACGGCGGGTTCTCCGGGCGCGAGGGCGGGTCCGACCTGTACTACACCGGGTTCGCGCTGCGCTCGCTGGCGGTGCTCCAGGCGCTCAACCCGGAGGTGTGCGGCAACGCGGCCCACTTCCTGCGCACCAAGATGACCGGCACCGCCGGGGTGGTGGACTTCTTCTCGCTCGTGGTGAGCTGCTACCTGGTGCCGCTCGGCGGCGGGCCGGACGTGCTGGCCGACGCCCCGCCCGACTGGCGCGACCGCGTGGCCGCGACGCTGGAAACGTTCCGCGGCCCCGACGGCGGGTACGGTAAGACGCCGGCGGCCCTGTACGGGAGCACCTACACGAGCTTCCTGGTGACGCTGTGCCTGCAACTGCTCGGCCGCCCGTCTCCCGACCCGGACAAGCTGGCGGCGTTCGTGCGGTCGCGGCGCAGGTCCGACGGCGGGTACGTGGAAATCTCCGCGATGAAGCGCAGCGGCACCAACCCGACCGCCGCGGGCGTCGGGGTGCTCCAGATCCTGGGGGCGTTGGACGAAGGGGCGAAGGCCGAGACCGCGACCTTTCTGGCGGCCCTCGTCTCCCCGTTCGAGGGCGGGTTGCGGGCGAACGACCGCATCCCGGCGGCGGACCTGCTCTCGACCTTCACCGGCGGGTGGACGCTGGACCAACTGGGGCACGCGGACAAGCTGGACTGGGAGGCGGTGCAGCGGTACGCGGAGGAGTGCGAGCGGCCGATCGGCGGGTTCCGCGGCGGGCTGTGGGACGAGCACACCGACGTGGAGTACACCTTCTACGGCCTCGGCACCCTCGCCCTTGCCGCGCTCCGGTTGGGGGGTGAGGGGCGTAGCATCGATTAGCCGCAGTCCTTCGAGCCGCCGCACTCCTGACTGGGAGGGGATTTAATAAATTGGAGATTGGCTATGGGCAGCCGATCTTGCCTATCATGTTCTCAAAAGCTTCATCCACCTCTTGTATTCTCAGCGTGGCATCGTGGCTAATAATTCCCATAGCCATGAGCAACTGCGTGTCTCGAACTATCACCCGAATCGCCACGATAGCAAGTAGGGCCACGGAGTTCCGTTCTCTTACTTCAGGTAAGGAATAATTCTGAGTAAACATTGCCTGCAAGATGGCTCCTGGTGCGCCATGGGCGTGCATCGATGTTAGGTGATAGATTAATTCGTACTCGCGCCTCCAAGGCGCGCCGAGTTCCTGGGCACGACCAGCGACGTTTTTTGCCGAACAGTGACCAGGGCCAGTAACGGAAGCCGCTTCTCGCCCCCACTTCAATAAACTCCTATTTTGGGGCCGGAATGAGACGCCCGGCGTCAGCACCTGCGTGCGCGTCGTTCGCAGGATCCCCCCATGCGCCCGTCCTGACTGCCCGACCAATCCGGAGCCCGATGTCCGCCGACCGCGATCAGACGCCCTGCCCCGCCTGTCGCCTCCCGGGGTGGCTGTGCGTGTGCCCGCTCGCCCCGCGAATCGCGACCCGCACCCCGCTCCTGCTCGTCGCGCACGTCCACGACCTGGGGCGGACGACCAACACGCTGCGGCTCCTGTCGCTCGCCGCGCGTAACGCCACGATCCTCGCGCACGGCGCGTTCCCGGCCCCGGCCGATCCCGGGTCCCATGTGCCCGCCGGCACAACCCCGATCGTGCTCTTCCCCGGCCACGGGGCCAAGCCGCTGACGCCGGAACTCGTCGCCGGCTTGCCGTCGCCGCCGGCCCTGGTGGTCCCGGACGGCAACTGGCGGCAGGCGAGCCGCATGGTCAAGCGGATCCCGCTCCTCGCCGGCGCGGTGAAGGTCGAGCTCCCGAGCCGGGCTCTCGCCGGGCTGGCCCTGCGCCGCAACCGGCTCGGGCACCGCATGTCCACGTATGAAGCGGTCGCCGAGCCGCTGCTCGACTTCTACCGCCGGGCCGTGGACCGCATGCTGATGGTCCGCGGCAAGCTCCGGCGCGGCGACGTGTACGGCGGCCTCGGCGGACCGCGCGACGGGAGCGCACCGGCCCCTCCCGAATCTGACTCCGGGGCCGCCGAAGGCGTCACCGACTGTCGGTGACGACGGCTGGGGCATCCGCTGGTACACCGCTACCGCGTCGCTGGTACGCCGCTGCCCAACTGCTGGGGCACTGCTACCACGCGACTGCCGACCAGTTCCGCCGATTTTGCCGCGTATGCAATCCCCCGACACCCGGGATGGGTGTGGACGGGCGTCTGGGGTGGCTCGCTCAACGGATCGACTTCGGTCCCGGTGACGTTCGCAACCTGGCTCACAAAGCCATACACGAATACCACTTGCAACCGCTCACAGAAACACAGCTCAGGGCGGCGCGCGGAGCCATTCCGGCCCGTGCCATCGGATTAGAGAGAGGGAACGTTGCGCAGCAGTGCCACTCGGCAACCGGAATGGAAGTGGTGCGGACCAGGAGTGCCCCGATGTTGCGGATCAAGGAAAATACCGTCGGTCAGCGAATGCGTGCCAACAAGCTCCGACAAAGAGCATCGCAGAGGTGCCGAGAACGATCGCTCTTTTCAGGGCGGTCTCGGGGCTCGGTACCTGGGTCGCGTTTCGCCGGGGATCGCCCTGATGCCCTCTCATTCCTTGTTGCGCTGGCAGACGGATCGCGTTCCGCGGTTGAACACGGCGGACGCACAGTAGACCTCATTCACGATAGACGCGGATTCGCATTCTCGCAGTGTCGATCTCGTCGCGGTGAGGGGTCCCATGATCGCGCGCCTGGACAACCTGCGGAAGCAGCGGGCCGTGTTCGAGCATCTGACCGGACTAACGGTCGCGGCATTCGACGCGCTGGCGCGTGACGTGGCCCCGGTGGTGGAGGCGGGGGCGACCACTTCGGGTGCGGCACCGCGCCGCAAGCCGCAGGGGAAGGGGCGGTCGCCCGAGGACCGGAAGTGCAACCGGGCGTTCCGCCGGCGCCGGATCGTGGTGGAGCACGCGATCGGGCGGTTGTACCGGTTCCGGGCGGTGACGCACGTGCACCGGCACCGCGGTCCGGGCACGCGCTGCGGGTTCGGGCCATCGCTGAGTTAGTCAATCGGATGCCCGACCACCGGGTGAAGGCCGCTTGAGCACCGGTTGGTGAGGGGGACGAACACCCCCACGCTATCGTGAATGAGGTCTAATGGGGATGCGATGATTCGTGCCGCGGTGCGCGGTGAGCACGGGGACGAGGCTGCCGAGGAACGGTCGCACTTCTCCGTGGCGGCCGAGTTGGAGCGAACGGTCGAAGGGATGGAACTTGCCGCGCCCGAAGAGGTGTGGGAGCCCATCCCCCGTTGGACGGCAGAGCAAATGGGGGCGTGGCTTCGGTCGGTCATGCGGCCGGTTCAGTTGGACCGCTACAAGAAAGCGAAGCGGGGGCCGAAAAAGCCAAAGCCGCGACGCACCCGGTTCGCTGCCAAAAAACACGTTGCTACCGCGCGTCTGAGCAGTGGTGAACAAACGTGACAATTGAAAGACCTGCCCGCATGTACCTTACAAACCTCCGTAGCTGCTCGGGGCGCTCCCCGATGGGCGTCGGCTCTGCTCGTTCACGCCGCGTCCCGATCAGCCCGCGGCGCAGGCGGAAAGATCGGGGCGCGGGCTACGCCTCAACTTCCGCCGCTCGTCGCCACCGCACGACCGGGCTCCCGCACCGTGGGTGCCGGTACGGCGGTCCGTTCCGGAGTTGCGGGCGCCACCCCGCGGGCGCGGTCGAGAGCCGACTTCAGCCCGCGGTTCCAGGCATCCAGGTTGTACCGGTCGCGCACGTCGGTCCGGGCCGCCCGGCCGAGCCGCCGGCGCAGGCCGTGGTCCTCGACCAGACGCGACACCGCCTCGACGATCCCCGCGACCACTTCGGGGTCGGGCGTGTACGTGAACTCGTAGTTCTCGCGCAGCATCCCGGCCTCGGGGTCCGCCCAGGACGCCTTCCCGTGCCGGCCGCGGACCACGAGGCCGTTGTGACCGTCCTCAAGGTACTCCTCCATGCCCCAGCCGTCCGAGCCGACGACCGCGAGGCCGTAAGACATCGCCTGGAGCAGCGACACGATGTGGACCCGGGCCGCGGGGAGCAGAAAGATGTCGCTCCCGGCGTGCAACTCGGCCATCTCCTCGTCGGTCAGGAACCGGTTCACGACCCGCACCCACCCGCCCTCAATGATCCGCAGGTAGTGGTCGTCCAGGGCGGGCAGGGCGGTCCGGATCGTGAGCCGCAGGTGCGGGTACTGCTTGCGCAGGATGGAGAACGCTTCGAGCACGTCCAGCCCGCCGCGGACGTAGAAGTTCTCCGGCACCTGGCACCACGAGTTGATGAACAGCAGGTTGATGGGCTCGTCACCGGGCCGCGGGTCGTGCCGCTGCCAGCGCTCCGGCAGGCGCACGCCGAGCGGGGCGTACACCACCTTCTTGCTGATGATCGCGCTCTTGAACAGCGCCGGGATGAGCTCGGCGGTCGAGCTCATGTGCGTGAGGATCGCCTTACAGTGATCGGCCTCGAGCAGCGCCCGCACGATCGGGAAGTACGGCGACTCCGCGAGCGCCATGCCACAGGTGTGACCGTTCTGAACGTGCGGGTAGAACAGCGTGGTCACGTCCTCGATCTCGATCACCCACGGGTTCTGTCCGAAGGTGTACGGCATGCTCGTGAGGAACACCAGCTCCTGCCGGCCGAGGAGCAGCTGCGATTGCAGGTGCCGGGTCTGGAGGAAGCTCAGCACCGCGCCGGGCTTGCACCCCTTCCGGAGGAGCAGGGCGGCCAGCCGCACGAAGGCGACCAGCACCGCGACCCGGGTCGCCAGACTCACCCCCTTCGGCGGGAACACGAAGCTCAGCGCGCTACGCCCCGCGTACCAGAGCTTCTGGAGCGCGGCACCCGCCTTGCCGCACAGCCGTCGTGCTCGAGCGGCGACCCCGCCGGCGCCGGGCGGTGCGGCTTGCGGCGCGACGACCGGCGGTGCGGACCGGGTGAACCGGTAGCCGTCGGGCGGGTTGCCGGTGTGCTTGAACTGCGGGTGCTGGCCGCAGTTGCCCGATACGGAAAAGATCGGCAGCCACCCGGCGAACTCGACCGGCGCGCCCGCGGCGATCTGGCGCAACCGGCGCTCCAGGTCTTCGGCGCTGACCCCGGGAATCACCCCCGCCCGCTGCCGGTCGCCCGGAACGTCCAGGTCGATCGCGCCCGCGTTCTCGGGCACCGCGTAGTACGCCCCGCGGTGCCGCACGATGTCGTGCCCCGCGACCTTCGCAATCCCTTCCGGCAGGTGCGCACCCGGGGCGCAGGCGTCGACGAGGCGCTTCACCTCGTCGAGCGTCGGTGCCGCGAGAACCGCGGGGTGACGGTCGAGCAGCCCCGGTGTGCGGAGGATGCGTTCGACCTGTGCGGTGAGCGGGATTGCGTGGACGCGCCCGTGGATGCGGATCAGTCGGAACCCGTTGTACGACTCCGGGAACGGGATCTTGTCGCGGCGGCCGAGTTGCATGGCAAGTTATCCGAGGGGGCGATTCGGGTGCGAGGGACCGGTGCCGTTCGGGGCAGCCCCGAGCCGGCACCCGTGTTCCGTTGGAATCACACAAAGGGCGTTCGGGTCCGTCGGGCGCGCCCGACGGGCCGAGAGAGAGGCGTCGAGAGCGGTCAGGACCGGTCGGCTGGAGGCGCTGGCTCAGGCGAAGAAGGAGCCGATTCGGGTGCGGAGCTTGCGGAGCGCCCGCACCGGGAGCCGGTGTGCCGGCTGCTGGCGCATTTTGTACCACGTCTCCGACCACCCGCGGCGGTGCTCGGTGCCGTGGACCATGTTCAGGTAGAGGTTACGCGCCTGCCGCCGCACCAGCTCGAACCAGTAGCGGTTGTTGGGGCCGACGTTGTTGGTGATTTCCATGTTGTTGTACGTCGGGGCCAGCCCGCAACTGGCGGGCCGGTCGTCCGCGCCGCCGCGCGCGTAGAACGGGTGGTGCTGCTTCCAGATCACCACCCCGTACAGGTCATACAGCGCCACCGACAGCCCCATGAGCCAGCTATCGACGTTCGCCTGCCACCCGAAGTTCTGGCACACCTCGATGACCCGCGAGCTGACGACCGGCGACCACGGCCCGAACGACACCACCCACTCGCGGATCACCTCCTCTTGCTCGTACCGGCCGGCATAGGTCTCGATCATCGGGCGGCGGTGCCCCATGATGCAGAACTCGTCCTTCGTCGCCAGGATCTCGGACACGAACCCGGGCCGGTTGAAGTAGAAGTCGTCGGCGGTCATCAGGCACCACTTCGACCGCGGGTCGCGCTGGGCGAAGAGGTACTCCTGCGCGTGGTGCAGGCCGTGGCGCCCCTCGCCCCGGGACCACACGAACGGGCGCACCGGGAACGGGTACTTCGCCAGCGCGGCGTCCGTCGGCCGGTCGTCGTCGTCGGAATCGAACTTGATGAGGAACTCGACGTGCTTCTTCTCTTCCGGGGTGGTGCAGTCCGCCATCGACTCGAGGAGGCGGGTGAGCCCGGAGTCCGGGTTGCCTTTGGCGCGCGAGCAGAACAGCACGCTGATCATGGTGTCACCGTCCTGGCGAGGGAGCGCGGCGGGGGGCGGGTACCCGAGCGACCGGCCGCGAGGACGGCAATCTACATCCGGCGCGAAAAGTGGGTCAAGGCGGATTGGCCGGGGGCACGCCCGCGTGAGAAGGCGGGCGCATGTGCCGGCCGTTCTGCGCGCCCGGCACATGCGCCCGGTTTCGTCAACCCGTTCAGAGCTGGTACACAACCTTCTTCTGGCAGCGCCAGGTGGTGGCGAGCGCGAACAGGTACAGCGCCGCGGTGCAGACGGCGGCGTACGCGTAGACCTTCGCGTCGGGTAATTCGCCGGCGGTCAGCGGGCGGCGCACCAGTTCCATGTACGCGTTCAGCGGGTTGAACCGGGCCACCCACCCGAGGCCCTTGCCCGTCAACAGGTCCGGCGGGTACACGATGGGGGTCAGAAAGAACAGGATCTGCGCGAAGATCTCCAGCAGGTGCTTGGTGTCGTGAAAATGTACCTGAGCGAATGCACAGACGGTTGCCACCGCCCACCCCGCGACGAAGATCATGAGCAGCGCTGGCGCCACCGCCCAGAGCATCAGCAGCTTCTCCGCGTGCCCGTCCTTGATGACGAGCGCCGCGAGCGCGACCCCGAGCGCGAGCAACCCCTGGATCGCGTACCCGATCACGAACCGGAGCGAGTACAGCCCGAACGGGAGGGGGCTCTGGCGGATGTAGTTCTCGTGCGATATCAGCGCCAGGCACCCGCTGACGGCGCACTCGCGCACGAACCCCCACACCGCGAGCGCGACCAGCAGCGAGGTGGCGTACTCCGCGGGCGACAGCCCGAGCACGCCGCTGAACACGATCACGTAGGTCCCGGCCATCGCGATCGGGATCAGCAAGGCCCACCCGGTGCCCAGCGCCGACCGCTTGTACCGCATGCGGAAGTCGAGGCGCACGAGCGCGAGCAGGAAGCTCCGGAACTTCCAGATGCCGGTAACTTGGTTGAGCATCCGTACCTCGGCCGCGGGTCCCCTGTCGGGCGGAACGGGGGCGGCTTCTACATAGCCCCCCGCACTTCCACAACCCCAACACTTCGGGGCCGTCACGCTTCACACAGGGCTGTTCCTAAGATTCACTCTACGCAACTCTCATCAGCCCGTGGGCCGTCGCCGGGGCCACCTGATGCCGCTCGATCGCGCCCGGGCAACGCACCGCCTCGGCCTCGCATCACCGGTGCATCATGGCGTCCCGCCTCCTCGCACCGGTGGCCCGCGCCCCACACGCACACGACACGCGTCAATGGGAAGCCCTGCTCCGCCCCCGCCCACGTCTGCGAGCACGTCGGAATCGAGGCCGGTTGGCGTGCCTACTTCTCGATGCGGGCGTGGCCCTTGCCGACGGTCGGGGCGATGCCGCCGGGCCGGGCGGTCCCGAAGGCGATGCCGGCTCGGGTATCGCTTCCCGATCCGGGTTGGTTGCCCTGCGCCGTGGGCACGTCGTCGCCGCCAGCCGCCACCACCTCCTCGGCCCGCCAGACCGGACCGAGGAGGTGGTGGCGCCTGCCACGGCCGGCCCTCGCAGCGGCGGAATGCCGAAACGGCGCGAGCGGGTGAATGAGGCCGTGCTTGCTGCAGAACCGGGAACCACCGCCAGGGCACCGACGAGAGTTCCAGGAGATATGGGCACCTTCCTGGCTTCGAGAAGGCGACCCATCGAGCCACGTTCCGTCATGCAGACAAAGGGAAATAAGGTAAGTCCCAGAACCGGGATTGACTGAGCGGGTGGCGCTGTCTTGTCATCCCGCCGGTGCGTTTCTACTATAACTAGCCTAAACTTGTATTTGTGGAGCAACCGTTATGAAGAAGGGCATTCACCCCAACTACCGACCGGTCGTGTTCCAGGACGCCGCCGCCGAGTTCGCGTTCCTGTCGCAGTCCTGCGTGCCGACCACCGACACCATCAAGTGGACCGATGGGAACGAGTACCCGCTGTACAAGCTAGAAATCTCTAGCGCCAGCCACCCGTTCTTCACCGGTAAGATGAAACTGCTCGACACCACCGGCCGGGTCCAGAAGTTCAACGACAAGTACAAGAAGACCGGCTACGGTAAGAAGGACGCGAAGACCGAAGAGAAGAAGTAAGACTTGCCGGTGTCGTTTGGTGTTCGGTTCCTTCGGGGGCTGCTCGTGTCTCACGCTTCGGATCGGCGGGCGGCATACGACCTCGGGCCGCTTTAGCGGCCCCGATATTCGTGCGCCCGTTCCGGTCAGACACCAAGCACCCGAACACCAGACACCAAAACGATGTTTCCCACTCTCGAACCGCAACTCGCCCGTTACGCCGAGCTTGAACAGCAGCTTTACGACCCCGCAATCGCCGGCGATCCCGTCAAAGCCGGCGCCATCGGCAAGGAGCGCGGTGCCCTCGCCAAGATCGTGGAGCCGTACATCGAGTACAAACGGCTCTGCCGCGCCATTGCGGACGCCGAGGTGATGGCGGCCGACCCCGACCTGAAGGACATGGCCGACGAGGAACTGGCGGACCTGCGTCCGAAGCGGGACGCGCTCCATGCGCGGATCGAAGAGAAGCTCCTGCTCGACCCGTCGGAAGACTATTCCAAACTCATCATTGAAATCCGGGCCGGCACCGGCGGCGACGAAGCCGCACTGTTCGCCGGTAATCTGTACGAAATGTACACCCGGTACGCGCGTGAGAAAGGCTGGAAGATCGAGGAGATCGCCTCCAGCCCCGGCGAAGCCGGCGGGTTCAAGGAGGTCGCGTTTGGCGTTACCGGCGACGACGTGTACCAACTCCTGCGTTACGAGTCCGGCGGGCACCGCGTCCAGCGCGTGCCGGCTACCGAAACGCAGGGACGCATTCACACCTCGGCGGCGACGGTCGCGGTGCTCCCCGAGCCCGAAGAGGCGCAGGTCGAGATCAACGAGGCGAACGACATCGAGTGGGAGCGGATGCGGGCTGGCGGGGCCGGCGGGCAACACGTCAACAAGACCGAATCGGCGGTGCGCATCTGGTATAAGAAGGGCACCCCCGACGAGATGGAAGTAAAGTGCCAGGACGGCCGGAGCCAGGGCAAGAACTACGAGCAGGCGATGCGTATTCTGCGGTCCCGCCTGTTCGAGCGGCAACAGGAACGCATCCACCGCGAGCGGGCCAGCATGCGCAAGGAGCAGATCGGCTCCGGCGACCGCAACGCCCGCATCAGAACGTACAACTTCCCGCAGAACCGCTGCACGGACCACCGGATCGAGTTCACCGTCTACAAACTCGACGCGATTATGGCGGGCGCGCTCGACCAGATGATCCAGCCGATGCGCGACCACGTCAAAAAAGAGAAGCTCGCCGCCAACGGAGCGAAGTGACGCGAACCGTTCTTGCGTGAGCGGGCGCTGTCAGACGAAGCGGCGTTCCTGGGCGCGGTCCGCGCTAACCCTGGCGATGATACCGCTTGGTTCGCGTTTGCCGACTGGCTCGACGCTCGCGACGACGCGCGGGGGTGCGTGTGTCTGTGCGCTTGGCAGATCTCGCGCCAATCAGTCTGACACGCAACTGCCGGATGCGCCAGTGCCCGACATCTCGGCGGCCGTCTGTATCCCGCCAGGAGGAAAGCGGCGACACGCTTGCTATTTGCTGTTTGATATCGCACTAAACGGTTCGTTTGTAATTGCCGTCGCCGGCTACTCTGAAGGGCGCGACCTGTTCCGCCCGAAAGCGGCTGCCACCTGTACCGGTTCCGCAGGGGGCGGGCGCCGCACTTTCAAACGCAGCACGCAACCCAATGCGCCGACTTGCCGTTCGTGGGCCGAATGAAGTAGCGCCGAACACGTCATTGTGTGTTCGGCGCTACTTCATTCGGCCCACGAACGGCGGTGATTATGCCCTTCTTTGCTTCTAACAGCGGAACGTACCGGGCCACGGGCGACGTGAACAGCGCCGGGTTTACCGACGGCATCACCGAAACCGTCGTGCGGCGTGAGCGGCTCGTAATCGATCCACCCGCCCACAGCGGCGGCGGGTTCGCGGACCTGATCGCGGGGCCGGTGTTCGCCTCGGTCGTTGAAACTTCCTCCGACGCGTTCGACGACGGCCCGCAAGCGCCCGACGACGCGCATGCCTTCCGGTCCGAAGCCGCGGATGGCATTTTCGTGGGCTAGGGTATCATGGAGTTGTGGAACCGAACCGGCGGCACTGCGTCCAAACTCTGCCCGCCCCGCCGCTTACCCCTCCACGAAACCAACAGGAGTCACGTGATGTTCCAGCGGACCGCCGCCCTTGCCGCGCTCGCGGCCGGCATTCTTGCGCTGGCCTCGGCCACCGGCCTGGCCCAACCGAACAAGAAGGCTAAGCCCGAAGACGCGGTGAAGGTCAAAAAGGCGCTGCAAGAGGTCCAGGACTTCGTCGGCACGTGGAACCTCGAAGGCACCCAGAAGGTGGGAAGCAAAACGGACGCCTGGAAGGAAAAAGTGGCCTGGGGGTGGAAGTTCAAGGACGGGGACGCGTGGATCACGGTCGAGTTCGCGGAGGGCAAGGGCAAGTACTTCTCCGGCGGCGAACTACGGTACAACCTGGACAAGAAAAAGTACGTGCTCGCGCTCACCCCGAGCGGCAAGGGAGAGGCCCAGACGTTTGAAGGCGACTTCGCAAAGGGCGCGCTGAAAGTGGACCGCAAGGACGCCAAGACCGGCGACGTGTACCGTGTGACGATGAACACCGCCGCCGAGGGCGCGCGGTTCGCCATGAAGTACGAAAAGCAGGACGGCGGCAAGGGGCTCTTCGCGGCGGTTCACCAGATGTCCGGGAGCAAGGACGGAGAGTCGTTCGCGGGCGGCGCGAAGAAGCCCGAGTGCATCGTGTCGGGCGGATCGGCGAACATCCCGGTTACGTACATGGGCAAGACGTACTACGTGTGCTGCTCCGGGTGCCGCGACGAGTTCAACGCCGACCCGGCCAAGTATGTGAAGGGTAAATAGAGAAGGATCGAACGTGAGGGGCTCGCCCAAAACTCAAGCGACACCCCCTCACTCTCATGCAGTCGCGGCCCTTTCCTTCAAGTCCCCTAACTTATCTGGTCGATCACTAGGGCATGGCGCATCGGATTCCTCCGCGCCACAAGGGAGGTCCACCGTGCGAGCTCGAAACAGCCTCCGCTTCGCCCTCGGTCTGCTCGCCGCGCTCGCGCTGACCACCGCCGCACGCCCCCAGGACGACCCATTCGGCGGGCTCCGCCCGTATTACTGGCCGCACCGTTCGTTCGGGTTCCCGATCGATCCGGACGCGGTCGCGAAGATGGACCCGAAGCCGACCCACATCCAACTCTACTACACACTCAACCGCGGGACGTTCCAGAAGGGGCCGAAGCTGCCCCTCACCGGTCTCAGCGACATTAACGGCAACAAGAAGGGCATCATCTTCGACGCGCCGCGCGACGGCGACTACGAGTTCGTGGGGCAGTACATCTTCGCGAACGGCGAGGTGAATCCGAAGTTCGACGCCCTCGCCGCCACCATCCGTGTGGTCATCGACACCACGTTCCCGCGGGTCCAACTCGCCCCGCTCGGGAGCGGCGTCGAGTGGCGGGCGACCGATGACAACCTGGACCCGGCCGGTGTCACACTCGAGTGTAAATGGCCCACCAGTTCCGAGTGGACCAAAATCGACGCCCCCAACCGGGTGTTCAAGGCGAACGACAGTTACGCGTGGAAGATCCCGCCCGGCAAGTCCCTCGACGTGCGCGTCATCGCCCGCGACCGGGCCGGACACGAAGGCTCGTCGCCGGTGGTTCGCATCCCGGCCGAGTCCGGCACCACGGTCGGGCTGCCCAAGGGAAGCGGCGGCACGTTCACCGGCACCACCCTTCCGCAGCCGCGCATCGACTTCGTCAACCGGCTGGACTTCACCGTCGAGTCCACCGTTCAAAAGATGGGCCGGTCCGGGGTGCAAGCGGCGCACCTGTACGTTCAAAAGGACCAAGGCGACTGGACGCACGTGGCCCGCTACGAGAAGAAGCTGACGCCGGACAGCAAGGGGCCGCACAAGCTGTCGCTGCCGTATAAGGCCGAGCGCGAGGGCACCTACGGATTTTACATCATCCCCGAGAGCGGCGCAGGTGCGAAGGCCGATCCGCCCAAGAAGGACGACCCCGCGATGGTGCTGGTGGTCGTGGACACCAAACCGCCCGAGGTTCAGATCACGGCGGTTCAGGTGAAGCCCGGCGGGGTCCGCGGGCCGCTCGTGGAGATCACCTGGACGGTGGCTGACCCGAACCTCATGCCGCAGCCGGTGAGCCTGGAGTGGTCCCTCGACCGTTCCGCGAAGCAGTGGAACGAGATCAAGTACCGGTTGGACAACAACCTCACGCCGACCAGCGGGCGGTACGCGTGGGAAGTCCCGGACGACAAGGTGTGGAAGTTCTACGTCCGCGTGCGCGCCCTGGACAAAGCCGCGAACGAAGGGGAGCGCATCTGGGACAAGGAAGTGGTCGTCGACCTGGAGAAGCCGTCCGCAACGATCGACCGCGTTCGCGGTGGAAGCGAGCCCGAGAAACCGCCCGCGGCGGAAAAGCTGCCGGCGAAATCGGACCAGGCGCCGTAACAGCCGAGCCGCAGAGTTGCGGTGCCCCGGCGCAGGGACGACTCGTTCCGCCCATCACGCGCGGCTTTGGGTTCGACCACGGCCTTCCCGCATCCAGGACAGATCCCGTGGCTGAGCCGGGATCGACGACTGAGCGGTGATGGATGTCTCGATACGGTGGCTGGTGCAACCGCTAGCCGGGGGCAAGTTCGGGCACGGCCGCAAGTGTGGCGTTGAGGCGGCGCACCTCGCACGTCAATCGCTCCAGTGCGACCGGGGCGGCGCTCAAATTACCGGTCGCACCGATCGCCTCAAGGGCCTGGGCGGCGTCCACCACCGGCTTCGCGCTCAGGTACCCTGCGGCCCCCTTTAAACCGTGCGCCGCGCGGCGCACCGCCACCGCGTCCCCGCCGCTGAGGGCCTCGCTCAGCTCCCCAAGGAACCGCTCCGAGTCCGAACGGAAGAGCCCGGCCACCTCGGCGAACAGCTCCTCATCGCCGCCCAAGCATTCGACCGCGCCGGCGCGGTCGAACGCGGGCTCCGCGGCGCCGACCGTGGCCCCGTCCGGTATCGCTGGTGCGGGTGCCGCCGCGTTTGTGGCTGCCACTGCCGTCGCCCGGTCCAGCACCCGGGTCAGCTCGGACCGTTGAACGGGCTTGCTTACGTAATCATCCATTCCCGCGATAAGGCACCGTTCGCGGTCGCCTTTCATGGCGTGCGCGGTCATCGCCACGACGAGCATGTGGCGCCCGGTTCCCGCCTCGCGCTGGCGGATCACCTGGGTCGCCTCGAATCCGTCCATCTCTGGCATCTGCACGTCCATTAGCACGATGTCGAACGGTTCGCGGCCGAGCGCGTCGACCGCCTGGCGCCCGTCGGCGGTCATGGTGACAGCGTGTCCGAACTTCTCCAGCAGCCGGAGGACGACCCGCTGGTTCACCGGGTTGTCCTCTGCTACCAGCACCCGCAGCCGCGGTCCCTGGGACGCCGCCCCCCGGCCCGCCGCGTCGCGCGGCGACCGTGAGTCGGCGGGCGAGGCGCTTAGGGAACAGGTGCCGCGGAGCGCTGCGGCGATGGCCCGGCTCAGCTCGGCGCTCTTGACGGGCTTCACTAGGTACGCAGCCACCCCGATCTCGCGGCACCGGGCCGCGTCGCCCTGGCGGTCCGCGGACGTGAGCATGAGCACCGCGGTGCCTGCCAGTTCCAAATCACACACGATCCGCTCGGCGGTCGAGAACCCGTCCATCCCGGGCATCATCCCGTCGAGCAGCACCAGCGGGAACGCCTTCCCGGTTGCGGCGGCCCAGCGTAGCTCGTCCAGCCCCTCCGGCCCGCTCGCCGAGCACGTCGGCCTCGCGCCCCAGTGGCGCACCGTCTCAGCCAGAACCCGCCGGTTGGTCGCGTTGTCGTCCACAATCAGGATCGGAAGGTCGGTGAGGTCCACGGGCGTTTCGGCCGCGCGGGCGAACGCCCCTCGGGCCAGTTCCAAGAGCGCGTCGAACGAAAACGTGCTCCCCTTTCCCGGCTCGCTCTCGGCCCTCAACCGCCCCCCCATGAGCCCCACCAACCGCTGACAGATGGTGAGCCCGAGCCCGGTGCCCCCGTACTTGCGGGTGGTGCTGCCGTCCGCCTGGGTGAAGGGCTCGAACACCGCCTTCAGCTTGTCCCTCGGGATCCCGATCCCCGTGTCCGTGACGCTGAACCGCAGTACCACGGCCTCCCCCGATTCGGGCACCCGCTCGCACCGAACAAGGACCTCGCCGCGGTCCGTGAACTTGATGGCGTTGCCCACCAAGTTGGTCAGGATCTGGCGCAGCCGGTGGGCGTCACCCAGGAGCACATCCGGCAAATCGGGGCGTAACTCGCAAGCCAGCTCGAGGCCCTTCGCGTGCGCCCGCCCGGCGAGGGCTTTGAGGGTGTCCCCAACCATGTCCCGGAGCGAGAACGGGAGCGGGTCCAGGTCCAGCTTGCCGGCCTCGATCTTGGAAAAATCGAGGATGTCGTTGATCACCGTCAACAGCGCGTCGGCGGACGACTTGACCAGCCCCACCGACTCCCGCTGCTCGGGCGTCAGTCGGGTCTCCAGCAGCAACTCCGTCATCCCCACGATGCCGTTCATCGGGGTGCGGATCTCGTGGCTCATGTTCGCCAGAAACTCGCTCTTCGCGCGGCTCGCCGCCTCCGCCGCCGCGGTCGCCCGCCGGAGCACCTCTTCCCACTCCTTGCGGGCCGTGATGTCGAGGATCTGCGACACCACGTGATGCGGCCGGCCCTCCGCGTCGCGCACCAGCGACACGTTGACCTGCACCCACACGACCGCCCCGGCCTTATGGATGTACCGCTTCTCATGCTGGTAGCTGGCGATCTCGCCGGAGATCATCCGGGCCTTGAACGCTGTGTCCGCGGCCCGGTCGTCCGGGTGGGTGACGGCCTCGAACGCGCACGCCAACAGTTGCTCCTCGGTGTACCCGACCGTGTCGCACAGGACGCGGTTGACGCGGACGAACCGGCCTTCGGGGGTGAGGATCGCCATTCCGATCGCGGCGCTGTCGAACGCGCTGCGGAACCGCTCTTCCTGCTGCCACAATTCGGCAGTGCGCTCGCGCACCCGCTCCTCGACGGTCGCGTGTGCCGCTTCCAGTTCCGCTTCGCGCTCGGCCGTGCGGGTCAGGTCGCGCTCGCCCCACCAGCACGACACGCCGAGGAACACGTCCAGGAACACCACCCAGCCGGCGTGTTCGGCCCACCGCCAGTCGACCCCTGCAACGGTCCCGTACACGGACTCGGGCCACGCGAGCCCGCGCGCGACGTGGTCCAGGGCCGTCACCGCGGACGCCACCAGCAGCACTCGCCAGTCGCGGTACAGGGCCAGGAACGCGAGCGACCCGAACACGTGGAAGTGGGTCTCGATGCGCCCGCCGGTCAGGTGGATCAGGACCCCCGCGGAGAGCATCTGTGCGGCCGCAACCACGCATCGGGTGCTGGTCGCTCCCGGGCGCCACCGCGCCAGAACGACCGGCAGCGCAACGACCACCCCTCCCAGGACGACTGCCGCCCAGATGTGAGGGTGTGTGCGGCTGTCGGCCCCGGACCAAGTGCGCGGCGACACCCACACGGCCAGTGCCACCATCGCGAACCATTGGAGCAGCAACAGCACAGCGAACATGCGGTCCGTGCGCCGGTGGATCGCGCCACGGGCCAGCGCCGCCAGTTCGGCGACGCGCCCGGCCCGGTTCGCTCCTGCTGCGTCCGACATCGCACACCCCAGTCCGATCCCGGCTCACGCACCCGGGGGCAAAAGCTCGCAACCGAACACCGGGGCGGTGGAGGCACCGGTTCTCCCCCGCATCCAACCCAGTACCGCCCGCCGGGCCAAGCCTTCGCCGGGCCGTCCGCGGCCCGGCGTCAGCCCGCCGCTGAACACCACCACCCCGTCCGGTGCGGTCAGCGCGGCGTGCCCGGACGTTTCGGCACCGAACAGCCGCGCCTGCGCCCCGTCCGGGTCGAGGTCGACGCTCACACCGGGCATACGCCCGGCTTCGACCCAGAGGGGACCCTGTGCCCACCCTGAACCGACCCCGCGCGGGACAACGAACCGTATTCGAACGCTGAGATCCGGAGCGGCTGCGGCCAGTTGTGCCAGCTCCACGAGCGTCGCCCGCGAGCACGGGCAGCGGGGATGAACGAACACAGTCAGTTGCCAGCGGTGGGTGGGGGCATTTTCAAGGGCGGCGGGCGTGCCCGCCGCTCCGGGCGTTGTGTCGTACCGTTCCCACAACCAGAGGCCCGCGCCGATTGCCGACAGCCACACGGCCGTGAGCAGCCAAACACCGTTTTCGCGCGCCATCGCTCGGCTCCTGCGCTCATTCCCTCGCCAAACGGTAGTTCAGGCGGAGAATTTGTTCTGCCGAAAATTGCTGCTCGGCGGCTGTTCCGGGGGGACCGGCTCAGGGCTGTTCCGGATGAAGAATGAAAACGCGCGCGTGGCGAAAGAATGGCGCGACGTTGACGGGGCGAAGTGCGGTGCCGTTGGTTCGTGGTTAGCGAGCCTGATATGTCGAACGCTTGCGATATACCGGCAGAAGGAACTCGCCAAATGGCTGTTGGCTTGTGCCGTTAGACCGGGTCAAATCCCCCGCTCTAACGGCTCCGTCGGCACACGGGTGCGGGTGGCTCGCACCTGCAATTACAGGATTTCTGCTGAAAAATCGCTAAACGGCAGGTCTCCAAACGCGGCAGATTCGCCGGCTCCGCCGAACTCCGAAAAGTCATCCGTGCCGACGAGGCTATTGTCGGACGGTGCCGTTGCGACGACTGAGGCGTAACTGCTGTCGGAGACGACGATCGGCGTAATGTCCCCGGCCGCGTCGCCGGGGAAGCCTATCGCCGCTCCGAAGCTCGTTTCGTCGTTGCCCGCGGGCACCCCTTGGAACTGGGGCGCGAGGCTGTGGAACCCGGCTAGGCCGATGAAGTTGCCGCCTTGCCGCGCGACAAAAATGTCGCTCCGCCCGTCCTGGGTTCTGTCCACCACCCGCACCGAAACTCCGCTTGTTACGGTGGGGGCGTAGGCGACGAAGCTGCCGATCTGGGAGAAACCGGACCCGCTGAAAGCTTTGATCGCGCCACCGGGGGCGCCCGGGCCGGCACCAACGACGATGTCTGCAATGCCGTCGCCGTTCACGTCACCGGCGTCGACGCTGACGGAGCCGTCAAAACCGGGGAACGCGAAGAAACCGGCGTCGTACACGGCTCCGTTCGCGTCGAAGATGGCCGTTCGGCCGTTCACACCCGTCCCGCCCGCGCCGATGACGATTTCGTCCGTGCCGTCGTTGTTGAAGTCGCCGCCGCTCACGGAGACGTGCCCGAGAAAACCCGGGAACGCGAAGAAACTCGCGAGCACTTGGCCTTGCGTTCCGATCGCTTTGACGTGCGCGTTGCTGGCGTCGGCGGACACCAGCACTTCGGCGGTACCGTCGCCGTTCACGTCTCCGGTTCCCACACCCACCGCACCTTTAAAGCCCGGGAAAGCCAAATAGCTCTCAAGAACGGCGCCGGTGGCGCCGTCAAACACTTTCACGTGTCCGTCCGGAATCTGCGCGCCGACGATCACGTCCGATACGCCGTCGCCGTTGACATCGCCCGTGGCGGCCACGATCGAGCCGCGGTAGCCCGCGAACGGCGTGATCGTCGGCAGTTGGGGTGTTGTAGACGCGTTATAGACGTTGACCGTGGAGTCAGCCGCGCCGTTAAACGTGACGAACGCGAGGCTGTTGGCTGCGGGCACATCCCGCTGTTCTAGATGCTCCAATTTGAGCGGTGAACCGGAGCGAGTGTTCGACGGAACGGCGTTCGGCCTGGGGCGGACAGCCATCGCACGGGTCCTCCAATGTGCAATTGAGAAGTGTGAGGGGAACCTTCGGTAACCGCGTCGCGGTGCAAAAATGGGCCGGGCCGCTGTGCGGGAACAGGGCTCGGCAGGAACACAAAGCGCTCGCGAGCTAGCGCCGTAGGCATTCTGATTGTACGCGATATTTCGGGCCGGTTGCGAACAAAAAGGTGCTCGTGCAGGGGTTGCAATGTGGCCCGCAATTGAGCTGCACAGGAGGTATCAGTTGTGCTGCGCTCCGCCGATTTGGCACGCTGGCGCGATCCGCACAACGTTAGCGTGTCCCGTGGATCCAGCCCAAGTGTGACGCAACCGGGACTCCGAACACGGCGACAGGACGTGTCCGGCCACCAGGTGTGTGCCGGGATCAACATCCGCTCGTCCGGCCGCTACCGCGTCACTTACGCGGACCCGGCCGCGCCGCCCCTCCTCCCGGCCGTCCCTTCTTCGGCGGGTTACTTCTTTTCGCTTGTGGTTGCCCCTGATCTCGCGGCCGTTTTGCACTTTTCGGCTTGGCATTTTGCGCCGGGCGTGAACCGCTCCCGCCCCGAGAGGGTTTCGCTCCATTGGGCTGTGGGGGCGGGGCCGCGAGCGTGTAATCGAAGTCCGGGAGCGTCACGCGCGGGAGCCTCTGGCCCACCTGACGTTCGATCCGGGCCAACGAGTCCTCTTCGTCGCGCGAGAACAGAATGAACGCGTCGCCGGTCGCGCCGGCGCGGCCGGTGCGCCCGATCCGGTGGACGTAGTCTTCGGGCACGTCCGGTACGTCCGTGCTGATGACGTGCGTGATGTGGTTCACGTCCAACCCGCGAGCGGCAATGTTGGTCGCCACCATCACTTGGAATTTGCCCTGGCGGAAGCCCTCCATTGCGGCGGTGCGCTGCGACGGGGTGCGGTTGCTGTGTAGCTCGGCCACTGTGAAGCCGTCGGCGGCCACTTGGCGGGCGATCTTCTTGGCCCCGAACTTGGTCCGCGTGAACACCAGCACCGACGGCATCTCCGTCTCGCGCAGCAGGTGACGGAGCAGGGCGGTTTTGAGGTGCGTAGGGACCGGGTACGCAGCTTGGGTGATGCCCACGGCCGTGGAGCTGCGGCGCCCGATTTGAACCACCGCGGGGTTACGCAGCACCTCGTTGGCGAGTTGACCGATCACCGGCGGCATTGTGGCGGAGAAGAGCAGCGTGTGCTTCCGCGCCGGCATTCGCGCCATGATCCGTTTCACGTCCGGCAGAAAGCCCATGTCGAACAGGCTGTCGGCCTCGTCGAGGACGAGCGTGGTGGCGCGGTCGAGCTTCGCAACGTTTCGCTGAAGCATATCGAGCAACCGCCCGGGGGTGGCGACGATGATGTCCACCCCCGCGCGGAAGGCCCGCTCCTGCGGTCCCTCGGGTCGGCCGCCGACCACCAGCGCCGATTGGATCGGCGTGTGCTTCGCAAGGCCCGTACACACGTCCTGAATTTGCTCGGCCAGTTCGCGGGTTGGGGACAGTACCAGCGCGCGCGTTCCGCCGCGCGGCTGAGCGAGCAGCCGGTGCAGGATCGGGAGTAGGAAGCCAGCGGTCTTCCCGGTGCCGGTTTGTGCGGTCGCAAGGACATCGCGGCCTTCAAGGGCCGCCGGGATCGCGCCGGCTTGGACGGGCGTCGGCTCCTGGTACCCGAGGTCCTGGGTGGCGCGGACGAGCAGCGGATGAAGACCCAAGGCTTTGAACGGCATCATGGCTCCGAGAACGTCAGGCGGATCGAACGGCCAATATACGTAATGACGGGCGGGGTGAAGCGGGTTTCGGTCACTCGGGCCAGTACCACGCCAGTACCAACATGACCAGCACGAGGATCAGAAGGGTCACCGGGAAGACCCACAGCGGCGGCGGGTGCGGTTTGGCCTCGGCTGTTGCGGCCGGCGGTTCGTCGTCGCCGGGGATGCGGTTGCCCAACCCGAACGCAAGCATCACCACCCCAATCAGCCCGAGCGCGACGAACGTTAGGCAGACCGGGAAACAGGCGAACAGTGGGGACATGGGAGTTTCGGGTATTGCGCGGTGGAGCCGTATCGTGGTACAATATGAACGGCACCCGGCCATGCCGCAGGACGCACCTCCCACCGGGTTCCCGTTGCCGCGTGTGAGGTTTCGTCGTGCCGCTCTCTCGTACCTTTTTATGCTCTGCTTTGGCCGCTTCGCTCCTTGCAGCTGAGCCTGTCTCGGCCGCCCCGCCCCACGGCGGACACTCGGGCGGCGGGCATCCCGGTGGTGTGTCTCACGCGCATGGCGGCGGATATCACCCGCATTACTCCGGGCCGTACGGCTACGGATATCGTAGCCCCGCGGTTGTTCTCGGGTTCGGCCCTGGTTTGGGCTATGGCTACGGTGGCTACGGTGGTTACGACGGCTATGCATACAACCCCTACGGCTACGGGTTCGGTACGTTTGGCGTGCCGCTGATTCCCCGAACGTATTCGGTTGGGCCGTCGTACCGCGTGCTTCCCGCACAACCGTTGAATGCCGTGCCCGTTGATCCGGCTCTGGGCTATCTTGCGAACCCTGTGCCGCAACCGCTGCCGGTTCCGGCAACGACGGGTGAAGCGGCGCCCGCGACGATTACGGTCATCGCCTCCGAAGGTGCGACCGTGTCGTTTGACGGGATCGACACCAACCAGACCGGGACGCGACACTCGTATACGACCCGCCCCATTGAGCCAGGGGCTGAAAAGCGCGTCAGCGTTCGTGTCGATGGTCCCGGCGGCCCTGCCACTCTTTCTGTCGGCGTGCGGGCAGGTGAAAAGGCGACCGTGGACATGCGGAAGTGAGTGCGGCCCGTTGCGGCAGGTAATCGCCCTCGTCCACCATGAGGGAAGGTACACATGTCCGTTCGGCTTTATTTTCTGTCGCCGCTGAGCTTGGCGGCTCTTGTCCCCGCCGTTTCGGCGCAGCCGCCCGGTCACCGCTTTTTCGCCCCGCCGCCGTCGGCTTCGCAGGGACTGGGAAGCATGAGCAGCCCGGTTGTACCGCGTCCGCTCGGGTACCACGTCGCGCCTTACGGCGGACTCGGGTACGGGCCGTTCGGCGACCGTACCGGCTACCCCGGGAGCATCTACAACACCTACCAGGGTTCGTATCGGACGCCGACCGTGCTTCCGCCGCTGGTCCTGGAAACTCCGAGCAACGTGCCGCTGCGTGCCGGAAAACTGCCGACCATCGTCGAGTTGTTCCCCGGCACGCCGCAAGTCGTCGCTCCGGTTCCGCGGATGCCGGAACCAGTCCCCCCTGGTCCGGTTGTTCCCGTCGGTGAGGCAAAGGGCGAAGGGAAATGAACCGCGTTACGCCGGCGGGACGAGCAACTCGCCGCGCGTGACCGCGACCGCGCGACCGATCAGTTGCACGCGACCGTTCGTGCGTACCACACGTACCACGCCGCCTCGCTCACTGGCCTGAAAGCCCGTCAAATCTGTCCGATCCAGCTTCCCGCCCCACCACTCCGCCAGGCAGCAGTGCGCGGACCCGGTCACCGGGTCTTCGTCGACCCCCACCGCCGGGGCGAAGAACCGCGACACGAAATCGAACGGCGCGTCGCTCGCCGGTGCGGTCACGATCACCCCACGGCATTCCACTTTTGCGAGCTGCGTGAAGTCAGGGGCCAGCGCCTGCACCTCGGCCGCTGTGGCCAGTTCGACGAGGTAGTCGAACTGGTTCCGCGCCACGGCGATCGCTCGCGCACCGAGCGATTCTAGTAACCCCGCGGGCGTGGCGCACGAGGCCGCGGGCTTCGCGGGGAAATCCATCGCGACTTCCCCGGACGCGAGCCGACGTGCCTGCAACTCGCCGCTTTTCGTCGTGTGGAACCGTATCACGTCTCGGCCTTCACAGCCCGAAGTCCAGAGGACATGGGCGGACGCCAGAGTTGCGTGCCCGCACAACTCAACTTCCACCTTGGGCGTGAACCACCGTAGTTCGTACTCCGTGCCCTGACGATGCACCAAGAACGCCGTCTCGGACAGGTTCATTTCGCGTGAGACCCGTCGCAGCCATTCGTCAGACGGCCACGCCTTCAGAAGGCACACGGCGGCCGGGTTGCCCGCGAAAGGCGTGTCGGTGAACGCATTGGCTACGGCGAACGGAATCATTGCGAAGTCCCCTGTGGGGAAGTGTATACTCGGCCGCGTTGATCAACTCTCCGGAGGGCGACCATGTCTCCCCGCACCTTCGCACGGACGGCGGTTGCCGTCGCCGGGTTCACAGTCCTCGCCCTGATCGCGCTCGGTTGGCCCACGCGCGCCGCGGACGATAAGGTCCCCCAGCCGAGGGGCGACTCCGCGAAGCGGAAGCCGTGGGCCGCGTCAAAGGTTACCGGTAGCCCCGAACCGCCTCCGAAATTCAGGGCGGTGCGGGCGTTCCCGCAGGTGCAGGTGCGTCACCCGGTGTTCTTTGTGCCGTGCCCGGGCACCGACCGCGTGTTCGTCGGCGAGCAAGAAGGCGTCCTGTACTCGTTCGCGAACGCTGCGGGCGCGACGCGGGAACTCGCGTTCGATTTCGGTAAGGAGCTGAAAACGGTCGGCGAGTTGCCCGGCGCCAAAGGCGTCGGCGAACTGTACGGACTGGCGTTTCACCCGGAGTTCACGAAAAACCGGCACTGCTTCGTGTGTTACACGCTGAACCCCAAAACGCCCGCGAAGGACGGGCGGTTCGCGGACGGCTCGCGCGTGTCGCGCTTCAAGGTCACCGCCACGGACCCGCCGCGGCTCGATCCCGCGAGCGAGGAAATCGTGCTCACGTTCGTCGGCGGCGGGCACAACGGCGGCGACCTGCACTTCGGCCCAGACGGCTACCTGTACATCTCCACCGGCGACGCCGCGAGCCCGAACCCGCCGGACCCGCTCGGCACCGGCCAGGACTGCTCCGACCTGCTCTCGTCCGTTCTGCGCATCGACGTCAACAAGAAAAACGGTGGGAAGAATTACGCGGTTCCTCCGGACAACCCGTTCGTCGGACTGAAGGACGTGCGGCCCGAAATCTGGGCCTTCGGGTTTCGCAACCCGTGGCGCATGAGCTTCCACCGCAAGACCGGTGACCTTTGGGTCGGCGACGTCGGCTGGGAACTGTGGGAGATGGTCCACAAGGTCGAGAAGGGCGGCAACTACGGCTGGAGCATCACGGAGGCGCGTCAGCCGGTGCGGCCCGATCAGAAGATCGGCCCGGCGCCGATCCGCGCGCCGGTCATCGAACTCCCGCACACGATCGCGGCGAGCGTGACGGGCGGTTACGTGTACCGCGGGAAGAAGTTCCCCGAACTGGCGGGCGCGTATGTTTTCGGCGATTGGGAGACGCGGCGCGTCTGGGCCGCGCGGTTCGACGGCGGCCGGCTCACGGACATGCCCGAGATCATGAAGCCGACCGTGCGGCCGTCGGCGTTCGGCCAGGACGCCGACGGAGAGCTTTACATTTGCGAATACGACAGCGGGGCGATTTACACCCTCGAGCGCAACACGAGCGCCGCCGCCAACACACAGTTCCCGACCCGACTGAGTGAAACGGGCGTGTTTGCCGACGTGAAGAAGCTCGAACCCGCCGAAGGGGTGATCCCCTTCTACGTCAACGGTCGCCAGTGGCAGGACGGGGCGACCGCGGACTACCTGCTCGCTCTGCCGGGGCTCTCGACGGTGTCGTTTTTCGAGAAGCCGCGGCCACTACCAGGGCAAGTGTTCTGGCACAACTTCGCGATGCGGTTCCCGAAGGACGCCGTGCTCGTGAAGACGCTCACGCTCGACGTGCTGGGCGATAAGGGCCTGGCCGAAACGCGAGTGGAGACGCAACTTCTGCACTTCGACGGCGAGGACTGGCGCGGCTATACCTACGCGTGGCGCGACGACCAGTCCGACGCCGATCTCGTGCCCGCAGAGGGCGGCGAGAAGGTGTTTACGGTCGCGACCGGTAGCAAGATCGAGAAGGGGGCGTGGGCGCCGGTCAGCAAGCGTGAGTAGGTGTGGACGTTCCACAGCCGCGCGCAGTGCCTGAGTTGCCATAACGCGTGGTCCGAGTACACGCTCGCGTTCAACACCCGGCAACTCAACCGCGCTCCGCTGTTCGGCGGTGAGAAGGCTACAAACCAACTGGTGCGCCTCACTACAGAGGAGTACGCCAACCGCGTCGGCGACAACGAACACGTGCTGCCGCCGTTCAGCGCCGCGTCGGTGAAGAAGGAGCCGGCCCTGGTGCCGCTCCAGGGCGACGGCACGCTCGACTCGAAGGCGCGCAGCTACCTGCACGTCAACTGCGCGCACTGTCACCGGTTCGGCGGGGGCGGCGGTCAGGTGGTGCTGGAACTGGACGCCGCAAAGCCGCTCCAAGAAACGGGCGTCTTCGACGTGCGGCCCCGGCAGGGGGATTTCGGTTTGCCGGACGCGCGCATCGTGGCGCCGGGCGACCCGTACCGCAGCGTGCTGTTTTACCGGATGGCCAAGTTCGGCCGCGGGCGGATGCCGCACCTCGGCTCCGAGTTCCCTCACGCGCACGCCCTCGACGTGGTCGGGAAGTGGATCGCGTCGCTTTCCAACCCGCCGAAGGACTGGACCCTTTCGAACCCGGACATCAACCGGCCCGAGAAGGCGTATGTAACTTTCGGTGAGGCGTGGCCGTTCGCCCGGGCGCTCGCGTTAGGCAAGATCGAGGACAAACTTGCGGACGATCTGCCGCCCCTGGTCGCGAAGCACGGTACACCGCTCGTGCGCGACCTGTTCGAGGGGCACACGCCCGCGGCTCCCGGCGCGCGAAAACTAGGAGCGAACCCGCGGCCCGCGTCCGTCCTCACGCTGAAAGGTGACCCGCAGAAGGGGGCCGCGCTGTTCGCCAACAAGGAAATGAAGTGCGCGAACTATCACAAGGTCGGGACCGCGGGCGGCGCGGTCGGGCCGGATCTGACGACGATCGGTCAGGTTCGCACGCGGTCGGAATTGCTCGACAGCTTGTTGAACCCGTCGGCGAAGGTTGAGCCACAGTTCGCGGCGTACAATGTCCGCACGAAGGACGAGAAAACGTACACGGGCGTTCTGGTGAAGCGCGACGAGAAGCAACTGGTTCTTCGCGACGCCGAGAGCAAGGAAATCGTGATCGCGGGCGACGAGGTGGAAAGCGTGCGGCCGTCGCGCCTGTCGCTGATGCCCGACGGCCTGCTGAGTGCGCTCACCCCGCAAGACGCCGCCGACCTGTTGGGGTACCTTGCGACCCGAAAATGAATCGTGTCGCTCGCTCGGCGTGTTGGCGCCGATGTCGGAAAAATTGAATGCGCGGCGACGGAGGGCGGCACTAATACGGGTACCATGACGCCGTTCACCGACCTCGCCGCGCCGTTCAAACACGTTCCTGATGCCGAACTGCTCGGGCGGTTCGTCCGGGAGGGCGACCGGGCCGTTTTCGAACTGCTCGTCCGCCGGCACTGGCGGTTCGTTCATGGCGTGTGTCGGCGGGTGGCCGGCGATGCCCACGACGCCGAAGACGCGGCCCAAGCCACGTTCCTCGTACTGGCCCGGCGGGCCGAGTTGGTGCGGGGGGCGTGTCTCGGGCCGTGGCTCGCTCGGGTCGCGTACCGCTGTGCCATCCGTGCCCGCGCCGCCCGTCCGCCCACGTTCGGGGGCGACCTTTCGGCTGCTCCAGGCCGTGATTCCGCTGCCTCCGATCCGGAATTGTCCGCCGCCCTTGATGCCGAGCTCAACGACTTGCCGGACAAGTACCGTGTCCCGGTCGTGCTCTGCTATCTCCAAGGGAAGACCTACGAACAGGCGGCGGCGGAACTGAATTGTCCGATCGGTACGCTCTCAACCTGGCTGACCCGCGCAAAGGAGCTGCTGCGTGCCCGGTTGACGCGCCGCGGGCTCGCACCGGGTGGGCTCGCGGCACTTCTGGATGGGTTGAACGCGCAGGCGTCTGATTGCGTGTTTCGTTTCCTCACCGAGACGGCTGTCTTCGCCGCGGGGGAAGTGCCCCGCGGCCGCGCCGCGGCCGTCGCCACCGGAGTCATTCACGCTATGGATTGGAAATCGAGGCTCCTCCCCACGCTCAGCGCGCTGATTGCCGTATTGGGGTTGGCAGCCGCAGCGGCGTCCCTGGAACCGCCGCCGAAGCCGGCACCCGCGGAGCGCCCGGTGGTTGCGAACACCGACGCCGACAAGCTTCAGGGCGTCTGGGTGTTTGATTCCGCGCACCGCGGCAAAGGGGACGCGCTCGGGATGGTGTGGCCCTCGCGTGTCACGATCCGGGGTGACGCCGTCACCGTCGAACCGTTCCTCGACGAAAAACTGTCACTGAAGGGCAAGATCCGGATCGGCCCGAGTGGCCAGCCGAAACAATTCCCGCTCGCACTGGACGAACTCGACATCACCCCGGCCGGCGCCCCGGCCAAGGTTGCAGCCGGAGAGTACGCGGGCGTCTACCAATTGGAGGGCGACCGCTTGACTGTGTGCCTCGCGGCCGAGAACGGCGGCCCGCGGCCCACCACGCTGGACACGGACGGCGAGCGCACGATCCGAGCGCGGCTCGTCAAGGCGCCGGTCGGGTTTAAGGAACTTCCGAAAGAGTTCACCGTCAAGGCGGTCGGTGCGGACGGTCAACCGGTGAGTGGCGCGCTGGTGGCTGAGTTCATGGACCGCATCCCGCCGCGCGTTCCGTTCTCGTCCGAATGGAAGCCGATTCCACCCGAGAAATGGACCGTCGAGCAGCGGAACGCGGTCGAAAAGGACCGGGCCGAACGCGAGAAAGAGAAGCCGGCGGACGGGGTGGTCCGCGACAAGGCCACCGGTTTGGAGCTTTGCCGGCGTACGGCCGACCGGCGCCGACGGCACCGCGAAGGTGTCGTTCTCCGATCGGCCGTCGAGCGCCGTACTCGTGCGCGATCCGGCGGGCAAGCGGATGGGGATCGGTCGGGTTTCACCGGCGGCGCTTGCGGTTGGTAGCCCGGTTGTGGTGACGCTCCAACCGGAGTGCCGTGTGCTTGTGCCGTGCGAGTGCCAAGAGCTGGACCGGTCCGGACGTGGTGGGGTGTACCACGCGTACGCCGAGACCGTGGACGGGCGGGCCGTCGCGTTCACCTACGACTACACGGGCCGGCTGGAATTCCTGCTTCCGCCGGGAGAGTACCGGCTTCGCGTGTACGGCAGTGAGTTCGTGGGAAAGAAGCGTGTGGCGCTGACGGTTCCCAAGAACCGCAGCGAGCACACCACCGACCTGGTGACTCTCCCGGCCACCGGGCTACTGAAGCTGATCGGTCAGCCAGCTCCTGAGTTGACCGACGTGGTCGGCTGGAAAGGCGCTGCCGTCAAACTGGGCGACCTCAAGGGCCAGTACGTTCTGCTGGAGTTCTGGGGCTGGTGGTGCGGGCCGTGCATTGGACACATGCCCGCCCTCATGACCCTGCACGACCGCTTTAAGGACAAAGGGGTGGCGATCGTCGGGGTTCACGTGGATGCCGACGGCAAAATCCGGACCGTGGAGGAACTGGACGCGAAACTCGCGCAGTACAAGAAGGACGTATGGAAGGGGCGAGACATGCCGTTTCCGTTGGCGCTCACTTCTGGCAAGCGGACCGGCGAAGGCGAGGACGCGCAGCGCGGCGGTCCGGCCGGGCGATACGGCATCAGCAGCTACCCGAGCACCATCCTGATCGATCCCGAAGGTAAGGTGGTTGGGAAGTTCCACGAACGGGATGCTGAGGCCGCGGTCAAGCGGATCGACGCGCTGCTCCAGGAGGCGAAGAAGGCACGCGGTGAGAAGAAGTAGCGCCGTGCGGGGCGGGTGGTCCTATTTGTGATCTGGCACCCGCGCCACACACCGGAACCGCAATGATCCGCCCCGCCACTCCCGCCGACCTGCCCACGATTGTGAAACTGATCCGCGACCTCGCCGAGTACGAGAAACTCGCCCACGCGGTTACGCTAAACGAGGCCGATCTCCACGCGCACCTGTTCGGCCCGCGCCCATACGCCGAGGTGCTCCTTGCCGAGGACGCCGGCGCGGTGGTGGGGTTCGCGCTGTTCTTCCACAACTACTCGACGTTCCGCGGCAAACCCGGCATCTACCTGGAAGACCTGTTCGTGATCCCGGAGGCCCGCGGGCGGGGGCACGGGAAGGCGCTGCTGGTCGCGCTCGCGAAACTGGCCGTCGCGCGCGACTGCGCTCGGGTGGAATGGTCGGTGCTGAACTGGAACGAGCCGTCGATCCAGTTCTACAAGTCGCTCGGGGCGGTACCGATGGACGAATGGACCGTCTACCGGCTCACCGACGCCGCGCTCACGAAACTGGCGGAGTGAGCACCCATGTCCCCTCCGCCTTTCCTCGACGGCGCACGTGTACTCTGGTGGGCATGGGCCGGGGACGTTCCTTTCGGTCAACTCCCCGGTGCCGAAGGGGATAACCGTGGGTGGGCGTCACAGAAGACGGTGGCTTTTCTGACACGGGCACGGGAGAATGAGTGTAAGTCCGATATTCCTCCCGGCAGGAGCCGTCCGATGGTCCGACGCAGCACTCAAGAGGTTCTCACTCCCGACCAACAAGAGGAGGCGGATCGGATGTTCGCCGCACTCCAACAGGCCGCCGTTGATGACCTCCGAGAACTGGCGAATCGACTTGCTACCAAGGACGACTCGAACACCTTCGGGGCCACCGAGTACACGGTCCGCGACATCGTCTTGGGGATCGGAGCCAAGGCACTCCAGAACGCCCTTGAGGGGCGGAAAAAAGGGGGTACCACGGTTCCTCCAAGACCTGCCCCCACTGCCGCGAGTCCGCCAAGTTCGACCGCTGGCGAACCAAGCCCGTCGTGGCCGTCATCGGCCCGGTGCGGGTGGAGCGGGCGTATTACGTGTGCAAGCACTGCCATTGCCGGGCACTGCCCACGGGATGCCGAACTGGGGCTCACGAAAGGGGACCTCAGTCGCGGGGCCACCGAGGCCGTGGCACTGGCCGGCGCGTTGGGTAGCTTTGCCGAAGCGGCGACGAAGATCTTGCCCGAGTTGAGCGGGTTGCGGGTGAGCGAATCGACCGTCGAGCGGACCACGGAACGGGTCGGAGAAGACGTGGGGAAGCGGTTGCGTGAGGGGAACACGTTCGGCACGGCCCGGGATTGGGAGTGGTCCACGGATGCCGAGGGCCGGACCGTGGGGTACGTATCGGTGGACGCCACGGGTGTCGGCATGCAAGGCGAGAACGGCGGTCGTGCCGAGGGCCGGATGGCGTCGGTGGGGATGGTGTGGAATGCGAACAAACCGGGTCACGTGCGCTATGTGTGCGGGTTGACTGGTGGGCTCGGGGTGCTGGGGCAACCGTTGCGGAATCAGGCCGCGCAGGTGGGCCTGGATCGGGCCGAGCGGTGGGTTGCGATCTCGGATGGGGGCGCGGGGCTCGAGGACTTCTTGCGGGTCCAGTTCCCGCGTGTGGGGGCGGTGATTTTGGACTTCTATCACGCGGCCGAGTACCTCAACGCGTGGGCCAAGGCGTTGCACCCCGATGAACGTGAGGCGACGGATGTGGCCCAGACGTGGTGCCACCGGCTGAAGCACGAGGGCGGCGAGGCCGTGCTCGCGGACCTGAAGGAGATCGATGTGTCGAGCCGCACACCGACGGTTCAAGAGGCCCACCGGGTGGTGTTGGTGTACTTCGGGAATCAGGTTCACCGGATGGACTACCCGGGTTACCGGGCCAAGGGTTGGTTGATTGGCTCGGGCCGGTCGAGGCCGCATGCAAGCAGGTGGTCGGTCAACGCCTGAAGGGCACCGGCATGCGTTGGGGCGAAGGAGGCGCCGATGCGGTGTGCCACCTCCGCGCCTTGTTCCGAAGCGAGGAAACCCAGTGGAGGGACTACTGGGCATCACTCGCCGTGTGAAAACTAACGGCAGGAAAGACGCTCACCCGATAACCGTTTCGTCTACGGGTTTGCGGTGTGCCGATATGACGGTGGGCGCTGGTACCGGTTCACCTGCAACAAACATTGGGAAGTGGTGCAGGACATGGACCACGACGACGAGGAAGAAGCGAAAGCCGATATCCCGACTCAGTACGATGCCAGCCGCGTTGCGTGGCATCACGTCAGTACTTCCGAAGATGCCCGGTAGAGTTACGCTGTAGGGCTCGGGAGAACCAACGTTCCCTCGTGCAGTGCCGACGCGACCAACACACCCGTCGCGCCGGCTTTGCCCAGACGCTCAACGTCGGACCAGGTACGAACGCCCCCGCCGGCGATCAGATCGAGGTCGGGAAACTCTGCACGAATCGCACGGACTAATTCATTCGTTCCGGTACCGGTTCCCGTGCCGACGCGGGCGAGGTCCAGCACGATGAGCGTGCGCACACCCATATCGACGACGCGGCGGGTCAGGGCCAGGGCGTCGCGGTCACCTGCCAACCCCCACGCGCGCCAGTTTCCGAGCAACTGACCGTTCCGGAGATCGAGCGAAAACGCAACGGGCCGTTGCCGCGGTTCCAGCAGTGCTTCCGCCAGAACTTCGGGCACGCGGCACGTCTCGAAGCCCACCACCGGGCGCAGGTTCTGGTGTGGCGGCCAATCGAGCACGTCCCACCGTCCCGTGCCGGCGTCCAACCACACGGGGACCGCGCACGCCTCCATCAGGGCTTCGACGGAAGGGGTTACACGGGCAGACCCGGTGATCGCGTCGAGATCCGCAACATACAGCTCGCCTGCTCCCACGCTTCGCAACAGTGCCTGTGCGATGTCCGTCGGGACCGTGCTGGGGGTCAGTGGGGATCGGACGGGGGGATAGTTTTTGCGGTCCCCGCCGACGGCACGCACGACCACACCGTTCATCACGTCAAGGACGGGAATGAGCCGCGGCCGCTGGGGTGGTTCGGACATCGGTCCCGGGAAAGCGCGGAAGTGGATTGGACGATATTTCTGTGCCAGTTATACTACGAGCTTCCGGGTTGTTCCACGTGGGCTACCGCCACGCGCCCGACCCGAAGCGTACCGCCCCAGAAACCGTGTTGGGGGCGAATCTTTCCTCGGCTTGGGGGATGTGCTCGTCATGCTGAACACTCGCGTGATCGGTGCGAAGTCCTCGAAGGAGTTCCCGTGGCTCTCGTAGACGTGAAAGTGCTGCTCGAAGCGGGCGTCCATTACGGTCACCGGGCCAGCCGGTGGAACCCGAAGATGCGCCCCTACATCTATGGCAAGCGCAACCTGATTCACATCATCGACCTGCGCGAAACCGTGCGCGGGCTGCTCCGCGCCTACCGCTACCTCTCGCAGGTGGTGGGCAAGGGTGGTCTGGTGATGTTCGTCGGCACCAAGCGCCAGGCGAAGGAGATCGTTGAGCGGGAGGCGCAGCGCTGCGGCATGCCTTTCGTCAGCGAGCGCTGGCTGGGCGGCACCCTCACGAACTACCGGACCATCCGCAACCGCCTCAAGCGGCTCCAGGAACTCGAAGCGATGTGGCTCCCGCAAGGGGAGAACCCGAACCGCGTCGACCTGAACTCGCACATCGCCTCCATGATGACGGAAGCGGGCAAGCTCGATCCCGCGCTCGCGCCGGACACGGCCGACATCCTGACGCACTCCAAGAAAATGATCTCGACCTTGAGCCGTGAGCTGCTCAAGATTCGCCGCAACCTGATGGGCATCCGCGACATGATCAAGCCGCCCGACGCGCTGGTCATCGTCGGCCCCAACAAGGAACACATCGCGGTGAAGGAAGCGAAGCGCATGGGGGTCACCACCATCGCGCTGATCGACACCGACTCGGACCCGGACCCCGTCGACCTGCCGATCCCGGGCAACGACGACAGCATCCGCTCGATCGAGGTGGTTCTCGCGAAGCTGGCCGACGCCTGCCTCGAGGGCCGCGCGGCGCTGCCGCCGGAGCAGCAGGGCCTGCCGAAGCGCGCCCCGCAGCCGCCCCGGCAGCCGCAACAGCAGCAACCCCAACAGCCCCCGACCGACACGAACCCCGCCCCCGCCGGCGCGGTCTGATTCAACCGTTCCGAGTTCCGAGTTGTTCCCCCCCCCCGGTTGCGTCCGCCTAGCCGTCTGGGCAGCAGACACTAGCGGGGTTTGTGGATAACTTGGAACTTGGAACACTGACTTTGGAACTTCGGAGATTAGCGATGGCGGCCGTGACCCCGCAGATGGTGAAACAACTCCGCGACCGTACCGACCAGCCGATGGGTCTGTGCAAGCAGGCGCTCGACGAGAGCACCGGCGACATGGAGAAGGCCATCGAGTGGCTGCAAAAGCAGAACTCGAAGATGACCGCCAAGCGGGAAGGCAACGAAACGGCCGAGGGCCGTATCGGCGTGTTCGCGGACAACGCCGCGAAGGTCGCCGCGATCGTCGAGATGCGGTGCGAGAGCGCCCCGTCGGCCAAGAGCGACCAGTTCGTCGCGCTGACCGCCGACCTCGCGAAGGCGGCCGCGACGACCAAAACCGCCGACGTGGCGTCGCTGCTGGTCGAACCGCTCGGCGGCGGGACCGTGCAGACGCGGATCGAGGCGGTGGTCGGCGTGATCCGCGAGAAGATGGTGTTGCACCGCTTCCAGAAGCTCGAAGACGGTGTGTACGGTTCGTACGTTCACCACGACGGCAGCGTCGGCGTCCTCATCGAGTGCAAGGGCGAGTCCGCCAACGACGAGTTGCTCCGGGACGTGGCCGCCCACATCGCCGCGCTCAACCCGCCTTACGCCGTCACAAGCGATGTCCCCGCGGACGTGGTCGAGAAGGAAAAGGGCTTGGTAAAGGCCGACATGGACGCCGACCCGAAGAACGCGGGCAAGCCCGCCAACATCCTGGAAAAGATCGCGGAAGGCAAGCTCCGCACCCGGCTGTCGGAAATCGTGCTCAGCGAACAGCCGATGGCCAACTCCGGCAAGTATCCGAACACCAGCGTGGGCGCCGCGCTGAAGAAGGCCGGTCTGGAACCGGTCCGGTTCGTCCGCTTCAAGGTCGGCGCCGTGGCTTTGTAATCTAGAATCGCCCCGTGCCCTCGACGGCACGGGGCTTAACCATTCACCAAGGGTTGGGTTTTAATGCCGCACACAGCTAGCGCGTGGAAGCGCCTCCGCAAAGCCGAAAAACGCCGCCGCCAGAACCGGCTCGCGGCGAAGAAGATCAAGACCCAGCGCAAGGAAGTCGCCACGGCGCTCGCCGGTACCGATGCCGCGAAGGTCGTGACTGAAGTGAAGAACACCCAGGTCATGCTCGATCGCATGGCCGCCAAAGGGTACATTCACAAGAACAAGGCCGCGCGTTTGAAGTCGCGTCTGGTCAAGCGGCAGCGAGCCGCCGCGAGCAAGCCCGCCGCACAGTAAACGCTCGCGTAACTGCGGTAGCCGTTCAGCCCGCCGTTTGGCGGGCTTTCTGCGTTTGCAGTCGCAGTGACAGATTGCAAATACTTTCATGAGAGCGTTGATCGCATCCCTCTCGCGATTCGAGCGAAACGCCGTGCTGATCTGTCGAGATTAATCATGTTGCGACGGTGAGGTTCACGCGGGCGCCCCGGACGCAGCACCGCCGCACGCTACGGGTGCCCGAAGCAGCCTACCAGCAGGCGCACCGGGATGACGCTGCCGAGCGAGACACCGAGGCCGAAGCGGTCGACGCCCAACTGCGGCGCATCGGCTCGTGCCTCTACGCTTTGACCTGCTGGCGCTTGTGAACAACGAAATTAACGCCCTGAGCGGACCGTGGGGCAAGGATCAGAAGGGGCTGATTACCACCACGACCGAAACCGACCACTCGCGGCTCCAACGGCCCCACGAACCTTGCTATGTCGAAGTTCGTTGGAAACGCTTGGTAGGATCCGGCGCGCTCGTTTCTGGCTTGGTCGCTGGCGGGCGGCAAGTTATCGCGGTCGTTGACTCCTGGCCCTCGCGTGAGCACGGCCGCGGGTTGCAACTCCTCGACGGTAAGGAACCGATCGGCGGCAAGCGGTGGTGATAGGGTTCTGTCAGTGCCCAACCAACGAATGCT